>CAKZSB010000055.1 GCA_937920585.1 uncultured Granulosicoccaceae bacterium | reverse complement strand
ATTGATACCGGCGGCCAGCACACGTAGCAGAACATCATTCGGGCCGGGTGTGGGTATGGGTACATCGCGGTACGAGAGCTTGTCGTAGCCGCCGTTGCCGGTGGTGACTACGGCTTTCATTGTGGGGGTTTTTGTCATTGTGGCGGGGTCTGGATCGAATCAGATATCTTATCAGGCATGGCGGTCTATTCTGTGGCTACCCTTTGGGGCAATCCTGATTCCGGGTGATTAGATTAGTAGGCGGCGTATGGGAGGCGCTTCGGACGTGTGAACATCTGGTTACCGGAGCAAGTCCGGTATGACGGGTTTGGGGGTAGTGGGCGTGCTGGTGTTGATCTGGTCCATAGGAGGCCATCAGGCCGTCATACCGCGCTTACGTCATGGTGGACTTGCTGTGGTACACGGTATCCAGGTGTTAGTGCTGCGATTGGGTGCTGTTACAGTAAGCGGCGGTTTAAGTGTGGAAAACATCTGGCGGCCGGATCAAGCCCGGCATGACGGGTTTGGAGGTATGGCGGGTAGTCGGTGATTATGCTGTCAATCACAGTACAATGTAGCCTGTTGCGCTGAATCCAGAACTCATCAGAAAACTATGACCGAAAAACGTGAGTTCGATTACGTCATCGTCGGTGGCGGTGCTGCCGGTTGTGTGTTGGCGGCAAGGCTTTCGGCTAACAGCAATTGCACTGTGCTGTTGCTCGAACGCGGCAAACGCGATACCAATCGATGGATTCATATCCCGGCTACCTTTTTCAAGGCACTGCAAAGTGAAGACGCCGATGCCGTAGTCTCCAAACCCGATCCTTCATTGAACGACAAGCCCTTTCCGGTACCGCAGGGGCGTGTGCTCGGTGGCAGCTCGTCGGTTAATGGCATGATCTACATGCGAGGTCAGGCACGCGACTATGATGACTGGCAAGAAGTTCATGGTTGCGATGGATGGTCGTACAAGGATGTGCTGCTGGTATTCAAGCGGCAGGAAAACAACCAGCGCCTTGGTGATCCCTATCACGGTACTAATGGTCCGTTAATCGTTGCCGATCCGGCAACACCTCACCGAGTGACTGCGGCCATAGTCGATGCGGCGGTGTCCGCCGGAATACCGGCAACTGATGATTTTAATGGCGAGCATCAGGTGGGCGCGGGCTGGTATCAGGTGACGGCATACCAGGGCCAGCGTCAATCGGCGGCGCATTGCTTTTTACAGCCGGCGCTCCAGCGTGAGAACCTCACGGTGCTCACGGGCCACATGGCGTGCCGCATTGTTTTTAACGGTCGTCGCGTCAGTGCAGTAGAAGCCAAAGACGAGCAGGGCAATGATGTACTGCTGACAGCACGGCGTGAAATTGTGTTGTCTGCTGGCAGTTTTCACAGTCCGCTTTTGCTGATGCTGTCCGGTGTGGGCCCGCGCGATGAGCTGGATCGTCATGGCATTACAATCGTGCAGCAATCTGAACAGGTCGGCCGCAACTATCAGGATCACGTTGGCGTGCCGGTGACGCGCCGATTGAAAGACGTGAAAGGTTTGCATGGTGCCGACCGTGGCTTTGCTGCTTTGCGGCACGGGTTGGACTACTTTGCGTTTCGGCGCGGGTTATTGATGTCCAATCTGTTGCAGGCGGGCGCCTGTGCCGATACCACAGGCGATGGACGTGCTGATGTGCAATACAACTTTGCGCCGTTTGCACCAGGCTTGCCCGGCCAGCCTCCGCTGCCGTTTCATGCCGTGCAGGTTCACCCCATGACGATGCGGCCCGAGTCGCGCGGGCGACTGGGTTTGCAATCGAAAGACCCGGGCGCGGCACCCAAATTTGATTCGGCGGCGCTGTCGTCAGCGACGGATCTGGATACTTTGCGTCGTGGCGTTCGTCTGGCGCGCGAGATCTATGCGCAACCCGGATTGCGCGACTGGGTGGGCGAAGAGATCTGGCCCGGCCGGGATGTCAGTTCTGTTGCGGGCTCCAACAGCCTGGACAATGCCATTCGCGAACAGGCCCGCACCATCTTTCACCCCAGTGGTACCTGCCGCATGGGGCTATCGGCAGATTCGGTGGTCGACTCACAACTTCGTGTGCATGGTGTGGAGGGATTGCGAGTGGCGGATTGTTCGGTGATGCCGGCGCTGGTATCCGGCAATACTAACGCACCAACGATGATGATCGCCGATCGCGCAGCGGATTTCATACTGGCGGATAATTCCACGGAAGCCCGACGCGTAAGCGAGGCCCTTTCAACTGATACTCGCTCACCTCGCTGACGCGTCGGGCTTCCGGTGAGGCGGGGATAATGGTGTGACAACCGGGCATTTAAATAGAGAGGGATGTTGACAGACTCGCCAGTGGCCACCGCGAAGATCACGGAAGCCCGACGCGTGAGCGAGGCCCTTTCAACCGATACTGGCTTACCTCGCTGACGCGTCGGGCTTCCGGTGAGACGGGGATAGTCGTGTGACAACCGGGCGTCTAAATTGAGAGGGCTGTTGACAGACTCGCCAGTGGCCATCGCGATCATTCGAAGATCACGGAAGCCCGACGCGTAAGCGAGGCCCTTTCAACTGATACTGGCTCACCTCGCTGACGCGTCGGGCTTCCGGTGAGACTCCGGGCCAGCTGCATGGCAGCGCAGTGCTCGCCCGGGCGTCACCTGCTGGTACGAAAGTCGAGAACCTGTAGAACGCTCTGGTGTCGCAGGCTGTTATTATGCGTTCGTTCTGAACAGCATCGCACCTATGGCATTCACACACCGCTGGCAGCTGCATCGCGCCGGCATAGCCAACGTCTATCAATACGAGAACGACGTCTTCACTTTTCGAGGCGGGCGTTTGCTGTTGCGTGGTGTCAATGGTTCCGGCAAGTCGACGGCGATGAATATGTTGTTGCCGTTTCTGCTGACTGGCAAACCGCGTGGCATTGATGCGGCTGGTGAGCAGACCGGGGTGCTTAGGTCGTGGATGTTGTCGGGTCGGGAAGAAAAACAGCCGGTCGGCTATCTGTGGCTGGAATTTGCCCGCGCCAACAGCGACGCCAATAATACCGACAACCCGGCCGATACCGATTTAGAAACGCTAACAATCGGCTGCGGTATTAAGGCCAATCGCTCGTCCGATACCGTTAATACCTGGTGGTTTTTGACGCAGCGCCGACCGGGCATCGATTTCGAGTTTGTTGAAAGCCAGGTGCCACTGTCGGTCGATGCGTTACGCACCGTCATCGCGCCCGATCCGGTCTTTACCCATGATCGCCGCGCCGACTATCGCCACGAGGTAGCGCGCAGATTGTACGCGGGCGCCGACATTCAATCGTTTCTCGATCTGATCAATACCGTGCGCAGTCCGCGGGTGGGGGATCGGGTGGATCTGGATTTGCCGCAGTATCTGGTGGCGGCGTTGCCTAATTTGTCGGATCAGGCGCTGCTGGAGGCGGCCCGACCGCTCGACGATCTGGATGAACATCGTCGCAATGTCGGCGATCTGCAAACCACCGCGGTTGGGCTGGATGCGGTCAGCACCGTGTACCGCAACTATGTGGTGAATGAGTTGCACAGAGAGCTGACGCGGGCGAAAACGGTGTTGGCGGATATCAGGCGTACGCGTCGCGAGCATAGTGTTGCACAGGAATCTCATGCATCCGCTCAAACCGAACAGCAACAGGCCACCGAAAAGCTTTCCGAGCTCGAGCGCGCTGTTCGCGATTGCATGGCGCAGATTCAAACCCTCGAGCGCTCCTCTGCCTATACGGAAGGCCAGCAGCTTGAAGATCTGCGACGGCATGTGGCGGGTCTGCAGCGACGCCTGCAGGACGATGCAGCCCGGCTTTCCAAACTGCGCGAACGTCAGCCTGCATTGACTGCAACTGTGCGCCGGGCAGAGCAGGAAAGCGACGAGAAATTTCAGCAACTGACCGACGAACTGCAGCAACTAGCAGCCGACACGGCGGATGCGAATGTCGATGTCGCGCCGGCGGTGGTCACACCGATCCCACGCGAGGCATTGCAACTGCAGGGAGCGCCGTCGGCCGAGCGTGTTAACGAGGCGCTGGAACAGTTTGACTCCGGCGCGGTCGTGGCGCAGTTAAAAACGCTGGATGCTGCCGCCCTGGCACGACAGCTCGATGTCGATAGCGCGCGCGAGCAGATTCACAAAGTCGAGCTTGCGTCTCGCGGGCTGAGTGATGCGCAATCGGCGCGAAGCCAGGCGCTGGAAACGGTAGAGGAGGCAACCGTTCGATTCGAGCAGGGCCGTGAATCACTGGCACTAGCTCGAACGCAATTCGCCCAGTCGCTGGAGGGCTGGATGCAAGGTGCCAGAGTGCAGATTGCCGCCGAACAGTCACCGAGCGGATTGCCCGCTATCGAAGCGGTCTATCTGAATACGGCAAGTATTGGCGCAGATCTGCCGGCCGCGCGCATGCATCTGTTCAGGGGGCTTGAAAATACCTGCGCTCAACAACAGCAGGTGGTGGCAGTGCTGGATGCGCGCATGGGTGAGGCGCGCCTGCAGCGCGATCAGGCGCAGCAGGAAGTCGATCGCCTCAATGCGCTGACCGAGCCCGACATCCCGAGCCTGCCGTGGCAACGGCGAGATGGTCTGAGCCTTGCCGATCTGGTCGACTTTTGCGAGCACGTAAGCGCAACAGAACGCGCGGCACTGGAAGCTTCGATGGAGGCGTGCGGTTTGCTCTCTGCCACGGTAACGGCCAGTGGTGATGTGCTAATCGATGGCGAGTTGCTGGCGACTGCCGGCCCGCGTGCGGAGCGCTCACTCGGCACGCTGCTGCGCCCGGCGATACCACAGGGCTGCGGTATTGATCAGGGCCAGGTTAATGCAGTGCTCGACGCGATCAACACCGACTGGAACATTAAACATCACACCACGGTGACCACCGATGGCCGCTTTGTGTTGGGTGCGCTGGCTGGTCGGCACCAAAAGCTCACGGCCGAATACATTGGCGTTAGCGCGCGACGCGAGCGGTTAGAAAAGTTACGTCGCGAAGCGGCGGCTGTATTGCAACAGGCCAGCGAGGCACTCGCCGGATTGGAAGAGGAACTGGCTCGTGCCCGTGCGTTCGCCAGTGCACTGGACACCCTGCGCAACACCATGCCCACACTGGATACAGTGGAAAAAGCACAGGCGGTAGCCACTGCCAGAGAAGAAGAACTGGATCAGGCGCGCGAGCGTCTGGCCCGCATGGAGCGAGCGGTTAACGATGCGGAAAAACAATTGCATGCCGCTGACGAAGCCTTGCATCGTTTATGTCGCACCCATCGTTTGCCAGTCGATGGCAATGGTCTGCAACGACTGCAGGAGACGCTCAAGCGGATCAGCACGGCGACACAGCTGGCCAGCCGCAGCGCCGATGCCGTGGCCCGAGCGTGTCGTGGCTGGGAAGAGGCAGTCGCCTCGTTGCGCATTGCACAACAGGATCTGCAACAGGCGCTTGAACAACATGCAAACACTGAGCGTGTGTATAACGAGCAGAGCACCCGGCTCGACACACTAGAGTCGACACTCGGTGTGGAGTATCGCGCGGTGGTTGAGCAAATCGGCAAGCTCGAACAACAAAGGGGGCAGAGTGAGCGGGCGCTGCCCGCAGCGCAGCAGCAACGCGATGCATCGATCACGCAGACGCAAAAACGTCTGAATGATGTCGATAACAGCCGTACAGCGCAGCAGGCGGCAGAACACAGCTGTAGTACACAGCAGCGACACCTGCGGCGCGTGATCGAAGTGCGCGGTTTGCTCGATGCACTGTTCACCGAGGCCACATCGCAAGGCACAGGTAGTGAGCTTGCAGCAGAAGTGGCAGCGGCACCCAATAGCGCCGACAGCGACGGCCTGAATGCGCTGGTCAAAGCATTGCAGGATAGCGTTCCCGCCAAACCTGAAATTGAAACCAGTGCCGATAGCGTGCGCCAGTCGCTGCGCCAGCGGCGCAATACGCTTGGCGCCGGATGGGATGCCGAGGACGAACAGCCCGATCCACAAATGCCGATGGCTATTATCGTTAACGGGCCACTGGGGCAGATGCCACTGGCCCGGTCGCTGGCGGCGGTTCACACGCAACTCAATCGTCTGCAGGCACTGCTGACGGAAAAACAGGATCAGGCGCTGCGCAATCTGTTGCAGGGTTTGATCGCCCGCGAGGTGGCCGAAAAAATGTTCGACGCCAAACGCCTGATCGATCGCATGAACGATCGACTCGGCAGTGTGACGTCAACGCACGGCATCGGGGTGAGATTGCGCTGGCGACAATCGCGTGATCTGGAACCGGCGGTGGCAGAGACCGTCAATATTCTTGGCAAGCGTCCAGACCTGCGCAGCGAGACCGAGGAAGCCACCTTGCGCGAAGCGCTGGCCGCAGCATTGGAGGAAGAGCGCCGGTTGCAACCCGATGCGCCCTATCGGCTGTTGATATCCCGCGTGTTCGACTATCGCTCGTGGCACCAGATGGATGTGCTGTTGCGACGCGCCAATGAAGCGGAAAAACCGCTTCACCGACGCACGCCGTTGTCGGAAGGCGAAAAGAAACTGGTGTCGTACCTGCCGTTGTTTGCCGCGGTGGCCGCCAGTTGTGATGCGTTGGCCGATAGTGGCGATGACACGGTGCCGCGATTTCTGTTGCTCGACGATGCCTTTGCCAAAGTCTCCGAAGATAACCATGCACCGCTGTTCGGTTTGCTGGTTGATCTGGATCTGGATTTTATCGCCACCAGTGAACGTTTGTGGGGCACGCATGCGAGTGTGCCGGCACTGGCGATTACCGAAGTCGTTCGCGATACCACGCTTGGCGCGATCCTGCTCGAGCACAGTTACTGGGATGGCAAGACACTGCGGATGTCCGCACCGGTCGATATTGAACACGAGACTTTTGGAGACATGCTGGCGCATGCGCCTGCGGCGTCTGTACAAATGGATGCCGCATTAGCACCACCGGATTCAGCGCCGGCTGATAATCGGCCAGACGAGCATCCAGCGGGATGAACGAATCTGCAACGCTCAATACCAACGCTTCAGCCGATGAAGCGCGCCTGTTGTTTCGCTATCTCGGTGGTGAAGAGTGGCGCGAATACAGAGTTATATTATCGGTTTTTGCCGATACTTTTTTCAGCGAGTTTTCACCGCAGGAAGTGATCGAGTCGCTGCGAGCAATCGATGCGAGCATCGATGAATCTGTCGTGCCCGACCGCCTCGAAAGTCTGCGCGGCTGGGGAAATCTGGCGGTCTCTACATCAATCGGCAATCCGTCGAGCCTGGATGATTACTACCGGCGCCGGCATCGCTATCTGATTACTCGCGCGGGGCAGGAAGTCTATGATGTCGTTGAGGGAATCTTGCACCGGGTCGATCAGGTCGGCGATGTGCAGGCGGGGCGACTGCGCGATATTCATCGTGCGCTGCAACAGCTTAATACGTTGTGCGAGCGTGGCCTCGACACACTGCCCGATGGCCAGGTGGTCGATGCCGTGCGCGCCGTGTTTGATCCACACGAATCCTTCAGTACCGAGATCACGCAGTTTTTTGCATCGATCAATCAGTGGCAGAGTCGCTTTGATCTCGACGATGAGGAAATTACTTTTTTCGCGGAAATACTGGTCGGCTATGTCTCCGAGCAACTGGTAGAGATCGAACGCATGGCACGCCCGATTGCCAGTCAGTTACGCGCACTGGCACCGCAACTCGATAACATCGTAAGCCATGCCCGCAGTGGCCTGGCGGCGCGGGTCGACGATGCGGGACTTGCCGATACCGTGGCGGTTCGTCACAGCAGCGGTTCACAACGCACAGACTGGGATCACCTGATGCGCTGGTTCGGCGCCGGTATCGATGGCCGTTCGCGACTCGATGCGCTGACGCGCCAGGCGCTGGCGGCGGTTCGCACATTGACGGCCAATGTCACCCGCCTGTCGCGAGTCGGCGCCGGTGTGGCATCGCGGCGGCACGATCTGGTGAAGCTCGCGCGCTTTGTGCACGCGGCAGACAACGCGGAGCAGGTACAGCAACTGATGGCCGCGGCATTCGGGCTGTTTCCGTCACGGCATCTGGGCATGCTGGCTGAAGATGCAGAAGACCCGGTCGCCACTCAGACCGAGTGGGCACAGGCGCCGGTGGCGCGTGTGCCAGTGAGTTTGCGTGAACGCGGTGAACGCAATCAGCGGGGAGCGGTCAGCCCGGTGCGCAACCGCGCCGCCGAGCGCGAAAGATTGCGCCAGCGTCGCGAACGTGAACGCGATGCCGAAACCCAAACCGCCAACGAACTGCTGGCGGCCTGTGACGCCGATGGACGGCTGACCGAAATTACCGTCAGTGTGCTCGCGCTGCGTCGACTGCGGTTGTTGTTAGGCGCGTCGAG
>CAKZSB010000054.1 GCA_937920585.1 uncultured Granulosicoccaceae bacterium | reverse complement strand
TGTATGTTGCTTGACGAACTGTGTATAGGGTTCCTGAAAACCCTCTTCCGCAAAGCGTGAGGTAATGGAGTCGTTATCCCAGTCGCTGCAGTTGACATCCCACAAGTCGGGCAACTCGCCCAGCATATCCATCACGGCATGGCCCTCGCGCTCGGCGAGTATGCCGCTTTCGCCCAGCAATTCATCTACCGCCAGCCGCACCACTACACCCATGTCATCGCCGACGGCCTCTTTGGTGTCCTCAATGACTTCGCGCAACAGGCGGCAGCGATTCTCCATTGACCCGCCGTATTGATCGCGGCGCTTGTTGTGACGGGGCGAGAGAAAGTGCATCAGCAGTGACAGATCGTGCCCGGCGTACACGCAGATGATGTCAAAACCTGCCTGCTTTGCTTTGAGTGCCGCCTGGCGGTGCCAGCGTCGGTAGTTGGCGATGTCAGTGAGATCCATTTCGCGCGCGTGCACCGGATTGATGCCATCGACGGGCCGGGCGCTGGGCGCCATCGGAATTTCACGGCTGGTATTGTTATTGGCGTGATATCCCATGTGGGTTAATTCGATTGCGGCCAGGCCGTGGTGACGATGCACGAGTTCTGTCATGCGGGCCAGTGTGGGAATGTCGCGCTCATCCCACAGACGCACTTCGCGGCCGGTCTCGGTGGTGGGATGAATATCGCACTGTTCGGTACAGACGACCGCCCAACCGCCCTCGGCCTTGACCCCGCGCATAACCGCCATTGAGGTGGGATGAGTACGCCCCATGCCGTTGCAGTGCGGCACCTGATAAAAACGATTGCGCGCGGTGACCGGGCCAATCTGTACCGGCTCGAATAGGATATCGTATCGTGGATCTCTGCTCACAGCCGAACGCCTGTTTTTGCCAGCCACCATAGTATTGGACGCGGCCAACGGCGTATAGTGGCAACCCTGCTTCGCTACCGCCTCATCGCGTGACGCCGGGCCAGATCAGGTTTCGCGCTTACCTGCATCGCGAAGTACCAGCTGCCCGGACACCGCTGTTCGGGCAGGATCATCACGAACTGAGCTGGAACTATCAATCGCCACACCCAACAGCAGGCGCACCATAACCTGGATTATCACGTAGGCGCAGACTACAAACACGATAAGCAGCGCCAGAAACCTTAACCAGGTGATCGGCTGCCAAAGCGCTGATCTGTCCGGGCCGGTATTTCTCATTGATCTGTTGGCCATGATCCAGCCCGGATAATTAGCCTGACACTACAACTTTTTAACTGCGATCGACATTTCATCGTTAACTCCCGGATGCGACCAAAGCAACATAAAGCGGCCTGTCACGTACGTGAGAAAGCCCCCCTCACAATTCTTTGTAGCTCCATAATGGCTGCAACGGGTTCGTCTGCAACCAACAGGAAACTGCGCTCCCCTTCTGTCCAGTTCGCCGCCACTACCCCCTTGGCGCGAGTGATGTTTAGCTTGCTGCTGCGAACTCTGAGTGCACCGGACACACAAAACGCCAATGGCACAACTCCATCCTTTGAATACAAAAACCGTACGAGCGGCCTACCTTCGAAGGCAAGCGCCTCAACCTGGCTTATGGTATAGCCCACGCTACTGAAATCCGGGAGTGCTGTACGCAGCCTGGTTGAATCAGACACTTTTTCCAGGTTCCTGCGAATGACATCGGGATCAGAGGAAGAGGATACGCCCGCAGCGGGCGTATAAAGCGAATGAAACTGCACAACCGGCTCAAACCACTGACGTTTCGAATCGTTAGCAGTATTGATTACCTCTTTACCGGAATTACCTATAGGAACGGCAGTAAGCTCAACAAGTATAAAAGCTGCTAAACAACCCAGTACTATGCCCGTAGCGAGCATCATTAGTTGAACACCTTTCTGGATTACTCCTTTGCCGATAGCTTTAAGTTCAATAGCCATACTGCCACCATTTAACCTGCGCAATGAGGGTTGCTAAAACGAGTTTCACGACAGCTACTGTGTAACTCTGATCACCCGCTCAAGTTTAATACCGGGTAGTCGAATTCCCCCGTCAGGGGAGACACGCGCTGTTAACGAGGACGTATTCTGAATCGCCAGCGTCACTGTTGCGTTTGATCGCTCATTTTCGGCCACACAAAATTCGGCAGGCCCGCTAATTTCGTCTCCGCTCATCACTCCGTTGAAAGATATACTCCCGGCCGGCATGCACGAAAGCGAGGTCACCACGGTTGCCACCAGTCGATCGCCAACACTTTTCGCCTCGTACTCGACACCATCATAGGTGTTACCAACAACCACCCATCTGCCCTCAAATTGCTCGGCTTGATACTGACCGGATTTGTCTGCCGGCGCAGTTGAACAGGAGATGCCTCCTGCCAACATCGCTGCATAAAGAAATAATGGCCTCACGCTTCAACTCTCAATTCACAATTTTGGTTTTATACCGTTGTTAAACTGCTTCCCGGCTTTTCTCGTTTGGTTTTCCGTTACCCACCAGAAGTAATACAAACATCCAGGAAAAACACCTGTGGCAAACACTTCAGGCCGTAACAGTCAGGATCCATCCCGAGTGTTTGGCTTCTGCGACACCGTGATTAGAGAAAATCATCCCGGCGAGGTGTAAAAGTATCGATAAGCGTCCCGGGCTCAAGCGCCACACATCCGTGTGCCATATTCGATGGAACAACGATAGAGTCACCCGCGTGCAGCGTGTAAGTTTCGGGCCCCAGGGTAAAAGCAAATACGCCGGATTGAACAAAAGTTGACTGCGTGTGAACATGCCGGTGTAGTGCACCGGATGCATCTTTCTCGAATTCGAATTCCACCACCATAAGCTGCGCGTCGTCGGCCAGTACTCTTCTTCGGATTCCAATACCAGGAACGATCCATGGGTATGTTTGAGTCGGCCCAGCCATTACTTTCTCCGCTGCTTCAGGTTGGTTCAACACCATACTTGTATGGTAGACGGCGACACTCTACACCATAGCTGTCAGGTATGGAAACGTCCCGACAAAATAAATTTTTCGTGGTGGACTGATCAAGTAAACAAGCGAAATTTAACTGCAAACGCATGCCGCGTTGTTCTCAGCAGGGATGCTCAGTCAACCCGACGTGGCTGATTCATGAGGCAGAAAATTAGTATCCGGCAACAGCGTTTTGGCACGTCCACGTGTGGAAGCCCGACGCGTTAGCGAGTGGATGCATAGCGAGTTGCAGATATGACGCGCATAATCATCACTCCCGATATTTACCTCTAGCGATTCCTCGCTCACGCGTCGGGCTACCTCAGTGGTGACGTGGGCACAGTGGAAGCCCGACGCGTTAGCGAGTGGATGTATAGTGAGTTGCGGACATGGTGCGCGTAATCATCGCTCGCGATGTTCGCCTATAGCGATTCCTCGGTCACGTGTCGGGCTACCTCGGTGGTGACGCGGGCACAGTGAAAGCCCGACGCGTCAGCGAGTGGATGCATAGCGTGCAACTCAACATTGCATTTTTCCAGCACTAAGCCATCCTGCAACTCACTGCCAGAACAAATTCCAAAACTACCCCGCAAACATCCCTGCTGACGGTTCAGGGTCGATGGCTATACATCAAGCACTATCGACCACCCTCAACCAAAAAATTACTCAACCTGAAAATACTCGGTGTGCTCACGCTTTACCGCTTCCACTACTTCATCCAAACGCTGCAAGTGTTTTCGCATCGCCGACGTTGCTTTTGCTTTCTGTTTTTGCAAAATAAACTCAACGAGCTGGCAATGATCTTCAAATGTAACCGCGAGCTCTTGTGCATCAGACAGTGCTAACAGACAAAGCCTTTCGATCTGGGATTTGCTCGATTCAATGGTTTCATATGCATGCTCGCAATCAGCCATCTGGCAAATCAGGCGATGAAATTTGTAATCGAGTTCCTGAAAGCGATTGGTGTTCCCGCTTTTAATGGCACTTTGCTGTTGTTTTAGATTCGTGCGAAAACGAGCTTCAAAGGATTGCATGCCGCGGGCACAAGCCAGACGCACGACTTCGATCTCGACTGCCAGCCGAACAAATCTTGCGTTTCGAATGGATCGTTCGGAAATCCTGCGAACTTCGGTAGATCTCTGCGGCTGTACGAGCAGCAGCTCAAGATTGTGCAGGCGAATAAACGCCTCGCGAACCGGTTGGCGGGAGACATCGAGCTGGCGAGCGATTTCGCCTTCGGACAATTTCTCGCCCGGCAGTAACTTCAATGTGACGATGTCAGCGTGAAGACGTTCGTATACTAAATCTGCAGCGGTTTGTCGGTGTGAGCCCGCGGCGCCTACCACAATTTCACGCCCGGCCCAGGCGGTGTCTTATGCATGTTTTGATCAGTCGGGTGCGGTATTTTGAACATCCGGTTATTGTGCCACATCCGGGCGACAGATAGAATCTGAATGCCCTGCATCGACAAAAAGCAGCGGGAAAATCCCGTTTTTGTCGCCGCTTTCGCAAATGACGTCAGTACAAAAAAATGACAACACATCACGCGATTGTCGGTGACGGCTTAACCGCAGCCGAGTTCGCCGCCAGCGCTCAACTTCAGGCAGGCGATACGCTGACGATCATCGGGCCTAACGTTGCAGCGCTCGGCCGTGGCGTGGCCTACGCCCGCGCACCGGCAGACGCCCCGTGGCGCTACGCCTACCTGCTCAATTCACCCTGCTATGCCGTCGATCCGGACTTTGCGCAGTGGATGCCGCAGAATCGTGAATGGCTGATCGAGCAAATGCGCGGCCGCCGCCCGGACTGGCTGGCAGCCGGCGAGCCATGGCTTGCCAGTGGCGAACTGGCCTCGCTAAACGCACCGCGAGAGATCTATGGTGATTTCTGCGCACGTCGCACAACCGATGCACTGGCCAGGCTGCGCGCTGCTGATATTAATGTCGCCCTGGTGGAGGCGAGCGTTACCGATATTGAGCCGACCGGCGACGGCCTGAACCTGGCACTCAACAACGGCCAGACAATCACAGCGAACAGTATTGATGTTGCGACCGGCGGACCGGTTAACCAACGATTCGATGGCGATTGTGGCGCGCGCGTATTTGCACAATTGTTTGGCCACGAAGAACAGATCGCCGAACAACTCGGCCCGCGTGGCCGTATCATTTGCATTGGGGCCAATGCGACGATGCTCGATCTGTTGCGCTTCTGCCAGTCGATCCAACAGGAGCGCGATATTCACTTCACGGCGCTTTCACTGCGCGGCGTGCTCCCGGAACCGCTTATTCCCTCCCCCTCGAAATCAATCACGCCGCTGGAATTGAAACCGCGTTACTCCACTGCCGATGAGTTTCTGCAGGATCTTGTCGCGCTGAAAGACAAGGCACATGCAGCAGGTGATAACTTCGAAGCGCTGCGCGCCGGACTGCGCCACCTTTTCATGCAAACCAGCCTCACCACCCTGCTGCCCGATATCGAAGAAGCGCGCAAAGTCGCCCGGCCGCTGTACCGGA
>CAKZSB010000053.1 GCA_937920585.1 uncultured Granulosicoccaceae bacterium | reverse complement strand
ACCGGCAGCCCGAGCGCGCCCTGGGCTATCAGCTCGCCGTTGTCGGCTGAATAGATGCCGTCGGAACGATCGTTTGCCTCAGCGATAACAGGCGAAAATGCAGCCCGCGAGAAGCTCAGATCCATTTCGTCGCAAACCTGCTGCAGGCTCGACTGAATAACAGTGAGGGTTACAGGATCCAGGGTGCTCACAGGGGTGTTACCTCAATGATGAGATTGCCGTCCGGGTCGCCGGTGGCAACGCAGCCGGGCTCGATGACGATGGTGGTGTCCATCTGCTCGATGATGGCGGGGCCGTTGATCGAGACATCAATGGGTAAATGGTCGCGAAAATAGACTGGCGTGGGGTGCCAGGCGTTCTGAAACCAGACCTGCCGCTCGTCGCTTTGAGCAGCATTGGCCGAATCGCGACGGTGGGCCGGATTGATCAGTTTGCGCAGATCGAGTTCTGCGCGATTGCCGATTACAGTGGTATTGAGGTTCACCAGATTGGCGCGAATCTCTGCAAGCTCAACGTGAAAGCGATTCAGATAAACCGCCTCGAACAACTGTTGCAGCTCGCCGGCGCTGACGCTTGCTGAGGGCAACGGTACATTCAGCAGATGGGTTTGCCCGATGAACTGCATATCGGCGGAGTGAATGTGCTGAACATTTTCTATCGCCACTGATTCGGCTTCGATAAGGCTTTCACCGCGGCTGACCTGAGCGGCAAACAGCGCGCTGATATCGCTGTCTGTGACCTGATCCAGCGGCCGATTGACGGTGTTGACGAAATCGTGCCGCACGTCGGCCACCACGCATCCCAGCGCGTTGGTGATACCGGGACGAGCGGGTACCAGTACCCGTGGAATGGCCAGTTCGCGGGCGATCGCCACCGCATGCAACGGGCCAGCGCCGCCGAACGCAAACAGCGCGAAGTCGCGGGGGTCGTGGCCTCGTGATATCGATACCATGCGTGCCGCGCCCGCCATTTTGTTGTTGGCGATCGTAAGAATCGCACCGGCGGCATCATCGACGCTCAATCCCAGCGGTGTGGCGATCTGCGAGTCGATGGCGGCGCGAATGTCATCAACGCTGACCGGGCTGTCTGTGGATAACACGGTGGTGGTGTTCAGGCGGCCGAGCACCAGATTGGCGTCCGAGATAGTGACCTGCTCGCCGCCCTTGCCGTAGCAGATTGGCCCGGGCGTCGCACCGGCACTGTGCGGCCCCACCTGCAGCAACCCGGCATCGTCGATACTGGCAATTGAACCGCCGCCGGAGCCAATGGTTCGCACATCGACCATTGGCACGTGAATCGGCATGGCATATTCGATCTCCAGTTCGTGGGACACTGTCGGCACGGCGTCGAGGATCAGGGCGACATCGGAGGAGGTGCCGCCCATGTCGTAGGTGATGATGTTGTCGATGCCGGCACGCTTGGCCGTGTAGGCCGCTGCCATCACACCACTGGCTGGCCCTGACATCACGGTTTTGGCCGATTCCCGGGCCACCAGCGCACTCGAAACCATACCGCCGTTGCCGTTCATGACCAGCAGATCGCGCTGATAGCCGGCGTTCGACAATTCGCTCTGCAGCTTGCCGATGTAACTGTGCAGTATCGGCTGCACTGCGGCGTTGACGCTGGCGGTGACGCCGCGCTCGTACTCGCGATACTCCGAGAGCAGTGAATGACCAGTGGTGATGTACTCGTTAGGCCACAGCTGGGCCGCGATTTCTGCTGCGCGCAATTCGTGCTGCGGGTTGGCGTAGGCATGCAGGAAATGGATCACCAGTGATTCGCAGCCCGCCTCGAGCAGCTGCGCCACGGCATCGCGCACTTGCTGTTCATCGAGTGCGGTGAGTACTTCGCCGGATGCATCCACGCGTTCGCTGACTTCCAGCCGCAGTTTGCGCGGAATGATCGGTGTGAATTCGCCGAACATGCCATAGGGCTGCGGCCGCGTGCGGCGCCCCAGTTCGATGATGTCGCGAAATCCGCGCGTGGTGATCATGCCGGTGCGCGCCAGTTTGCGCTCAAGCACCGCGTTGGTAGTCGTGGTGGTGCCGTGAATGATGATGTCGAGATCGGCGATATCCACATTGCTGCCCGTCAGCGCATTCATAACACCGAATGCCTGGTTGTCCAGTGTCGTCGGGGTCTTGCCCAGTACGATCTCACCGCTGCTGTCAAAGATCAGCAGATCGGTGAAGGTCCCGCCCACATCAACGCCGGCGATTATCTGCCTGTCACTCATGTCTTTGCCTCTCCGCAAACCCCATCGCTGATCAACTGTTCGCACTCCGCGGCCGTCAAACCCAGCGTGTCGCTGAGAATCTCGCGTGTGTGCTGGCCGAGCACCGGGGGGGCCGAGTGATAGACCGGTGGCGTCTCGGACATTCTGATCGGATTGGCGACACCCGGCACACTGCCGTGCTGCGGATGCGGCGGGGCGATCGCCAGCCCGCGCGCCTGGACCTGGGGATCGTCGAACACCGCATCAATGTTGTTGATCGGTCCGCACGGAACGTTGGCAGCACCGAACAAATCGATCCACTCTGTCGTGGTCTTGCGGCAGGACAGGGCGGATATGGCTTCGATGGTTTCCTGTCGGTGTTCGAGCCTTGCGATGTTGTTGGCAAAGCGCGGATCCTTCGCCATCTGCGGATCACCCAGCACCTGCGCCATGCTCTCGAACTGGCGCTGGTTGCCCACCGCGATGATCATGTGCCCATCGGCGGTTGGAAATACCTGGTACGGGACAATGGTCGGGTGGGCATTGCCCATACGCATCGGCGCGTTGCCGGTGACCAGATAGCTCAGTGCCTGATTGGCGAGCGAGGCGACCGAGACATCGAGCAGGCTCATATCGATATGCTGGCCCCTGCCGGTCGTGTGGCGATGGTTAACCGCGGCCAGAATGCCGATTGTTGAATTCAGACCGGTCAACACATCCGATAACGCCACACCGATTTTCATCGGCTCGTCACCTGGTGTGCCCGGCGCCTGGCCGGTAACGCTCATCAGGCCACTCATCGCCTGAATGATGTAGTCGTATCCGGGGCGTTGCGCATACGGGCCAGTCTGGCCAAAGCCTGTAATCGAACAGTAGATCAGCCCGGGATTGTCCTGCGCCAGCGAGTTGTAATCGAGGCCGTATTTGGCAAGCCCGCCGACCTTGAAGTTCTCCACGAAGATATCCGACTGCAGCGCCAGTTCGCGCACCAGGCTGGCCCCTTTTTCAGACGCGATATCGATCGCCAGCGACTGTTTGTTGCGATTGGCAGTCGCGTAGTAGGCGGCATCGTGGGCGTTGTCGGCTGGATCTTCGCCGATGAACGGGGGGCCCCAGATGCGGGTGTCGTCGCCACCATCCGGACGCTCGACCTTGATCACCTGCGCCCCCAGGTCGGCGAGGGTTTGCGTCGCCCACGGGCCGGCCAGCACGCGAGTCAGATCCAGCACTCGCAGGCCGGTCAATGCGCCTTTGGCTGGTGCGCTGTCGATCATGCTAGTGCACCACATCATTCAAACTATAAGAATGAGTCGATTGCTCAAAGCGCCTGATTTTCATATTAATTCTCGTAAAGTGATTGATAACTGTGTTCGTTTTCCAGCGCTGAGAACTTTGATCAACCGACCCTGCGGGAGTTCGTCAGTCGGCGCGCAACTGCGTTAAAGCTCTTGATAAGGGGGTAAACCATTGTCTGCGAGCTTCGCCTTGTTGCACACCAACTGACGAGCTCTCATTCTCATATTTTGAACGCTGCGGTACACTAGAAAAACGCCTGCAGACCAGTCTGGGCGCGGCCCAGAATCAGCGCGTGCACGTCGTGGGTACCTTCGTAGGTGTTGACCGTCTCAAGGTTGGCCATATGGCGAAACACGTGAAATTCGTCGGCTATGCCATTGCCGCCGTGCATGTCGCGCGCGACACGGGCGATATCGAGTGCTTTGCCACAATTGTTGCGCTTGACGATGGAAATCATCTCGGGTGCCATTTTGCCAGCGTCCATTAACCGGCCAACCCGCAACGAGGCCTGCAGCCCGAGCGCGATTTCGGTTTGCATGTCGGCAAGTTTTTTCTGCACCAGCTGGGTCGCCGCCAGCGGGCGATCGAACTGCTTGCGATCCAGAGTGTACTGGCGGGCGGCGTGCCAGCAGAACTCTGCCGCGCCCATCGCGCCCCAGGAGATGCCGTATCGCGCACGATTCAGACAGCCAAACGGGCCGCTCAGGCCTGTGACGTTTGGCAGCAGATGCTCTTCGGAGATTTCAACA
>CAKZSB010000052.1 GCA_937920585.1 uncultured Granulosicoccaceae bacterium | reverse complement strand
CGCAGGGCCAGAATCTGAACGGCATGCACGCCCTCAGTCACCAGCTCCTTGACTGCAGCATCCATTGCCACCAGCGCGGCAATGCCGGCAGCCATCAGCAGCATGGCTGTGACATCGTTGCGTGTGAGCATCACTTTCCTTCAGGGGGCACGGAACAACAGGGCAGATCGTTTGCCTGCCAGGCGAAAAGCGTGGTTTAGCTATGGTGAGGATTGCTGTGCCGCGGCCACAACTTCGCAGTGACTCGCGGGTGTTCGATGGTGCCGAAATCCATTGACCCGCAACCGGGGGTGGCCATATAAATAATCTCGCGCGCAATCGGATCGAAGCCTGCGAAAAAGTGCTGGGTCGATTTCACGATCAGGGCGCGTGGTTTGAGTGGATCGAGGCCGACGACCGAAAAGCAGGCCGGGTCGAAAGCCTGCACTCGCTGGCTGTTGACGATCACATCGATTGCGGCGTTGTCGTCGTCGGGCGCGCCAATCCGCAGCCAGGCCACGTCGCCCAGCGGTGCCGTTGCACCGCCAAAAGGTTGCACTGCATTGCGGGCCAAACCCATAACCGTGACTTTTGCATCGACGGGATCGCCGGACGCCGGCCCCAGTTTGCCGCCCAGGCGCATGTCGAGTTGTGCGCCGATACCACCATCGAATGCCACATCGACTGCGACCGGATCCCACAGCGGTGAAATGGCCACGCCACCGATGCCGCGGTCAATCAACTGTGCGAGCACAAATGTTGAGTCGCCAGCGGCACCGATGCCGGTGTTGTCTGCGGTGTCGGCCAGCACCAGCGGTTGATTGCTGCGTTGCGCGTTAGCGATTTTTTCAAGTGCCTGATCCATGCTGATAAACGGTGCGACCAGATCGTCGCGATGTTGCCAGATCCATTCACCAAGTTCGGCGGCAGTGGCATCCGCCAGCGACTGATCATTGTCGGTGACTACCAGCACGCGCATGCCGATTTCGGGCGTGTTGCTCCACGGAAAACCATGCACCAGGGACACAGAGAGAATTCCAGCCTGTTGCTCCAGTTCCTTCATGCGCAAGACGAATCCCTGCAATGGCTCGCGGGTAGTGGGAAAGATGCCGAGCATGCGGCAATCGTGCATGGCCATGCGCGGCTGCAGTTGGCCGTTGAGCATGCCCTCGGCGATGTCGAACAGTTCGTGGGCGCGTTCGACTGCATCGATATGGGGATACTCTTTGTAGTAGATCAGTACATTGCTGGCGTCGAGTTTGGCCTGTGTCATGTGGCCGTGCAGGTCGAGTTCCGCGAGCAGGGGAATGTCGGGACCGATTCGCTCGCGAACGCGGCTTAGCAGATCACCCTCGGCATCCGGGTAGCCATCGGCCACCATCGCACCATGCAGGTTTAACATCACCGCATCGACCGGCATGGCGGCGTCGAGCTCGGCCAGAATTTCGTCGCGCAGGGTCTCGTGGGCCACTCTGGTGGTGTCGCCTGCCGGCGTGGCGAAGGCTGCCAGGCCCTCGGCAACGGTCCAGCCGAGGGCATGCGCCCGTTCGCGCCAGGTAATCAGTGGCAGGCCAAACAGAAAGGGGCGATCGCCAAATTCACCATTGCGCACCAGCATGGTTCGTTCAAACAGATCGAGGCCAGTGGGGATTGGCGAGAACGAGTTTGTCTCGGTGCCCAGGCAGGCGGTAAAGATTTTGTGGCTCATGGTCGCACGATGGGAGGACGGAACGGACAGTGTAAACGCTGCCGCGGCGATATGGCTATTAAGAGTTTGTTTTTGCCGCATGCCACTTGTGGCCGTCGCTACGATGTGTGCGGGTGTCACAAACCGTATGTTTGGACGCCGGGGCCAGTATCACTGTTACCTGAATTTGAGCGACAATGGGTATTCCTGGTGGGTGATCTGACATGGCGACGGCAAAACAAACAGAATTGAGAATGACAGACATTCTGTCCCGGCTGGACTATGCAGGTGCCTGCAAGCTGCTGGGCGCAGATGGCGCCCGGCTTATTGTCGCCGGTGGTAAGTTTGAAATCGATGTGAACCGTCAGGTGCGGCTCACCGAACAAGCCTATACCGTGCAGTTTGGCGCGCCGGACCGAGCGCTGGTGACCATGCGTCTCAGTGACAAAGGGCGGCGCAAACTGGTTTGGGGCTGCTCGGCCTGTGACGGTGCCTGTGAACATGTTGGTGCGGCGTTTTCGATTGCTCTTGAAGAGAAAATGGCCCTGGGTCTGGCGCTGGCACCGCAAACAGGCGAAGTTGTGCCGCTGAGTGATGAAGAACTGATCGAACGCGAAATAGCATTGCGTGAGCAGCGCGCGCGCGAGGAAAAAATGACCGTGCGCGCGAGTAAGCCGGGTACGCCCTGGTGTGACTATCAGGTCAGCAGTAAACTATCGGGAAAGAGCTGGCGGGTGGCGTTGCGCGGTATGCAGCGCGGGCAGTCGTATTGCTCGTGTCCGGACTATCGCAAGAATACGCTCGGGACCTGTAAGCACGTGTTGAATGTACAGCGCAAAGTCGCGCGTAAATTCAGTGCCAAACGACTGGCCCGTGGCTTCAAACTGCGTTCGGTGATTGTATACCTGGAATATGCAGAGGCGTTGACTTTGCGGGTCGCAGTGCCTGAAAAGCTCGACGCCCGATCGGCGCGCCGGCTAAAACCTTTTTTGAATTCCGCCGTTACTGATTACGCCAAATTGCTTCGCGCGGTGGCTGGCGTTGAGGCAAACGGTACGGCAGTGATCGTCTATCCGGATGCGGAGGAGTACGTGCATCAAAAGCTGCTGGCGGCGCGGATGCACAGTGAAATCCAGACAATTCGCAGCGCCGGGGCGAAACACCCGTTGCGACGAAAACTGCTGAAAACCGAATTGCTGCCTTATCAGTTGAGCGGGGTATTGTTTGCTGCGCAAGCCGGGCGTGCGATCCTTGCCGACGACATGGGGTTGGGCAAAACCATACAGGGCGTGGGTACGGCAGAATTATTGGCAAGGCTTGCCGGCATCAGCAAAGTACTGGTGGTGTGTCCTGCGTCGCTGAAAGGGCAATGGCGCAGCGAGATTACGCGCTTTTGCGATCGCGAGTGTCAGGTGGTTGTAGGCAGTGCTGCCAGTCGCGCCGAGCAATATGCAAGCGATGCGTTTTTTACTATCTGCAACTATGAGCAGGTACTGCGCGACGTACTTCATATAGAGCGCAATCACTGGGATCTGATCATCCTTGACGAAGGACAGCGGATTAAGAACTGGGAGGCGAAGACCTCCAGAGTGATTAAATCGTTGCGCTCAACCTTTGCGCTGGTGTTATCTGGTACGCCAATGGAAAACCGAATTGACGAGCTCTATAGTGTCATCGAGTTTATCGATGATCGGCGGCTGGGGCCGGGTTTTCGCTTTTACAATCAGCATCGTGTAGTCGACGAAAAGGGCAAGGTGCTCGGCTATCGCAACCTGGCACAATTGCGCGAGAAACTAAAACCAGTGCTGTTGCGTCGCACGCGCGCATCGGTACTCAAGGAATTGCCACCGCGCAATACAGAGATCATACGCATCACGCCGACCCAGGAGCAGGATGAGATGCATGGTGGGCACATGCGAATTGTCAGCAGTATTGTCGGCAAGCGCTATATCACCGAGATGGATTTGCTAAGGCTGCAAAAAGCGCTGCTGATGTGCAGGATGTCGGCCGACAGCACGGAGTTAGTCGACAAGCAGGCGCCGGGCTATTCCAGCAAGCTGGAGGTGACCGAAGACCTGCTGCAGCGACTGGCCGCCGAGGGCGATCGCAAGACGGTGTTATTTTCAGAGTGGACGACCATGCTTGGCCTTATCGAAGCGCAGCTCAAAGCACACGATATTGGCTATGTAAGGCTGGATGGCAGTGTACCGCAGCAAAAGCGGGGGGCTCTGGTCAGACAGTTTGAAGAGGATCCGGAGTGTCGCTTTTTTCTGGCGACCAATGCGGGTTCTACCGGGCTTAATCTGCAATTCGCAAACACGCTTGTCAATATCGATCTGCCCTGGAATCCAGCCATTCTGGAACAGCGTATCGGTCGCGTGCATCGAATGGGGCAGCAACGCCCGGTGCAGGTTTATATCCTGGTGACGATCGGCACCATTGAGGAAAATCTGCTTGCGACACTTGCCGCCAAGCACGAATTGGCGACGGCGGCGCTGGACATGGACTCCGATGTTGATACCGTCGACCTGCAATCCGGGATGGAGGAGCTGAAACGGCGACTGGAAGTACTGATTGGCGCGGTACCGGAGGCTGCGGTGGATGAATCGCAGAGGGCCAATACCGAAAGGCAGGCGGCGGATATCGAGCAGCGCGAGCGCGTGGCGCTGGCCGGAGGTCAATTGCTGGGCGCGGCGTTTGAATTTATCGGCCAGATGTTGCCCGAGGAGCCGGCAAGCGCCGAAACAGAGCGGCTTGCGAAGGAGCTGGGTAGCCGCTTCCAGCAGTGCATTGAATCCGACGAGCAAGGCCGACCCAGATTGACCGTCACGTTACCGGATCAGGCTTCGCTGCAAGGGCTTGCAAATTCTATAGCGCGCATGATGTCAAGTGCCGGCAAGGGGAGCTGACCGCAGGGAGATATTTCTGGTCGTCAGCCGCGTTTGATCCGATCTCGCCTCAGGGTGTAAATGCCCGCCGCAAAGATAATAAACGTACCCAGCCAGGTCCATTGATCCGGCAGTTGTCCGAACACCAGATAACCGTACATAGTGCCCCAGATAATCAGCGTGTAGTGCATTGGGGCAACGACCACCGCTTCGGATACTTCCAGCGCTTTGATCACCAGCACTTCTCCCACACCTGCCAGCACAGCCATGGACAATAGGGTGGTCCATTGCAGCGCAGTAGCCGGTGTCTGCCAGATAAAAGGCAGTGGAATGGTGATGATGAAACTGGCGGTGAGGGCGGTATAGGCGACTGTCGTGACGGTTTTGTCGGTATCGGCCAGTAACCGCCCGATGACCTGTCGGCTGGCATAAAATGCGGCTGCCGCAACGATCAACATCACCGCCGGGTGGATCACGCCCATACCCGGCCGAATGATAATCAGTGCGCCGATAAATCCGACCACCACGGCCGACCATCGCCTGATGCCAACCTGCTCGCCGAGCACCAGTGCACCCATGATGGTTAGAAAGAAGGGGGCGACAAATGTGGCGGCGACGGCGTCGGCCAGCGGCACGTACTTTACCGCGGTGACAAACAGTATTCCCGAGCAGACCACGAATACACCGCGGACTATCTGCAGGCCCGGCCGTTGCGATTGCAGCACCGATGTACCGCTGCGACTCAGTAATATCAACACACCGATCAGCAGTGCCAGTTGCCTGAACCAGATGATCTGCACCGGGTGAAAAGCGTCGGTGAGCAGTTTTGCCAGCATGTCGGCGGCAGAGAAGAGGAACATGGCGCCGAGCATCAGAAAAATACCTGCGCGACTACTGCTGCGCCGTTGATCCCTGGCAGAGTTAACCGGGGCCACTGGTGGGATTGAAATGGTGTTAACTCCGGATTGGGGTGTGCGCCGCCGCGAGTGTTGATCAGCGGGTTACAATTTTAATGAATAGGTTTTAATCGCGTTGTCGGCAAAAAGCGCGCGTTGCTCGGTGTTGGTAAATGATTCTGTGGCGGCAAAGAATCCGCTATAGATGGTGTCGAAAGAACCACAGAGTCCGTCGACCGGAAAGTTCGATGCAAACATGCAGCGCTCGACACCGAACAGATCGATAGTGCGCAACACTATGTCGCGATTGTCCTGCAGAGTCCAGCGTTGACCCGCCAGGCCGAGGCCCGAAATCTTTACACAGGTCTGCTCGATCGCAGCGAATTGTCTCATCGCCTGTTCCCATTGAGCGATTCCTGTGGCGCTGCGATCAGACGGCAGGCCGGTGTGGTTGAGGATTATGGTGGTATCCGGACTGTGGGCTGCGAGCTCAATGGCCTCCGGCAGGTGCCACCAGGGTGTCTGCAGGTCGAAGTGCAATCCGTGTGCCCGTAGTTGCCTAAAGCCGTTAATGAAGGCCGGGTCTGTCATGCCGCCTGGCGGGCCGCCAGGTCCGTCGTTGGCGCGTGGCTTGTGACGCACGGATTTCACGATCGCCAGTGATTGCAGCGTTTCCAGTATCACTGGCAAATCCCCTCG
>CAKZSB010000051.1 GCA_937920585.1 uncultured Granulosicoccaceae bacterium | reverse complement strand
GCGGTTGGTGCTGAATCGCTTTGGCTAAATTCGCCAGCGGGACTTTCTGTCGATGTTGAGCCATCGGTCGCATCAGAACGCGTTGTCACATTGGCGTTGTCAGCCGGTGACTCTGCTGCATGGTCGCCATCCGGGTTGGCCGTGTTCGCGGCGTTGCCTGGCTGAACTTTGTCGCGGGTCGGGGATGTTGTTGTCGATTGTTCGACCCCATCGCCGCGACGGTTGCGCTGCGAGCTACGAGGGCTTTGGGGTTTGTCTGTGTCGGTGTCGGTGTCCGCGCTAACTGCTGTCGCTGATCCGCTGCCGTGACTCGACCCCGGCTGCACTTGCCCGGAGCCGGGTTGCGAGAGGGTGGCAGCCTGGTTTGCTGTCTCGTTGGCAATAGCGGTGCCCGTTCGACTTTCCGCCCGGTCGCCACTTTGAGCAGGCGTGATGTCACTGTTGTGTTCGCTTTGCTCTGCCTGCCGGCCGGTTTCCTTTGATTTGTCTGCTGACGGTTTGTCAGGTTGTGCAGTGATCTGTGACTTCAGATTGCAATCGACGATCGAAGTGCCGGGCAGTCGGTGTTGCACCAATGCTGGCGTTCGATGCCCTGAGGCCCGCGCGGCGGTAGCGGTGACGTCGGTTCTGATCAGCGGTGGAATCGAATCGCTTTGCGTGGTTTTGCCGAGCGGTTTGAAATCTACCGAGTCCTGTTGGCTGTCATCGCGAATCAGCGCGCTTTGTGAGTGGCGGCTGCGCCCGGCTGATGTGCCGGCAAAGCCTGTCAGCGCGTCTGTTTCGGGGCCGGGGTTGGTGATGTCGCCAGGCAGCGAGCGTCCCAGTTTGTTGGCTTTGCTGTCGCCAAAAAGCCAGCGATTGATGCCCCACCACAACAATAGAAAAACAATGCTGATGGCACCGATCATCAGCGGCAGGTCGCTAAAAAAATCTTGCATACGAACGCCCGTGTGAGTCGCGTTATATTGCGGGATGGATAGTTACGTCGATGGTACCCGCTTGAGCGCGGATACCGGATTAGTACACGGGATTGTAATCAGTTTTACGGCTGGCAGGGTTGCTTTCGGCGCCTCGTTCAGGTGCGTCTGCTGCCGGGCTTTGAACGGCCGCGTCCGCCTCGGCGGCTGGAGCGATTGCCCGAGCCACGCTCGCCATGCTCGCGCGGCGGCAGGCCGGTGTGCTGAGTGAGAATGGTGCCGGGCGCCGGTGCACGTGAGCTGTTCTTGCGGCGCGGGCTGTTGTAGCTGCCATCGGTTTTCGGCTGATACAGCGGGATCAGGTGCTTTTTGCCGTTGCCGATCAAATCGGCGCGGCCCATCTCCTTTA
Organism: uncultured Granulosicoccaceae bacterium; assembly: GCA_937920585.1. Lineage (GTDB taxonomy): Bacteria > Pseudomonadota > Gammaproteobacteria > Granulosicoccales > Granulosicoccaceae > CAKZSB01. Next base: position 2,501 of record CAKZSB010000051.1, on the reverse strand, counting down.
GTGCCTCGCGCAACATCGGCCAGTTGTTTGGATCGTGATAGCGCAGAAAGGCCTTGTGCAGGCGGCGCTGGCGAGTGGTGCGGACCGTTTCGACATTCTCGGTATCGCGGCCTACCTTGCGCAGCGGATTCTTGCCGGAGTGGTACATCGCGGTAGCGGTGGCCATGGGTGATGGATAGAACGTCTGCACCTGATCGGCGCGAAAGTCGTTGTCTTTCAGCCAGCGCGCGAGATTCATCATGTCGGTATCGGTGGTGCCCGGGTGCGCGGCGATGAAGTAGGGAATCAGATATTGTTCCTTACCGGCCTTGCGGGAATAGCGCTCGAACAGTTCCTTGAACCGATCGTAGCTGCCGATGCCCGGCTTCATCATCTTGCCCAGCGGCGCTTCTTCGGTGTGCTCCGGGGCGATCTTCAGATACCCGCCGACGTGGTGTGTTACCAGCTCTTCCACGTACTCCGGTGAGCGCACGGCCAGGTCGTAACGCAGTCCGGAGCCGATCAGGATCTTCTTCACACCGGGCAGGTCGCGGGCGCGCCGATAGAGCTTCACCAGCGACGAATGATCGGTATCGAGGTTGGGGCAGATATCCGGGTACACACAGGAGGGCTTGCGGCAGGCCGCTTCGACTTTTTTCGATTTGCAGGCAAGCCTATACATATTGGCAGTGGGCCCGCCGAGATCCGAGATCACACCGGTGAATCCGGGGACCTTGTCGCGAATGATCTCGATTTCGCGAATGATGGAGTCTTCCGAACGGCTTTGAATGATCCGCCCCTCGTGTTCGGTGATCGAGCAAAAGGTACAGCCGCCAAAACATCCGCGCATCACGTTGACGGAAAAGCGGATCATGTCGTAGGCCGGAATCTTCGCATCGCCATACTGCGGGTGCGGTACGCGGGCATAGGGCAGGTCGAAGATGTAGTCCATTTCTTCGGTGGAGAGCGGGATCGGTGGCGGATTCAGCCACACATCACGCAGGCCGTGGCGTTGCACCAGCGCGCGGGCGTTGCCCGGGTTGGTTTCCAGGTGCAGCACCCGGTTGGCGTGCGCGTACAACACCGGATCATTGCGCAGCTTTTCGAACGAGGGCAGGCGAATCACGCTGTTGGCGCGCTGTGCGGCGATCGATTGCAGTCGCTCCGCCTTGCTGACAAATCGAATCGGCGTGGCGGCATTGTCGCTGGCGGGTTCAGCCGGTGCGTTTTTTGTCTCGGGAATGACTTCGTAGGGGCTGGTTTTCTTGTCTATCTTGCCGGGCTTGTCGACCGTGGTGGAGTCGATTTCGGTGATCTTCTCCGGTGTGCCCGACAACATAAAGCAGGTGCCGCGAATATCGCGGATGTCTGCGATGCTCTCGCCGCGCGCAAGCCGGTGTGCGATGTCGACGATGGCGCGCTCGGCGTTGCCGTACAGCAGGATATCGGCCTTCGAATCCACCAGCATCGAACGCCGGACCTTATCCTGCCAGTAGTCGTAGTGGGCGATGCGACGCAGCGATGCTTCGATGCCACCCAATACAATCGGCGCCTCTTTAAACGCCTCGCGGCAGCGCTGCGAATAGACCAGCGAACAGCGATCCGGCCGCAGTCCGCCTTCGTCGTTGGGCGAATAGGCATCGTCGGTGCGAATTTTTCGATCGGCAGTGTAGCGATTGATCATCGAATCCATGTTGCCGGCGGTGACGCCGAAGAACAGATTCGGTTTGCCAAGCGCTGCGAAAGCATCGCTGGACTGCCAGTCGGGCTGGGCGATGATGCCGACCCGAAAGCCCTGTGCCTCCAGCAGCCGACCGATGATCGCCATGCCAAAACTGGGATGGTCGACATAGGCATCGCCGGTGACGACGATAATGTCGCAGCTGTCCCAGCCGAGCTGATCCATCTCGGCGCGCGACATGGGCAGAAATGGCGCGGGGCCAAAGCATTCGGCCCAGTGGCGGCGGTAGTTGAACAGTTCGACCGGCGGTCTGGTTTGATTGGATACGGGCATGCAGCAGACCGTGCGCATGGCCAATTGGCTGCGCGCGGTTTCCGTTGGTTGGGGATTAGTAACCGTAGTCTACAGCAAAACGCCCGAACTGCCGGTGGCTTGTGGTTGCCTTACCAGCCAAAATCAGACTATGGTCGCAGCCTGCGGCGTTGTCCGTTGCTATTTGCTTGTCCCGAGGGTTTGTACGAGAAGAATCTGGCGAAGCGGCATAAACAGGTTCGTGCAGCGTGGCTGTCCTCCCATGAGCTTCACGGTTGTTTTCGTGGGGAGAGGCCCCCGGCCCCTGAACAGGTAAGAGCAGAAATCATTTAAAGGGTAGTAGTGCCAGATCAAGCAAGCCCCGTTCGTGCCAGAGCAGTCGCCGCATTCGTACTCGGTGCGATGTTCTTCGCCTATGCCTTTGTGCATCGGGTCGCACCCAGTGTCATGACCAGTGAGCTGATGCAGGCGTTTTCGGTAGGCGGTGCGGCGCTCGGTGGGCTGTCGGCGCTGTATTTTTACGCCTATG
>CAKZSB010000050.1 GCA_937920585.1 uncultured Granulosicoccaceae bacterium | reverse complement strand
GTGAAGATCAGCTGGTAGTCGTTAACGGTGTCGTAGGCACTCAGTCTGGAGTTGTCGGCATCGATAAAAATTTCCACGCTATCGTCCTGCCACTGTTGCGCGCCCGAATCCCTGACGACCACTTCATCAATGATTCGAATTGCCAGATACAGATTGATGCCATCGTGTATCGCGGTCCATTCGTGAGTGGGGTCGCCGCTTTGCAAACTGTTTGAAGGTGTGGTCTTCAGCAGTTTATCGATCCACAGACCACCGTTGCCCTGAATCGTCGCCGGCGAGCTGCTCATCCGCGTTCGCCAGACGTCCTCGTCCAGACTGCCGTCCAGCTGCGGGGCGTTTTGCGGTGCGATACGATCGATATCAAACACATTCACCAGTGAGGAGGTGGTTTGGGAAATCTCCACCTCCGCAAGGTTGCTCAGGCCGTCACCGTCGCTATCGATATCGGTGTTGAAATCATCCGCTGCGAGCGCAAGCGTGTTGGTTCCAGCCTCGGTAAGAACGTTACCAGTCCAGCGTGCCACGAGGTTGCGATTGCCCACGTTGACCTCGGCCGACACCGATCTGGACACGCCAGCCGTGGAGTAGTTGATCGCACCGGAAAACAGCGCTCCACCCAGCGGTCGAAGATTAACGATTTGCCCGTCGATTGTGGTCGTGACCCACAGGTTGTCGTTGGCGGTGTTAACCAGCCCCTCGAGATTTACCTCAATGGCCAGCGTGGACAAAGCACTGCCACTCTGACCTAGCGGATTGGCAACGGTGCTAAATGAATCAAATGGCTCGGCATCGGCATTGCGCTCATCGAGATTGCTGTCGCCATCCAGATCATCGTCCGGTCTGGAGAATTGCCCGGAATCAATCAACAGGGTTGTCGCGGTAGCCGACAACATCGGCATAACATCCGATTGCATCAACACCAGTGCCTGGCCCTGATAAACCTCAATAAACTGCAGCTGCCAGGCAACCGACGGATCGCGAACACCGGTTTTGATATCTGCAAAAAAACGAGTTCCCTGATCCTGCAGGTCAAAGGTTGTTGCGCCGTATGAAAACTGTGCCTGAAGATTATTGATATTGGCGCTGTTGAGTACATCTGGCACTTGTACTTCTACAAACAGCTCGTCGCCCTGCACACCCGATTCAAGTGCGTCGTCAGCAGCTGATTCAGAACCACTGCCACAGCCGGCCAGCATCGAAACGATACCGAGAAGCCCTGCAAATGCAGTGACAGATTTGCTCGCTCGCACTGCCATTGTGCGGGTGGCAATTACGCAATTTCTCATTTCATTACCCAATGGCCGCGAAGCACACTTTTGCCTACGCCTAATTCGAGAATTCAATTTCGCCGAACCAGGTCGGATTCATCCATGCGTTGTCTTCACCGGCGGGCCCGCGCCAGCCATATTTACGATCTCGACCGCCGCTGTCATCGTCGTCGTTGTACTGAACTTCCAGGCCCATACCGACGCGGATATCGATATCGAGATCGGCCAGCGGTACAACAAACTCCAGCTGGGTTACTCCGCGAGCAAAATCGTGTGTCATTGCGTATTGCAGGGTGTCGGGTACCGCTAATGAATCGCTGCCGGCTACCACTCGGGACGCCTGCGCCGAGGCATCATCGAATCGAAAGTTCAACGCCAGATCGTTTGTGCCATCGTATGAAGAGAGTCTGCTGTTGTCACCATCGATATAGACCTCGATCGAATCATCCAGCCAGCGTTGTTGCGCGGAATCTACAACGATCGTGTTATCGCGAATTTGCACGCCGACATATAAATTGGTGAAATCGTGAACGGCGGTAAAAAACCTTTCCGCCGGATTGTCGGACGAATCGGCTGCACCCTCCAGAATCACATCGATCGGCAACGCATTGCCACCTGCTTCAACCAGCCGCAATGCGTACCAGGAAGATTCCTGCAAATCGCCGTCGATAATCGGTACAACACCGCCGGCAACCACGGGGATCGTGTACTCAGGGTCGGTTGCCAACGGGTTCGTGCCACGCCTCAATTCGGTGAGATTCGGCGTGCCATCGCGATCCTGATCCCAATCGGCAACAAAATCAGACCATTCGAAATGTGCTTCATTGGACCCGCTGCGCAAGGTCATCAAACGGCTGGCCGAGGCCAGCGCTAGGCCTACGCCGTCGAAGTGGTAGGGGCTGCTGGCAATTCTTGCACTGATGCCGATACTGCGAGGTTGTCCGCCCACCTCCAGCCCAAAACCGGTTGCCTCATGCTGATTGGTATCGGGGTTGAACGAGATCGGAAACTTGCCGTTGTTGTTTGCCAGCGAATCGACCACGGTTTCAAACCGCACAATGCCGTCGTCGTACATGTCCTGCAGCCAGTCGGCCACTCTGAATGAAAACAGAATTTGGGTACTTTCCGGCACGCCCGGATTGCCCTCGCTTGACAGCTCATCCAGGTTGGATGTGCCGTCACCGTCCAGATCGAATTCGGGGCCGTTGGTATCGAAGTGTGCATCGCTGACAACCAGGGTCTGGTCGCTGTCAATCCACTTGCTGCCCTCGCGAACAGCGATCAGCATGCCGGTCCCGAGCACCCTGACCTCGATACGAAAGTAGTAGCGCCCACTGCCGCTGGCTGTAAACGGCACGTTGAAATTATCGCCCGGGTTCACCCGGGTGACGATGCCAGCCCCCTTGAGCTCAATGCTGTACTCGAGGTCGACCGCGTCGAGCTCGACAATCTGCGCCGGAACATCAACCTGCATCTGTACCGCGATATCGCCAACATCGTCCGAGGCTGTCAGCTGTTGTCCCGGCGATTCGGCAGGCTCCGAGCCGCCAGAACCCCCGCCGCCACAACCGCTTACCAAGGCTCCGACAATCAGCGCATTGGCAAGCGCCTGACGAGCGTCTATAAAGTTCTGCAAGTGATGTTTTAAAACGCTACAAAGTTGAAATGTCACTAATAATTCCTGGCACACAATCGCTTGGCTGCAAGCTGGCTTCGCGTAAAACGCCTTCGGGCTTGATCCCGGACAGCTTAAAGGATTAAGCTTGTCATGACAATATGGAAAGGTTTCACGCCCAAATTGCTTGAGACGGCGTCATCGCGACGGCCCTCTGCATGACTATAGATAGCCAGGTTCATCGTTTCCAATGATGTTGAAGAACAATCTGAAAATATTTGTTAACCGGTTGAAGGTTGCCGGTAAAACAACGGTGGCATTGGCGCTCGTGCTGCCCGCAATGACCACAGTGGCTCTGGCGACTGCACTCGATACCGACCCGCCCCCCGTCGCCGCAGCCTTGCTGCCAAGTGATTTCACCAGTTGTAATGTGCGACAGGAGAGCCAGCTCGAGCGGCGATTGCTCGAGGCACAACTGAGGCTGATTGAGCTTGCCAGCGATCTGGATGAATCATTTCTGGAATCTGCCAGCAATGGCGCCCCGCGTTTCGAGCGCTGGTTCGGCTACTTCGACAGCGAGCGCTTCGCTCGCGTGCGAACGATTTATCGCAACATCCTCAGTGCCACCGAGAATCAAACCATCGGTTTCGATTGCGCTTGTACAGCCTTCCCGGACGGTGGTGTCAGCGCCTATGTCTACAGCACCAATCCCTACAACATCAACCTCTGCCCGGGCTTCTGGAGCCTTAGCCACGCCTGGCAAAGTTCGGTTCTGGTGCACGAGTTGTCCCATTTCGCGGTGCTGGGCAATGCGCGCGATTTCAGTTACGGCCACTTTGCTACGGCACAGCTGGCGCTCGACAAGCCCGATGAGGCGGTGCGCAACGCGGAGAGCTACACCCTGTTCTTTTTGAACGATCCGCCCATTCCGCTGGCAGGCGCTGCCGAAACACAGGACGCTCCGGTGGTTTTGCAACTGGCAGCGGGTGCGAGTCACGATGGCAAGATCGGGAAATTGCAGACATCACTGTACGGCATCGAGGGGGTCAGTTCGGTGATTTTGCAGCCAGCCAACGGGGCTGACGTGGATTTACATGTCTACCAGGGACGACAGCGGGTATGTGTATCGAATAAATCGGGGGGCCAAACCGAGCGTTGCGAGCTCGATCCAGCGCTTGCGTATTCGGCAGAGGTTATCCCGTTTACCAATGATCTGGCCGAGAACTACATTTACACCATACTGGCATCCGAAGACACGCTCAATGCACAGCCCGTTAACGACGATGAGGCTGATGAACCTTCAACCGGTGGTTCGGGCGGAGGCGCCCTGGCGATGCTTTTGGCACCACTGGTGATGAGCGCGCTGGTGACGCAGCGACGTCGTCGAATACGCCTTACAGCTGGCCGGTCTCCAGCGCAGCGCACATAAATAAACGCTGCACCGGAGCCGGTAAACGCAATCAGGGCATCGGAATATCGGCAGTAAATTTGGGCACGTGATAGCCCTTTTGAACCGCCGGACGCTCGGCAATCGCGGTGTACCAGCGTTTCAGATTGACGAACGATTTCAAATCCATCGTCTGCCACTCGAAGCGAGATATCCACGGCCAAACGGCCATATCGGCAATTGAGTAGTCGCCGGCGATGTATTCGTTACTCGCAAGCTGTTTATCGAGCACGCCGTAGAGTCTGCGCGTTTCAGCGGTAAAGCGTTCCGCGGCATAAGCCGATGCATCGGGATTGAACTTGACGAAGTGATGGGTTTGTCCCGCCATTGGCCCGAGCCCCCCCATTTGCCACATCAGCCACTCGATAGCCTGCCAGCGTCGCGCCGGATCGGCGGGCATAAACTGCCCTGACTTCTCGGCCAGGTACAACAGTATTGCGCCCGACTCCATCAGCGTGGTGCCGTTGTCCTGATCGACAATGGCAGGGATTTTATTGTTCGGACTGATCTTCAGAAAGTCCGGTTCGAACTGATCCTTGTTGCCGGTAATATCTATTGCATGCGTGGTGTAGGGAATCCCGCATTCTTCCAGCATGATGGATACTTTGCGGCCGTTGGGTGTGGTCCAGGTGTAGAGATCAATCATCTTGCATTTCCATTTTCGGCCCCAAATGATACCAGCAAACCCGCCAGCCAATCTCATAAGGTGCAGCAGCGGTTTTTTCTTGCAAGCAGGACAAATTCCGCAAGCCGCATTCCATTGTGAGTGATAATCGAACGGCCGATGCTCGCTGTGCCGGCGGACCCCTTAAATGGAAATTGACACGCAATGACAACCCTGCATCTCGTTCGCCACGGTCAAACGGACTGGAACGCCATTCGGCGAGTCCAGGGCACCTCGGAGTCCACCCTGACGGCACTCGGCGAATCGCAGGCCGCTGCCGTGCGTGAGCGCTGGGCCGATAAACAATTCGATCGAGTCTTCTCCAGCGATTTACAGCGCACCCGGCAGACCACCGACATTCTGCTCGGGGGCGAAACTGCTGCGGTCGATTATCGCAGCACGTTGCGCGAAATACATCTCGGCCCCTGGGAAGGCGTAATGCTCGACGACGCAGTGAGAGACTACCCCGAACAGGCCGGGTACTTTCGCCACGAACCTGCGAAATTTTCACTCGATGGCGCCGAGACATTTCACCAGCTTCAGCGCCGCGCACAAGATGCCATCGATACAATCGTCGCGGAATGCGAGGGACAGGAAGTGCTGATCGTCAGCCACGGTGCATTCATCAAATCCCTGATGCTAATTTATGCCGGCTGGCCAGTGGACAAACTATGGCACCCGCCGGAACTGCAAAATTGCGGTCATAGCATCGTGGTGTTCGAAGACGGCCATCCACACATTAAACTGTTTGCCGACCAGACAGACTGGTAGTCAGTCGGTGAAATACTGCCAGACCAGTATCGCGGCGAGCACAACCAGCAATACATGTAAAACCTTGCGATAGATTTGCGGCTCCACCCGCGCGCCCATTCGTTCACCAACCAACAGTGCGCCCAGCGCCAGTAACGCGAACGGAATACTCTGCAGCATCAGGCTCACACCAATCAGGCCCGATAGCCAGAAGATCACAATCTGCGATAGCTTGCCTACCAGAAAGCAGGTATTCATTGCCGGGACCAGCGTCGCGCGATCCACTTCGAGGGTAAGAAAGTAGATCAACAGCACGGCCACCATCACGTTGGTGGTGCCACCCGACAAGCCAGCAAGCAGCCCGAACGATACCATTGCAAGTTTAGGCCAGCCGAGCAGCCACTCACGCGGCAAACGCCCCGAGTAAGTCGCCCAGAGGAACAGAACAATCAATGCTGCCAGCAGCAGCCTGAAAGGTGCCGGGTCGGAGATTGCGACCAGGCGTGCGCCCAGCAGCGCGCCCAATAGCGAAAACAACACCAGCGGTGCGAACCGACGCAGTACTTGCAGGTAGTCCGGGCGCCCCCGCAAACTGGCCAGGTTGACGGTGGCAGTCGGCAGCAGCGTGATCAGAATCGCCAGCCTGACATCTAGAAAAATTGCGATTATCGGTGTTGCAACCATTGGAAATCCGAGCCCCAGTGCGCCGTGAATCAGGCCGGATAAAACAATGGTCGACGCCACCAACGCAAGAATCAGCGGATCAAGTTGCCACAGATCAATCAATTTTCGCCGCCATCAACTGCTGATTGTAGCGACGACTCGCGTCACGTGGAATTGTTGCCAACACAGTTAGTGCTCTGACAACACTAAAAATTGGAATACAGTATGGCCTTCGATGTGCCGGTTAGGGCCCGGTTCAGCTTCACACCCGGAGTGCGGCACATCAAAAGCCATCCCCTGCGGGCGAGCGCCAAAGCTGCCATCGCAGCGTTGCGCTCACTCACAATAGAACAATTAGTCCTCAATCGCGCGCCTTGCGCTGACAACTTATCCACTCGCTTTATCCCAACTTTTAATATTGTCAAAGCACTAGTGGCAACGCCGAAGCTGCAAAAATTTCAATCCAGCATCGACAACAACTTGTCGACGGACGATTTCGCATCACCGTAGAACATGCGTGTGTTTTCTTTAAAGAACAGCGGGTTTTCTATCCCCGAGTAACCCGTGCCCTGACCCCGTTTGGACACAAACACCTGTTTGGCTTTCCACACCTCAAGTACCGGCATGCCTGCGATCGGACTATTGGGATCTTCCTGAGCGGCCGGATTGACGATGTCGTTGGATCCGATGACGATCACTACATCTGTCTGCGGGAAATCATCATTGATCTCGTCCATTTCCAGCACGATGTCATAGGGTACTTTGGCCTCGGCGAGCAATACGTTCATGTGCCCCGGGAGGCGACCGGCGACCGGGTGAATACCGAATCGCACCGTTTTGCCAGCTGCTCTCAGCCGCCGGGTCAGTTCGGATACCGATTGCTGCGCCTGTGCGACTGCCATGCCATAGCCGGGCACAATGATCACCTGTTCAGCATCCTGCAACGCCGCGGCAACACCGTCGGCGTCTATCGCAATTTGCTCGCCCTCGATTGCCATCGCCTCACCGCTAGGCCCGCCAAAACCACCGAGGATGACCGACAGGAACTTGCGGTTCATCGCCTTGCACATGATGTACGACAGAATTGCACCTGACGAACCGACCAGTGCGCCAGTTACGATCAACAAATCGTTACCCAACAGGAATCCGGTTGCCGCAGCGGCCCACCCGGAATAGGAGTTCAGCATCGACACAACCACCGGCATATCGGCACCGCCAATGGCCAGCACCAGGTGTGCCCCGATGATGAACGCCAGCAACGTCATCAGATACAGTGTCCAGCTACCCGCATGATTCATGTACATAAACATCAGCACCAGGCACAACACGACCAGGGCGATATTCAAAATATGCCGGGCCGGAAGAATGAGTGCTTTTCCATCCAGCCTGCCGGCAAGTTTTGCATAGGCGACGATGGAACCGGTGAATGTAATCGCACCGATGAAAACACCGAGAAATACTTCGATTTCGTGAATGATTCGTTCGGCGTTATCGGCTAGCGCCGGAGGATCGATATCTGAATTGATACCGATGAAAACTGCGGCCAGACCGACAAATGAATGAAGTGCCGCAACCAGTTGCGGCATGCCCGTCATTTCAACATTCTTTGCGACGTAGATACCGACACCCGCGCCAACGACCAGCATCAGAATCAGTATCGGGCCAAGCTCGACACCGGGTCCGAATATGGTCGCCAACACAGCGATTGCCATACCGACGATACCGAACCACACACCGCGCTTGGCGTTTTCCTGATCAGACAAACTACCGAGCGACAGGATGAATAAAACCGCCGATGCTATATACGCGGCGGTTTGCATTTCCGAACTCAAGTCAAACATGTCTATGTGGCTCCTAGCTCTTTTGGAACATCTGCAACATGCGTCGCGTAACCATAAAACCACCTACAACGTTGATGGCGGCGATCAGTACAGAAATGCTGGCAAGAAGGGCGACGATGCCACTGGATGATCCTATCTGCAGCAGCGCGCCGAGAATGATGATCCCCGAGATAGCGTTGGTCACCGCCATCAGCGGTGTGTGCAAGGCGTGAGAGACATTCCAGATGACTTGAAATCCAATGAATACGGCCAGCACAAACACGATGAAATGTCGCATGAAGCTCGCCGGGGCATACTGCCCGATGAAGTACATCAACACTGCCCCCAGTACCAGCAGGCCGATCTGATTGCGTCCGGCCCGTTTGTTGGCGGCCGCCTGCTCTGCCGCCAGTTCTTCTGGTGTCTTCTCGGGCGTGGCGGGCTTTTTTGCAGCAATGGCCTGAATTTTTGGCGGCGGTGGCGGAAACGTCACCTCGCCTTCGAACGCAACCGTGGCACCACGAATCACATCGTCTTCCATATTGTGAACGATAACGCCGTCTTTCTCAGGCGTCAGGTCGTGCATCATATGGCGAATGTTGCTGGCATAGAGCTCGGAGCTTTGGGTGGCCATTCGACTCGGAAAATCGGTGTACCCGATCACCGTGACACCGTTGTCTGTCACGATCTTTTTATCCGGCACCGTGGCATCGCAGTTGCCACCGCGCTCGGCAGCCAGATCAACCACAACTGAACCGCGCTTCATCGCGTCCAGCATTTCAGTCAGCCAGAGCTTGGGTGCGTCGCGATTCGGTATCAATGCGGTGGTGATGACGATATCTATATCGGGTGCGATTTCAAGGAACTTTTCCAGTTGCTTTTGCCGAAACTCCGGCGATGAGGGCGCCGCATAGCCACCGGTTTCAGCGCCATCCTGCACGGCTTCATCGAATTCGAGAAATACAAATTCGGCCCCCATGGACTCAATCTGCTCTGCCACCTCGGGGCGCACGTCGAACGCGTAGACCTGTGCACCCAATGAGGTTGCTGTGCCGATCGCAGCCAGCCCTGCCACACCGGCACCAACGACCAGCACCCGGGCCGGAGCAACCTTTCCGGCTGCCGTAATCTGACCGGTAAAAAAGCGCCCGAAGTTATTGCTGGCCTCGATAACTGCGCGATAACCGGCAATATTGGCCATCGACGACAAGGCATCCATTTTCTGGGCACGGGATATACGCGGCACCATCTCCATCGCGATCACATTGGCACCCGAGTCTCTAGCCTGCGCTAGCCCCTCCTCGTTACCGCCCGGATTGAAAAAACACACCAGAGTTTTACCTGCCGACAGCAGCTTCAACTCCGACTCATCGGGTTGGCGGACTTTAGCGATCACATCGGCGGCATCCCAAAGTGCGGCAGCCGACGGCACAATCTCTACCCCTGCGTCTGCATAATCGGCATCAGAAAAATCGGCGGCATCACCTGCACCGCTTTCAAGCACGCACTGATGGCCGAGCTTGACTAACTGCAATGCCGAGGCCGGCGTCATCGCAACCCGGTTTTCCCCCGGGTACAGCTCTTTGGGTGTACCGATCTTCATTTAGTATCCTTTCCTGGTTGATCTGCCTTTCATTGTTAATCGCAAGCATAACCGAAACCAGTCCTGCCCGGAATCGACAGCATAAATGGAACGGTGAGGCATAGCCATCCGAGTTGTCCGCAATTTACAGGATCAGCCAGTTAGCTGAAGAATTCGGGTGACATTTCTCTGCCAAAAAATCACCTATCGACAACCTTAAGGCCGCAGAATAACACCACGCAGCGCGAGCCAGGCAAACATCGGGAACAACAGTCAGCCTCGTGGCTACCCTCACCTCCGGATGATCCATGCCTTCCATTGATGCACTGGTAAGTACGCCCTCGCTGTTTGCACTGTTGGTGCTGGCAGCGTTTCTGGTGGGCTTATCGAAAGGCGGACTGCCGGCCGTTGCCATGCTGAGCGTGCCAATTTTGTCGTTAACAATGTCGCCGCTGATTGCAGCAATACTTTTGTTACCGATCTACATTCTTTCAGATGTCGTTGGCGTGTACTTGTACCGGCGAGAATTCAGCATGGAAAATCTGAAGATCCTGATCCCTGCCGGCATCGCGGGGGTTATGGTCGGCTGGCTCACGGCTGCCTTTGTATCAGACCGCATGGTGGCGCTATTGATTGGCGTTATGGGCGTCAGTTTTTGCCTGTATACCTGGTTTTTAAAGCGCCCGGACGCCAGTGCACAACCTGCAGCAACGGGCAAGGGACTTTTCTGGGGAACCCTGTCCGGCTTTACCAGTTTTGTGGCGCATGCCGGTGCGCCGCCGTTTCAGATTTTTGTGCTGCCGCAAAAATTGCCAAAAATGGTTTTCGCAGGGACTACAACCCTTGTTTTTGCCGCGGTGAACCTGGCGAAAATCATTCCCTATTCCACACTCCACCCTTATACAGGCTCAACCCTTGGTGTTTCGGCATTGTTACTACCGGTTGCGGCAACAGGCACTGTGATCGGTAAAAAGCTTATTCAAAAACTTCCTGACAAGTTGTTTTTTCTTACCGTGCAGGCAGCGCTTTTCTGCATCTCGATCAAGTTGATTATCGATGCAAGCTGAGCGGTATTCGCAACGCAAACCAGGTCGAACGCTGCCGGTGAGTCCATCTAATCAGCCAAATGTTCGCCGAGATAGTTCACCGCCGCCTGAACCCCGCCTGGTCCATGAGGCCAGTCGAGCGCCTGCAGGCCAGCCTCCACCACACCGAGCACACCCAGCAACATCGGTGCATTGACATGCCCCATGTGTGCGATCCGAAAGCCCTTGCCGTAAAGATCCCCGATCGTGATACCCAGTTTCACGCCGCACTGGTTTTCACAGAAGGCCAGTAGCCTGGCGCAATCCTGCCCTCCGGTTGCGGCGACGGTAGTTACACTGTTGGCCCGCTCTGCGGGCTCGATGATATTAAAATCGATAGCCCCGCCCTCTGCCCAGCCAGTTACTGCGCTGCGCACCGTGCCAGCCAGCAACTCGTGGCGTCGAATCACGGCATCGAGCCCCTCTTCCAGAATCATGTCGAGCGCGCAGCGCAATCCAAACAACATATGTTCTGGCGGTGTGCCGCAATATTTCATGTAGTGCTCGGGACCGTCGCGCATGGTCCAGTCCCAGTAACGGGTTCGCAAACCGGCACTCGCGTGCGCCTTTTTCGCGCGTACACCTGCGGCGACGAAACTCAGGCCGGGTGGCATCATCAGGCCCTTTTGGGAGCCGGTGATGGCCAGATCCACGCCCCACTCATCCATCTCGAATGGCATGGTTGCAAGCGATGCAATGCAATCGACCATCAGCAGTGCCGGGTGTCCCGCCGCATCCATGGCAGCACGCAACCGGGGGATGTCATTGACAACACCGGAGGCGGTATCAATCTGCACCACCAGCACTGCTGAAATCTTGTGCTCGCGATCCTCTCTCAGCACCTGCTCAAAACGCTCGGCGTCCACGGCGTGTCGCCAATCGCCCTCCAGGGTTGTGATATCGAGCCCGGGCAGCACTCCCATCTCGCCCCAGTTGTGCGCAAAGCGACCCGATTCAAGGACCAGAATTCGATCGCCACGTGACAGGGTATTGCTCAGTGAGGCCTCCCAGGCACCATGGCCATTAGCGGCGTAAATATAGGTATCGCCGGCGGTGCGGAAGAGCTTTTTCAGATCGGCCAGGCAGGAATCAGTGGTGGCGACCAGCGATCCGGAGTAGATATCGATCGCGGGCCGATGCATCGCGGACAACACACGCTCTGGCACGACGGTGGGGCCGGGAATTGCAAGAAAATCCCGACCATTGGCGACTGTCATTAGTTAGGTATCCAAATTCGATTTCAGGCCATTCTAGCCTATTGGATAGCACTTGCCTGCGTAGTTCCGCTTTCGGATTTTTGGCTGATTCCCGTCTGCATACAGCCGATCAAATAGTCATGAAACTCACTGACTGTACCCTCGAAATTAGCGGGTGCCAGTGCCCCGCCCTGGAACATCGATGAATTGAGTCCCTGCTGCAACTGCTCGAGAATGGCGTGATCCTCTGCATTGATCTCCTGCCACTTGTCGATCAGCGCTCTCTTTTCGGCGTCTGACAGATCGCTATCCGAGGTTGCAAGCCCCCACCGAACAGCCACCTTGTCGACCCCTCTCGGCTGCAGTGACAGCCAGGCGGTGGCATCGGCGGCGACTGACACCACCAGGGCCGGAAAAATGCAGAACAGTCGCGATTGTCGACGCTCCTTTGCGGTTAAGTCGGGATGGCCACCGCGACGTTCCGGCGCGCTGTCGGGATAGTGGGCGTTGTAACCGGTGTAGGCGCGATCACCGGCAAACTTGCGACATAAATTAGTCGGCGTCAGTGGCTTCAACGACTTCGGGTGTACCACCGACAAGTGATAGCCATCGATAAAATTTTCGACCAGACATTTCCAGTTGCAGTTCCAGACTTCCTCGAAAGTTTGCAAGTGGTGCATTTCGGCCAGATGATAGTTTTGTATTTCCTGTTGCAGCGGTTCGAGCTGTGCTTCGAGATCAAGCGGATCGGCCGCCAGCGTGGCAAATATAAAACCGCCCCAGCATTGCGTGGTTAACGCAGGTAAACGACATTCGCTTTTATTGACCGCACCGGCCATAAGGGGGGCATTTCGGAGCTGACCATCGAGATTGTATGTCCAGGCGTGATAGGGACAGCGAAAGCGGTTGGTATTGCCAACACCACTGGCCAACCGCATGCCTCGATGTCGGCAGACGTTCGACATCACGCGTACCTGAGCTGATTCATCGCGCACAACAAGCACGGGTTCATCGAGTATCGTAGTGGTAAAAAAATCACCAACCTGCGGAATCTCATCGCTGCGACCCAGACAGACCCAACCGTTGCCAAATACGTGTTCATGTTCCAGCTTCAGCATGTCTTCACCGGTATAACAACCGGCGGGCAGGGACTGATTGTTGCCCAGACACCTGGCCTGCAAAATATCCAGTAAATCGCTCGACATAGCCTGGGTTCTCCGGGTAGATAGCCTCGTCACAATCTCAACGGCATTTTTCGCAATACTAGAGCCACAAATGGATTGCCCGGGAAACAATCTGCGACTCGACCTGTGCCAACCGCGTCATTGATGTTGTGCCGGCCATGAACAATTGTCGCTGGCGAGTCGCGCCACCTTTTGGGACAATACCCCGAACAAGATCTACTCAATCTCTTCCCGAAGTAACCGTCTCCTGCAGGGAGTAAACATGCTATTAGGTTGTATCGGTGACGACTTCACCGGCTCCAGTGATCTGGCCAACACGCTGGCCAAACAGGGCATGCGGGTTGTGCAATATACCGGCGTACCGCAACAGCGTGCCGGGGCCGATGTGGAGGCCGGCGTGGTCGCACTGAAGTCGCGCTCAATCGATCCGCGTGAGGCTGTGAAGCAATCTCTCCAGGCGCTGGACTGGCTGCGCGAGCAGGGTTGTAAGCAATTTTTCTTCAAATACTGCTCAACCTTCGACTCCACCGCCGAGGGCAATATCGGCCCGGTTGCCGAAGCCCTTGCGCGCGAGCTGCACGCCGATCGGGTAATCGTCTGTCCGGCATTCCCGGGCACCGGACGATCGGTGTATCAGGGCCATCTGTTCGTCAATGATCGACTTCTCAATGAGTGCGGCATGGAGAACCATCCGCTCACCCCAATGACAGACGCAGACTTGCGTCGCTGGCTCGCACCGCAAACCAGCCTGAATGTCGGCCACGTCGGCGCGGCCGACGTACTGGCGGGTGCTGCCGCCATCACTGCTGCACTCACCCGCGAACACGACAGTGGCGCAAGCCTGATCGTGGTAGACGCGTTGCAGGACAAAGACCTGATGGAGATTGGCGAGGCGGCTGCTGACCTGCTGCTGGTAACCGGAGGCTCCGGCGTCGCACTCGGCTTGCCGGCCAACTTCAGGCGCCGCGCAATGCTTGCTGAAACCAGCGCTGGCTGGCGCGGCCAGAGCGGCGGCTGCGCGGCCCTGTGCGGCTCCTGTTCCTCCGCCACGCGCGCGCAAATTCAGCATCATCAACAGCAACAACAGCCCTGCTACGAAATTCCGGTCGAGGACGTTATCTCCGGTAAGGTCAGCGAGGCCGATATCAGTGACTGGGTTCAGCGGCAATGGCGCGAACAGCCCGATTCAATTCCGCTGGTCTACAGTTCGGCTGATCCGCAAGCGGTGGCCAGAATTCAAAGCGAATATGGCCGCGAGGCTTCCGCTGCAGCGCTCGAAAACCTGTTTTCCCGAGTCGCCGTGGCACTGGTGGCAGCGGGCACAAACCGCCTGCTGGTGGCCGGCGGTGAAACATCGGGTGCGGTTGTCGAGGGGCTCGCGCTGACCGATCTGGAAATCGGCCCCGAAATCGATCCCGGCGTGCCCGCACTCAGAGCAGGTGAGGCACTTGTCGTCGCGCTGAAGAGCGGCAACTTCGGCAGTGAGGATTTCTTTACCAAGGCCGCCGCCGTGCTGGCGGGTGATCGCTAGTGTCCGAGGTTGCTCTGCGCGAGCAGATCTGCAGCCTGGCAGCTTCGCTGTATAGCCGTGGCCTGACCGGTGGAAACACCGGCAACATATCGGCGCGCACGAGTGACGGTGGCTTACTGGTATCGCCAACCGGTACCAGTTTCGGCTCACTCGACCCGTCCAGGCTCGCCCGTTTCAGTGCAGATGGCCAGCACATCGACGGCGACAAGCCGACCAAGGAGATGCCGCTGCACAGCGCCTTCTACGATACCCGCTCGACCGCCGCCGCGGTGGTGCATCTGCACAGCTGTCATGCGGTGGCCTGGTCGTTGATGCCAGAACCGGATGAAGATAACTTTCTGCCCGCATTTACGCCCTATTCGATTATGAAGCTGGGCAAGGTTAAGCTATTGCCTTTCTATCGCCCCGGCGATCCGGCGATGGGTGATGCCGTGCGAGGGCTCGCCGGCAAGCGCGCGGCCGTTATGCTCGCCAACCATGGGCCGGTAGTCGCCGGAAAAGACGTTGAAGCCGCGTGCTTCGCGATTGAAGAGCTTGAAGAAACAGCCAGACTGGCCATGCTGATGCGTGGCTATGACGCCAACACACTCACCCCGGAGCAGATTCGGGAAGTCGTGACCGAATTCAATGTCGAGTGGGACTAATGCCAAAATTTTCTGCCAACCTGGGTTTTCTGTGGACTGAACTTGCGCTCCCCGAGGCCATACGTGCCGCGGCCAACGCAGGCTTCACTGCCGTTGAGTGCCACTGGCCATTTGAGTATTCCGTGGCTGAGGTACGCTCAGCACTGGATGAAACCGGTTTGCCCATGCTGGGCCTGAACACACTGAAAGGCACACAGCCAGGGGACTTCGGGCTGGCCGCCGTACCTGATCGTAAAACAGAGGCCCGCGAGGTCATCGACCAGGCGATCGACTATGCGCAGCAATGCGGCATTGCAAACGTGCACGTGATGGCAGGCAGAACGGACGCCGGTGCTGCCGCAGATCAGTGCTTTCGTGACAACCTGCTCTACGCGAGCCGGAAGGCCGCCAGCCACAACATCAATATTCTGCTCGAGCCAATCAACCAGCGCGATGTCCCCGGCTACCACTTCAGCCTGGTAGAGGAAGCCGTGGCATTAATCGAAGCACTGAAACAGAGCAACATCAAAGTACTCTTCGACTGCTACCACTCGCAAATCATGCAAGGCGATCTAATCACCTGCGCGCGCACGCACCTGGATCACATTGGCCACATACAGATTGCAGCGGTACCGGATCGTGGCGAACCGGACGACGGTGAGATCGCCTACCCGGCACTGTTGAAAGCCTTTGATGACATGGGCTACAGCGGCTACATTGGTGCAGAGTACAAGCCCCGCACCGATACCGCCAGCGGGCTTGGCTGGTTGCAGCAATATCGCTAACAACCTGCAAACGTCTGCGTACGATAACCGCCGCTAGTGATTATCGGCGGCTTGCTGATCAGGACATCTCGCCAGCCAGATCGAACTGCAGCCGCCGCTCTATTTCCGCAGGCGACAAATCCAGCGCGATCAGGTAATACAGCTTTGCCAGCGCCGCCTCGGTCGTCATGTCTGCGCCACTGACAGCACCGGCACGACCGATCGCGCTACCTGCGGCGTAGTCGCCAAAGTCCACCCTGCCGGCCAGCGGCTGAGCCACCACAACCACCACCACACCGGCACGCCTGGCAGCACTGACCGCATCGAGAAAAGCCTGATTGCGCGCCGGACCATTGCCAGAGCCAAATCCCTCGAGCACGATGCCGCGCATATTCGGTGAGCTGCTCACTGCGCGGATAATATTCTCCCCAAAGCCCGGAAACAGACGCACGACTGCCACTGATTCATGCCGCGGTGAACGCTCGTAGATGCGAAAGCTATCGGCGGGCTCGGGCAGACAATGCTCGAGGTTGTATTTTATATCGATGCCAACGTTGCCGATCGCAGGCAACCGTGGTGAGTCAAATGCGTCGTAACCGACAGCAGACACTTTGGTCGCGCGATTGCCGCGTAGAATCTTCGAGCCAAACACGACACAAACCTGCGCAAGTTTTGCAGGCATGTTTGCCGCGACCTGCATGGCGCTGACTATATTATTGCGGGCATCGGAGCGCGCGACACCAAATGGCAGCTGCGAGCCGGTTACCACAATCGGTTTTCGCGAATTCTCAACAAAAAAGCTCAACGCCGAGCTGGTGTAAGCCAGTGTGTCGGTTCCGTGAATGACGACAAAGCCGTCGTAATCGTGGTAGCGCCGTTCTATATCGGTGGCGATATTCACCCAGACATCCGGTGTCATATCCGAGCTGTCGAGCAATGGCTGATATTCAATCAGCTCATATTCACCCAGCGAACCTGTGGATCGTAACTCCGGCAACTGCGCGAGCGCCGCAGGCAGATAGCCTGCCACCGGCGCCAGTGGTGAACCGTCACCGTCACTGACTTGCATACCCATGGTGCCGCCGGTGTAAAGTATTAGTATTTTTTTGTTCATTGCGGATCCTGCCTTTGCGCCCGAGCCGTGGCGGATGCGATATTCCGGCGTAGCCCCTATATTGCACTAACACCAACTCAACGTGAATACATGCCCTATCTGTTACTGACAGCGCTTCTGGCCTTACTGGTCTATTTGCCCAGCCTGTGGATTCGTCGCGTGCTGAAACGCCACTCCCGGCAACGCGATGATCTTGCGGGCACCGGGGGTGAACTGGCAGCACATCTGATCAAACGATTCGAACTGGAGGGAGTGACAGTCGAGCAAACACAACCATTCTCCGATCACTATGACCCCGAATCATCAACGGTTCGGTTGAGCCCGGCCCACTTCGACGGTAAATCTATTGCCGCCGTCGCAGTCGCCGCACATGAGGTAGGTCACGCCATTCAGTTTCATCGTCGCGAGGCCATTTCACAATTACGCATGCGCTACCTGCCACTGGCTAACGGCTTGAAGAAGGCCGGCATACTGTTGATCACTCTGCTACCAATAATTGCCATTGCGGTGCGCGCGCCATCAGCTATGTTTGCGGTGATTGCGCTGAGCATTGCGCTGCAACTGCTGGGAGCACTGGCCTATCTGATTATATTGCCCGAGGAATGGGATGCGAGCTTTCGCAAGGCATTGCCGATATTGGTCGAAGGCGGGTATCTATCTGATGAGGATTTACCCGCGGCAAACCAGGTACTAAAGGCTGCAGCCCTGACCTACTTTGCCAGTGCTTTGGCCGACCTTGTCAATATCGGCCGTTGGCTGCTGATACTGCGTCGGTAATTTCCTGGCAACACTTTCTCAATCACGCAAACTCTGGCCATTATCACCGCCGAAAGAAGACCATAAAACCTGCAATGGTATACAGCGGCAGACCACAAGCGATTGCGTAAAACAGAGCTCATTTAAAATTTATAGCCCGGCCTGCGGTAACACTTCAAGAATACAAACCAGAGAGCAGAAATACCAAAGCCCGAACCCGGCAGCTGGCGGGCTATTCACATTGACCCGAGCGGGAGACACTATTTCACAGTTGAGCGCTACACCAAACGGCATCCCCTGCCAATACACAGTTAGCTGGCGGCAGTAATGAATTGGCGTGGCGAGCGGGCAACTGGCCTTGCCTGCTCTTGCAAACCACCATTCATGCTCATCCAGGCGAATGTTAGCAATCGTGTCGTTGGTAGTTGATGGCACCTTCATTGAATGTTCTGCCAGCGCAATTTTTCTCCAACAGCTATATGGTGACCGATCGATGAAAAAATCCAAACTGGCAACGGCTCTGTTCTCTATACTCGCTGGCGCTTCAACAGTGTCTTACGCCGTCGATGACATGACTAACATCCTGCCCAATGCGAAGGCTGGCGAATGCTATGCCAAGGTACTCACGCCTGCGCAGTATCGCACCGAAAACACCGAGGTTGTCGTTCGCGAAGCGAGCGAAACTGTGAAAGTGATTCCGGCAAAGTACCGCTGGGACGAAGAGCGAATCATGTCGGCGGAAGGTGGCAGCAAGTTGCAGGTCATTCCAGCCAGCTACAAGACTGAAAAAGTCACTTACGAAATCTCGCCGGCCAGCACACAGTGGGTTGTCAATTCCCGCCAAAGCGACATACTGGCCAATCCCGGTATGCTGCAACTGGCACGAGCTGGCGGTGCGGACATCGACAACGCTACTCCGGGCCAGTGCTTCCACGAGCATTCATCACACGCCAAATATGAAACCGTCACCGAGCGTGTAATGGTTTCCGAGGCCTCTGAAGAAATCAAGCTGGTCGAAGCTCAGTACGAGTGGGTAGAGCAGCGCGTCATGGTGAGCCCGGAGATACGCAAGCTGGTTGAAGTACCGGCGAAATTCGAAACCGTGCGCGAAAAAGTACTGGTTGAAAGCGCAAAAACTGTCTGGAAGAAAGGCCACGGCACGGTTGAGCGCATTGATGATGAAACCGGAGACGTAATGTGCCTGGTGGAAGTACCTGCAGTATTCAAGACGGTAGAACGCCAGGTCACCAAGACACCGGCAACAACTCGCGAAGTAGTTGAGCCTGCCAAGTACGAAACCATTCGGGTCAAGAAGCTGGTAGCCGATGCACGCGAAGTTCGCACTGTTATCCCGGCCAAGTACAAAGAGATCACTAAAACTGTACTGTCCTCACCGACAAACCACGTATGGCATCCAGTAGAAACTAAAGGCCACTTTGGCGACAAAACCGGCAATGTAATCTGCCTGCGTGAAACACCGGCCAAAATGGGCACCATCACCAAGCGCGTACTGAGCTCACCTGCCAGCGTGAAGAAGGTCGAGATTCCTGCCAGCTACACGACCAAGAAAGTTCGCAAACTGGTAAGCGAAGCAACAGAGCAGCGCACCACCATTCCTGCAGTGACCGAAACAGTCAGCAAGACTGTAAAAATCTCTGATGCACGCCTGGAATGGCGCCCGATTCTGTGCCAGGTCAACATGACTAACGACAACATCAAGCGCGTTCAGTCTGCACTGAAGACCAGAGGCTACAACCCGGGTCCGATCGACGGCTACATGGGTCGCGGTACAATGACTGCCATTGAGCGTTTTCAACGCAGCAAAGGCCTCGCCACCGGCGGCCTGACTTACGACACGCTGAACAAGCTCGGCCTTAAAATCGAGTCGTAAATGATTCGATGAGTTGTCCGGGAGATGCGCAATGCATCTCCCGGTTTCAATTAGCGGGTACTGCCCGCGACTTTCTCAGTAAGTACTTTTGCCATCCCTCCAGCACGGTTTCATCTCGCTGATTAACAACAGTAGAATTTAAGGTAATAACACCAGTTGTTCGCTGTGCATCAAGCTGCGCGACACACAAACTGGTGTACAACGTGTCGCCGGCATAGACAGGAGCCACAAACCGGCTGCCCTGTTCGATGAACCCCAGCATCGACTCCTCCACCATATGCGGAAAACTGCCGGCACCAGCAGCGGTCTGGATCAATGTTTGAAAGCCGTGTGCCTGCAGAGCCGGCATGCCTCTGGCACGACAGTACTCAATATCATAGTGTGAGGGATGATTATCTGCGCTGGCCAGTTGAAACGCGGCGAACAACGCCTCAGTCATCGTGCGCGACGGGCTTAAAAACGTTTCCCCAATTTCAAAATCCTCGAACCAGCGCTGCGGCTGCAGCTGGTGTTTTGCACTCATTCGATTACCCGTTCTCGCCGTTCACAAAATTTTTTTCCTCATAAGCGCCAGGGGCACGTTAGCCTCGTTCGAAAAAACTTAATGTGCGCACACTGATGCTGCGCCTTGCCGTGACGCCTGCTACGGTAAAAACGCTATCACCCTGTTCCCAATCCACCCGCTAGCCGAGTTTTCTACCTTCCGGGTAGGTTCGCAATGCCACCACCTCGCCATCGGCCAATTGATCCTGAACACCCTGCCAGTAGTCTACGGTCATCAGATCAGCATGCGTCTCGCGAAAGTGACGCCGGGCCTCGCGATTCTCCAGTTGCAGACCAGACTCGATTTCCTCGGGCAAAAACACTATGCCGTCCTCAAAGTACCAATCGGGAATATCTTCTTCGCCATCGATGCGATCGAGATTTGTACGGATCTTAACGTCGGTGAGTTTCTCCAATGCGTCGTAATCAAAGAGGAATACTTTATCGTAGCGGCCCACTCCATAGTTGCGCCCGTCCAGATCTTTATTGAAAATATTGGCCGCGGCATTATTTTTTATACAGTGACCCAGGTTGTTGACTATTTTGCGTATCTCACGATCACTCGCACGTTCGAAAAACACGGGTAACGGCACGATCTTAAGCTGCACGATTAATGATTTGAACAACACGTGATCACCACTGACACTAACCGATTCGCCAGCGTTGGTGGCAAGATCCTGCAATAATTCATCGTCGAACATCTCGCGCTCGAGGCGTACATTGTGGTAGATGATGTTGTCGACCATACTGCCCGTGCGATTGATCTGGTGCACGATACGATACTGATCCAGTACGGCATCGATGCCACCGAATTCGCCCCATTTATACGACTTTGTAGGCGTATCGCGAACAACCTTCAAATGATAGGTGCTGGCATCAAATGTAAAGCCAATGGCAACCGTACCCTCAAAACCCGGCGACGATGCCAGCACTTGCCCGGCACTACACATTTGTTCTTTCAGCTCGTTCAGCACTGCAACCTTGCCCACGTGGTTGAAGCCGATTGTTGAGTAATGCAAACCCAGTGGCCGCAACGGCATAATGCTGTATAGAAAAACGCAAATCTGGTAGTAGAGTTCGTTGGTTACGTGAAAGTTTGCCAGTGTGGAACTGAGCAGATTATGCGCATCAGCTGTTTTATGTAAAAACGCATCGACAACAATGCCCTGTTCACTGTTGAGCAAAGCCAGAATAAACGGCGCGTGGGTCTCATCGGCCTTGACTACACGGCCGACAATAAACCCGGTGACGTCTCGAAAAAAACCGGCTTGCAGGACATCGACAGCAACTACAGCGGCATCACCATACTCGCCCAGTCGTTCGAGTTGTGTGAATCGTTCAGCTACTTTCCGCGCGGTTGCATCGAGCTCGTAAAAACCGATAGCAAAGCGTGGCATCGCCAGCATCCTGGTCACTTGCTGCGGGGTTAACGTGTCGTCGATCGGAAACCGGACGAACGGCTGTTCTAGCGATTTGGCTCGTTTTACCAACGGCTGCGAAAACGAATACTCTACCGGTCGCCACTCGCCCTTGTAGATACGCCGTTTGATCGAGTGCATGAAACTAAAGGCAATATCAGCCTCATAGCGATCGGCGATCCCCTCGATGTAACACTGTTCCAGATCTTCCCAAAGCGACTCGACAGCACCCAGATCCGGATAAGCCGCCAGCAGTAGCGGTGTCTCGCGCTCAATGTATTCACTATACAAATTCAGCCGCTCTCGGCTGATTTGTATCGATTGCTGTGGATCGCGAATTTCAAATGCGCGCTGCGCCTGAAACGGGTAGTCGCACAACTCGGCGTAAAACTGATCGAACAACTGCAACATAAGCGAACAGGTTAGCTGCAATCGCTGCGGTTGATCCGTTGCCCGGGCTATTTTTTCCAGCAGTTCTGTATTCACTGAAAATGTCCTCTCGCCAGTTAATCGCCAGTCACGACAGCGACCTCATAACCGGTAAACTTTCGAATGTTGATAACACCGGTGTCGAAAATCAGGTACTGGGCTTTGATACCGGTGAGCACCGCATCAATCTCGGCGACCTTGTCGAAATTCAGTGAAGTGATTTTTTGCGGATAGTGCTGCACCGGATAATTTATCCGAACCACCGACTGATCGTGAAGTTGTTGTACAGATCCTTCGCCAAAGCGCTGCTCCAGCTCACCGGCGGCCGGCGCAATCGCCGCACAGACACTCTGCGCTTTTGCAGCGAGATCGATATCGTCCGGGCTGGCTTTTAGCATGGCTCGCCAGTTGGTTTTATCCTGCATGGTCTGCGCAATCGCGGTCTCCAGCAGACCCGATATTTGCCTGCTGGCGACGCGATAGATGGGCATTGCCTGAACCGCGCCCTGGTCAATCCATCGCGAAGGTATGTTGCTGTGGCGAGTGATTCCCACTTTCAAAGCGGATGTATTCGACAAATAGACGAAGTGTGTATCCATGCACCAGCGCTGCCCCCACTCCGGTTCGCGACAGGTGCCCTGGTCAAAATGGCAAAGTTCGGGCTTGAGTATGCACATATCGCAACTGGCAAGCTTGCGAACACAGGGAAAGCAATGACCCTGCGAGAAGGTTTTCTTTATCTTGCGACCACAGGCGATGCAGTTAATCTGTCCGGTAAAGCGCAACTGCAAACGCTCACCTATCAGTGGATTGAGTGGTAGCTGGCGATCGCCGACTACCAGTTGATACTCGGCTGTTGTGCCATCGTCTGACAGACTGGCTGTCATTTTGTCAAGCGCACCGATCATGCCCATGCCACACCTTGTTAGTTGTCGATTACCCGCACCGTGCCGGCACTTCGCTTGATCTGCCACACCAGGCCCAGGGCAAAACCACTGGTATTGTCGCGCTCGTAGAGCGGGCTGTCGGTATTGGCTGAACCATCGTGCACGCTCGCCGCCAATCCCGCGACCAGCCTTATGTTAGGGCGAACCTTAAACGACATGCCAACTCGAACGTCGGTGCCAAGGTAGCCGGCACTGGCATCGAACTGTGCCCGATCCGCAGTGACGAACTGCGGGTCAACTTCAAAAAAGTAGTCGTGCAGGCGCTCGCTGGCCCAAACCGGACCGACGCTTAGCAACATTGAAAGACGCGGATCGAACAGACCATCGAGGCGATAATTGAGCTTGCTGCTCAACACGGCACCCTGACCACTCAGCGACGAAAAATCTGTTGATAACACGGCTCGTAAAGCGCTCGACCAGTTCATTCGACTGCGCATTCCGTCGCCAGTCTGGCGATCGAGAAAACGCACTTGCAGCCGGGGGCCGATCTCAAACAGATAATCCAGATCGGGCATGCCTACACGCAGAGGATTGGATGATGAATCGGCGTTCAGCGATCCACCGATGGAGAGATCGAGTGTGATCCGCGGGTTCTCGATCGCGACGGCATTGACGCCGCCGCCCTGCATGCGTACGCGCTCACCACGATAGATGAAGTAAGGCAAGACAAGACTTCGACTGCTGGAACGCGGTGAGGAGGGATAGTCGGGCACGCTGACACTGGCGGCACCGAAGCCGTATTCCCAGCGTGGTTTATCCTCGAACACGGTTTGCAGATCGGGCGCTTTCGCAGCAACCTGCTGTGCCTGCAGCAGTTGCGAGGCGACCAGCAATGTTAGCGCTGCTATCAGGGACAAGGTGCGAATCAAGGTGGCTTGAACGAGTGGCGATCGAGCATTGAACGATACACCATTCAATCTTTCACCACAGCCCGTCTGCACAGATCGTAAAGGCTCAACAGAACATAGACCTGCTGATTTACAGGCTGCCATTTTTCGCCACAATTGCACACAAAGCGACAGCAGCTCGCGGCCTGCCTGCAACATTTGCCGCCGACAATACCTGCATCCATCACCGGTGCAGGAAAAAAGATATGAAACCAGTCTATCCATCACACGGCATCGCGCTGACGCTTTTACTTATCTGCCTGTTCACCTTGCCCCGATCGCTCTTTGCGGTCAGCCTGGGTGATGTTGGCGCAGGCACGCTGTTGATCGACGGCGAGCTGCCGGGCCAGCGCATCGAATCCCGCCTGATGCATACGGATGTTCAAATGAACATAGCCGGCATGCAGGCAATGACCCGGGTCAGTCAGCAATTCCGGAATGATAGCGAGCAATGGATCGAGGCAACCTACGTGTTTCCGTTGCCTGATGATGCGAGCGTCCACGAACTGGAAATGACCATCGGCGAACAGCGTATCCGCGGCGTCATCCAAAGCCGCCAGAAGGCACGCGCCACCTTTGAACAGGCCAGCCGCGAGGGGCGCCAGGCAAGCCTTGTGGAACAGCAGCGCGCCAATCTGTACACCACCCGGGTCGCCAATGTGCCGCCCGGTGAAGCGGTGACTATCAGCATCGCCTACCAGGCACCCGTGCGGTACCGCGATGGCATTTTCAGCCTGCGCTTCCCGATGACCATGACCCCGCGTTACATCCCGCCCCGTCTCCAGCAGGCTGGCAGCCACGAGGAAATGCTGTCCTTCCGACAGGCCGACAATGGATGGGCCAGACCGGTTGACGCTATCGCCGATGCCGCCGAGATCAGCCCTCCGTTTACCGCCACTGAAAACGCAACACCGGCGACGATCGAGGTCAATATCAATGCAGGCGCGGAAATTCTGCAAATCAGCAGCGACTCGCACAAGATTACCAGCGAACAGGTTGACGACACATGGCTGATTCAACTGGCGCACACTAGCGTACCCACGGATCGGGATTTCACCCTGAGCTGGCAGGCACAGCCCGGCCAGAGCCCGGCCGCTGCGGTATTTCGGCAGGACATAGCAACTCGCGCCAATGCTACCGAGACGACCACTCCAGACACCGCCATGACGCAGTCTTTTGCGTCGATTATGCTCGTCCCTCCCCAGGATCTGTTCGATCAGGACCGCCCGGCACGCGAGGTGATCTTTGTCATTGACACCTCGGGGTCGATGGAGGGCGCATCGATCAACCAGGCTCGAACCGCACTGCAACTGGGTGTGCAGCGACTTCAGGCCAGCGACCTGTTCAATGTGATTGAATTCAATGACCGCCCGCGCTCACTGTTCAAGGCCGCCGTTAAGGCCGACAGCGACAACCTGCGACGCGCAAACCGGTGGATTCAATCGTTGTATGCCGGCGGCGGCACCGAGATTGGCAGCGCCCTGCAGGCAGCTCTGAAAACCGCTCCGGATCCTGCCCGTGTGCGCCAGGTTGTGTTCATTACAGACGGCAGCGTGGGCAACGAGGCGCAGATTTTCGCCACACTACCTCGATTGCTGGGCAACAGTCGCCTGTTCACCATTGGCATTGGTTCGGCGCCGAACACCTGGTTTATGCGCAAAGCGGCCGAGCTGGGACGCGGCAGCTATACCTATATCGCAAGCCAGGACCAGGTCGGCAGCCGCATGCTTGCGCTGTTTGGAAAACTCGAAAAACCGGTACTGACCAATATCAGCCTGCGCTGGGAAGGCGTACCCGAGCCACAGATGTATCCGGTAACCGTACCCGATCTGTACGTCGGCGAGCCCGTGCTGGCAGACGCGAGGTGGAGCCAGGCCATCGACACTGGAAGCCTGGTCATCAGCGGCTATCACAACGGCCGGGAGTGGAGCCGGCAACTGAACATTGGCGAAACCAGTGCGGCACAGGGACTGGGCAAGCGCTGGGCGGCGCGCGCGATCGAGGCGCTCGATGATAACTTGCTGCTGGGCGCCAGCCCGCAGGCAGTTGAACAAGACATCACCGCACTGGCTCTGGAGTACGGCCTGATAACTCGCTATACCAGCCTGGTAGCGGTCGCTGAGCAAGCCTCGCGAAATATCGCATCAGAGGGTGTGACGCCTGCGCTGATACCAGCCAGCATGCCGGCCGGTAACACAATGGGATTTCCGCAGGGCGCACTGGGGGTGCGTACGCAGTTACTGCTGTCGGCAGTCCTGTTCTCGCTGAGCATTCTGCTCGGCCTGGCGACACTGCAACAGGTGCGGCAGCGATGATACGACTCACCAGACTGAACACCGTTCCTCCACGCTTTGCAATGGGTGTGGTGGCGCTGATGGCTTGCCTTTCACTGTGGCCGGCCGCGAATGCCGGTTACATGCTGGCAAAAGCAAACCTGGCCCAGATGCTTATCGCCCGTGCCTGGCAGAGCAATACCGAAAGCCATGATGCTGCGGTCAGGCCCTGGCCCTGGGCTGACACCCATCCCGTGGCACGGTTAAAAATCGACCGACTCGACTACGACGCATGGGTACTAAACGGGGCGAGCGGCAGCACCCTCGCCTTTGGCCCCGGGCTCGCAGAAGGATCCGCATCACCGGGCTCATCCGGTGTAACGGTAATCGGTGGCCACCGTGACTCGCATTTCACTGTACTGGAACACGTGCAAGCCGGTGATTACATCAGATTGCAATCCACCGACAGGCGCTGGCGGGACTATCGTGTCGATCGGCTGTCTGTCGCCGATTCGCGCCATGATGCGATCTCGCTAAGCGCCGAGCAGAGCCGACTGGTACTGATCACCTGTTATCCGTTCAACGCGCTCAGAGCCGGCGGGCCATTGCGCTACGTGGTAGAGGCGACGCCCGTGGAGCTGCCAGTCCGGCCAAGCTGAAACATCGCTATTTTGCGTTGAATGTTTGTCACTTGCGGCGGTCTGAGCTATTAGTAAAAAATGCCCGACAGGCACAACCACAACACTTGGCGCACTATCGATGACACTTTTCTGGGCCTGGCTCGCAGGCGTTCTGACACTGATCAACCCCTGCGTGCTACCACTGTTGCCGGTGATTATTGCCGGCTCGTTTCAGGGCAGCCGTCACGGGCCGATCTACATGGCCGCAGGACTGACCCTGTCATTTACCGTGGTTGGGGTGCTGGTCACTGCTTTCGGCCACCTGATTGGCCTTGACGAAGAGTTAATCAATCGTATTGCCGCCCTGATGATGATCGCCTTCGGCATTGTTTTGCTGGTGCCCAAAGCGCAGGAGATGCTGGCGACAGTAGCTGCTCCGCTGGCTTCCGGCGCCAATGAAAAAATGTCGGGGGCGCAGAACCGTGGCGGCGTCGGCCAGTTCTATATCGGCATGCTGCTCGGCGCTGTCTGGTCACCTTGTGTTGGCCCCACTCTTGGCGGAGCAATAGGGCTTGCCGCGTCTGGCGATGGCTTGTTAGCCGCCACCATGACCATGCTGGCATTCGGACTCGGCGTGTCTACAATCCTGCTGGCACTGTCCTATGGTTCGCGCGAATTACTCGACAGACGCAAGGATCGCCTGATGCGCGCAATGCCCTGGGCCAAGCCGTTAATGGGGGCAGCGCTGTTACTGGTCGGCGTAATGATCCTGTTTCACTGGAATCGTGCACTCGACAGCTGGCTGCTGGATATCATGCCGGTATGGCTGCAGGATCTATCGGTATCGGTGTAAGAATGGATCGGCGCGCGTTAATGTTTGCACCGGCGAGGCTAAAAGAAGCCACGTACGCAACGGGCTGCCCGCTATGCCTGACTTGAGTATCTGCCGGTAGCTCTGGTATCGCTCCGGCCGATCACTTCACACCAAATTGCACCAGGCCAGGCTGTGACTCGAGTTTGTCATCGGGCATGAAGCCAACGGCAATCACACCACTGCCGTCGAGGTTGTAGGAGTCTCGATGAACAAAAACTGCCGGTTGTCCATCCTTTGCGACATAGGTGCCGTTGGTGCTTCGATCCGTTAGCACGAACTTGCCTTGTTTGCGATCGATCGTGGCGTGCACTCTCGAGGCCGCACCATGTGAAGTAACTACGCCGTTATCTTCACCGCGCCCGAGCGAACATGAATCTCCATCAGCCGACAGTGAGGTTTGTTGTGCGCAACAGGACAAAGTGAGCGTTAGCTGACCTACTTTGCTCGCCTCGTGTGTAAACGGACGGGTAAACATCATCGTGGCCTGGTCGACATCGGCCTCCTGCCATTGCAGGCGATGAATTTCGAGTGGCTCTTCCACCCCTTTAACGCTGATTTTATCGAGCAGTTGCGAATTAGCTCGATTGCCGGGTGACAGCCGATCGATTACTTCGCGCGTGACCATGATTTCACCGGTATTCGCAAGCCCCGATACACGGGCGGCGATGTTCACTGCGTTGCCATAGACATCGCCCTGATCGGGTATGGCCTCTCCCCAGTGAAACCCGACTCTGACCTCGAGCGAACTATTGCCGAATGCCTCGTGCATATTCTTGGCGGCGACACAGGCGCTGTCACACGAATCGAAACTTGCCAGAACCGCGTCGCCGACGGTTCGCAGCAGCTCGCCGCCGGCATCTTCAACGGCCTTTCGCATGGCGTTGAGACCATCCATGATCATCTGGTGGGCAGTTGCATCCCCGACGCGCTGATACAGCGCTGTGCTGCC
The DNA here is from genome assembly GCA_937920585.1 of uncultured Granulosicoccaceae bacterium. Taxonomy (GTDB): domain Bacteria; phylum Pseudomonadota; class Gammaproteobacteria; order Granulosicoccales; family Granulosicoccaceae; genus CAKZSB01. Next base: position 15,663 of record CAKZSB010000050.1, on the reverse strand, counting down.
ACCAATATCGGCGAACAATATCGCCAGTTCCGAAGCTTCAGATTGTGCCGCCATCTATTCAGTGCCCAGTTTGATTCCGTTCTGCAATCACTCGCTAATCGATCAGCACCGCTGGCCTTCCAGGACACCGGAAATTTCCAGACTATACCGATGCCTGACGGTGTGCGCTTTAAAATCCGGTGCGGATCGATTAACGCTCGGTGGTCACCTGCCTGCATCCCGCAGCCAGATCACCCGTCGCACTATATTACTTTAAACCGTGCTAACCACCGAGCAAATTGTTACTGAATCAGTTGTCAGAGCACAACAAATCGAGCAAAGCTGCATTCAGCACGACCTCACGACCACCGGACCATTTCAGGTTGCGTCGGGCGAGGCCTTGATTACAGCGGGCTCAGGCCGCAGCCAGCTCTCTAAACCCGGCAATTTCCCGCCTACCATCGATAGCACCTTGTGATAAGCGCGGCGCAGAAGATTGCCAGGCGATCGTGCAAGCCGGTAATCCGGGATGTAGAGAATGCGGATTACCTCGCTGTTGAATGGTAACTGCTTCAAACGCCAGGGATATCCAAAGCCAAATTGTTCGCGCGTGCGCAACTGTGCGAAATCATCGGCATACAGCGAAGCCGTATCACGGCGCACCAGAACCAGTTTGTTGCAGCCAACCATGAGCGAGGTGAAGTCGCTATGTTCGTCGAGAAATCGGATTGTCGCTTCGGTGACGCCCGGCCAGTCGAAGCGAAACGGATCATCGAGCACGATGGCTCCGCCACGAACCAGGCACGCCGCTGCGAGCTGCAGGTCGCTTAGTGCTTCATCGCAATTGTGGCCGCCATCGATATGAAAAAAACGGTAGCGATCGCCGATTTTCTCTTTGCTCAACTGCTCTGAGCGGCACTGGTGTATTTCGAGGCGAACGCCGCCTTTAATAAACGGCGCGAGATTACCCTCGAACTGCTCGAGATCGCCCGCACCCGAGTTCGAAACGTTATCGCCCTGATCGCCGAACAGATCGCAGACCGCAAACCGTTCGTTTTTGTTGTCGAGCATCGCGGCCAGTAGTGTCGCGCTTTTGCCGTGATGGCACCCGATTTCAAAAATGTCGCCGCTGACGCCATTTTTTTTCTGAACCTCGTCTATCCATGCAAACACTCGCGCAGCGTCGCTGGAAAACCATCCCTGTATGCGACGGCCCTGACGATACAACTTGCTGGCTCGATCGACTTTCAATGCATAAGCTCCCGGTGTTTCACTCGGCTACCCCGATACACCTTTTAATTCTATGTGGCTGGAGTTCCGGCATCACTGTTGGCAAACGCCATCTGTCAGGGTGACAGAGAACCTTTGACAGCGCTAACCTCTGCGCGAAAAACTCACACTCGAGGGCCACCGGCGCAAATTTATCCCGGCGAACCTGCGCGGATCATGGACAAAAAACGATGCCATGGCAAATTACAGTACCAGCTGATTTGGTAATGATGTACCCGTGCCGCGAATCAAATCTGTTACAGCACACCTTGCGGCGGCCGCCGGCACCCGATGACATCAACGAACAAGCATTCCAGAAAGTGCTTTGACTTCAGCAAAATAGTGCTGAAGGTTCTAGTCGATTAGCGTCTGCTGTTTCAAATTTGAAACTCACGGATGAACATTCATCCCACCCACTCGAATTACCGGCCTGTAACACCTGTTGCAGGTTCGCCGGCGATTGCTAAGTGCCGATCGATAAATGGCGGTCAGTGAACGGGCAGATGAATTCCAGCCGAACAGCTGCGAGTTGCAGGTCAGTTGCGTGGCTTTCGTTCGGCGCATAGAGACGATCACCCAGCACCGGATATCCGGCCGCAGCCAGGTGAATGCGGATCTGATGCTTGCGGCCTGTGGTTATCTGCAACTCGAGCTCGCTGGTGTGCGAATCTGCATGGTGCGAACATTTGAGCACTCGCGTGAAGGCAGGCTTGCCCCCTACCGGCTGCCGGATCTCGTGTGGAAGCGAATGGTCAAACTTGCCCTGCACTGTAACCCGATAAAATTTTGCAATTGCGCGCTGTTCAAACAGGCTCGCCAACCGATTGAGCGCGTTGCGGGTGTGCGCCACGATCATCAACCCGTTGGCTGCGCGGTCGAGCCGGTGCACGAGGTAACAGGGTTTGCCATGCAGTTGCTCCACCAACTGCGTAATGCTGCAGTGATCCCCCCATTTACTGCCCTGACTGAATACACCGCCCGGTTTGTTCCAGATACTGTAGTTGACCTGATCGGATACAAGGTCAGGTTGTGACACCTTTTCAGCCAATACGGCCGGGTTGTGATTAACCAGCACCACGTCGCCAGCCGCAATCTCATCGTCAAGGCTGCGAATGCGGACAGGCTTGCGCAATAACCCGTTGCGACCGGAACGCTGCAGCCACACGGCACCTTTAGTCATCGCATCACGCAACGTTTCGGCATCAAGGCGTGTACAACCTTCAAGCTGCTTCATGGGCGGGCTGCCGGCCTCCAGCACACAGCTAAACTGGCGGCCTGCCGTATCACTCATACCGTTCATTCCAGCAAGCCGCTTGTGTTCAAGCACGTGCCGGCGGTTGCGCAATGACCGTGCTGCGATGCAAATAGCGATCGGCGCTATAGTCCTGCACGGCGAGATGATTAGTCGCACGGTTGTCCCAAATGACCAGATCACCGGCGCGCCAGCGATGTCGGTAGACAAACTCCACGCGGGTGATGTGGCGGTACAGGTAGTCGAGCAAGGCGGCTGACTCTTCCGGATCGAAACCTGACAGATGCGAAGTGAAGCCCGGATTGACGAACAGCGCCGAATGGCCCGACTCAGGGTGCGCGATGACGACCGGATGCTCGGCCCGGTTTGTGCCGTCGAAGTCATCGGCGTCGAGATCAGACGTCTTGTAGCTACCACTGGTTTGCGCGGCGACGCGAAAATCGTGCACTGCATTCAGCGGCGCGAGCAGCTGCTGCATCGCAGGAGAGAGCGCAGCGTATGCGGCGATCTGGCTGGCAAACAGTGTATCGCCGCCGTATTCAGGCACCTCAATGGCGTGTAGCAGTGACGCCATGGCCGGCTTTGCACGAAACGATACATCGGAGTGCCAATAGCTACCGGCCCTTGCCCGCCCCATCGACTCGCCGGCAGCTGATTTTTTGTTCGATACCCGATAGATCGTCGGATGACCCGGCAAAAGGTAAGGCTGTACCGAGTTCTGAAAGTGGTCGTCTTCGCCGAACAGCGGACCAAATCTTCGGCTGAAGCTGGTTTGCGCCTCTGGTGACAGTTGCTGATCGCGAATGACGGCCAGACCGTTGGCGCCGTTCCAAAGACTGCGAATCTCGGCAAAGCCGGCCTCGTCGAGCGCACACAAATCCACGGCGCTGATTTCCACTCCCAGCGCAGGAGACAATGGCATGGATTTCACGGCAACCGGATCGAGTCGTTGAAGGGCTTTCAACTGTATTGCGCGTGTCTCGCAAATGCCAGCTTTTTATCTCTACCAGCCGCACTTGCGACGCACATCGTCGATAACGTCTGAACTGGATTGCAATTCGAAATGCGCCGTTCGCTGGCCACCAGCATGAAACGGCTGATAGTCTATCTGCAGATCGCTATGCCGCCCCAGCAGACGGGTGAATGCAATTGCATTGGCAGCAACAGCACTGCTGTAATCTGACTGCAACGCCCATGTCGCCGCGGTACTGTGCCCGGAATCCAGCCGGTACTGCACCTGCGTACGTTCGGTACCCAGAACCTCATTGGCTACGAAAACCACAGACGTACGATTATCGACACACTGCAACTGCAGTTGCGGACGCATCCATCCGTGCGGGCCGTCGATGAAATTGCGCGATTGCAGTGTGAAAACGAGATTGTCCGGATCGCTGGTATCCATCGCCTGCCAGGCACCGGGCTGCTCACTCACCAGCGTTTCGGGCAGTGGCTGTTCGGCAGATTGTGCCGCGGCCATTCGGGGTTCAGACGGACTGGTCACTCGTTTCAGCGAACTGACGAACGACTGTTTGATCTGATCGGGCTGTGCGACCCAAAGGCAGGCAAAGACGATGACTGGCGAGGCCACATACTTGCACAAGGCGATGATGCGCCGTTGCCAGCGAACCTTGTTCAGCACTGCGGTGTAGTGCGACTGCTTGTCGGCCGAGCCGATCACACGGCAGCGGATGCCCCCCACGTACATTCCCGGATTGGACAGCTCCGCGTGCCGCTTTCTGTTGAAGGCACAGACCAGTCGATCGCCGACAAATACCGACAGGATCAACGAGCCGATTGCCACATAGACAATCTGCGACAAAAAGCACAGTGCGATGGCAATCGTGAGCACACTGAGCACCAGCGCTGCAGCCATATTGCTGTAAATTAGCCCAACCGGCCCGAAGCAGGTGGCAAACACCAGTTGACTCATTTGCGATTTATACACTTTTAATACTCCCGTTCAGTTGCCACAGGTTGGTACCGAAAAATGCAGTCCGCCAGGAAAGTATCGCTAGTTTCTTATGTTATAGAACCTTTGTAGAACCTGCCCTGTCTACCCCACAATCAGGACACCACGATAACGGCCACGCGCAGCGCAACTTTAGCCAGGGAGAGAAAAATGCAGAAAAAAGCCGGCAGCCCGATAGACCACAGCACACCACCATCCGATGGCAGAGATCACGAGCCAATGCCGTTCGAGGAGGACTTTCTGCGCGGCAGCGACAACATTGTTACGCAACTGACCGAAACACTGGATCAATCTCCGGATGTGGGCCAGCCCTACGCCTCGCAATCGTGGGACACTATCACGCGCCTGGCGTGGCGCCCGGCCTGGTCGATTCGAAGCCGACGCGGGGCGCTCGAACCGTTGATAGCCTGGTGGCGCCGCCGCAGGCAACCGGGTTCTGCGGATTGAGTCACCTGTTGCGGCTGCCAGCCGACCAATAGCAAACTGCAGAAAAATACTGTTTATATATACACTAGTGTATACTAGAACAGTATTATGCAAGATACCTCCCCCCCTCAGTATGCAGAGCTACACTGCATCTCCAACTTCACATTCCTGCGCGGCGCATCGAAGCCTGAAGAGCTCGTCAGCGCGGCCGCCCAGCTGGGCTACCGCGCCATTGCCATGACCGATGAATGCTCAATGGCCGGCATCGTACGGGCCCACACCGAGGCGAAGCAGGCTGGCATTCAACTGATTGTCGGCACTGAACTGGCGCTGGAACATGGCTTTAAGCTGCTATTGCTGGCACGCGATCACCAGGGCTATACCAGTCTCTGCAGCCTGATTACCGATGCCAGACGCAGCGCTGAAAAAGGCGAGTACCAAATCGCATGCGGCCGGCTTGAAAACCTTGCCGATGCGCATTGCATAGCGATTCTCTCGCCACCGGGAATTGCCGGTGGCGACACGACAGATCAGATGCTGCGGTGGTTCGAACAGACTTTCCGGCACGCCTGGCTGGCGCTGACGCTGCTACACGATCGCATCGATACAGCCCACCATCAACGCATCCGTGATCTGGGTATCAGGCACCACTTGCCCGTTGTGGCCTGTGGCAATGTACACATGCACAGTCGACAGCGTCGCGCATTGCAGGATGTACTTACCTGCATTCGCGAAAACTGCACACTGCAGAACGCCGGGCGTCGCCTGCATGCCAATGGCGAGCGACATCTGCGCAGCCGCTCAACGCTTGCCGAGCTCTACCCCGCCGATGCACTGCAGGCAACCACCCAGATCGCCGCGCTGTGCCAGTTCAGCCTGAGCGAGCTGCATTATGAGTATCCGCACGAACTGGTCCCGGACGGCATCACCCCCATCAACTACCTGCGCGAACTCACCCGCAAGGGCATTCAGCGGCGCTGGCCACAGGGAGCCAGCACGCAGGTACACGCGCAGATCGAGCGCGAACTCGGGCTGATCGAGGAGCTCGGCTATGAACACTATTTTCTGACCGTACAGGACATCGTACGCTTTGCCCACGACAACGAAATACTCTGTCAGGGGCGCGGCTCGGCGGCCAATTCTGCGGTGTGTTTTTGCCTTGGCATCACCGAGGTCGACCCGATGCGCATGAGCATGCTGTTCGAGCGCTTCATCTCGAAGGAGCGCAACGAGCCACCGGATATCGATGTCGACTTCGAGCACGAGCGCCGCGAAGAGGTCATCCAGTATATCTATGGCAAATACGGGCGCCACCGCACTGCCCTTGCCGCCACGGTGATCAGCTATCGCCGACGCAGCGCGATTCGCGATGTCGGCAAGGTGCTGGGGCTGCAGGAAGAACAGATCGATGCGCTGTCAAAATCCATGGCGTGGTGGGATGGCACGGATGTGATTCCCGAGCGCCTGACCGAGATGGGCTTTGCCGCCGAAAGCCCGCTGATGAAACGCTTCGCCTGGCTGCTGGAGCAAATTATCGGTTTTCCGCGCCACCTGTCGCAGCACGTGGGCGGCTTTGTGATATCCCATCAGGCACTCTCCACGCTGGTACCGGTGGAAAACGCCGCAATGCAGGATCGCACTGTCATTCAGTGGGACAAGGATGATCTTGAAGAGCTGGGGCTGCTGAAAGTAGATGTGCTGGCGCTGGGCATGCTGACGGCAATTCGCAAATGCTTTGCGCTGCTGCGCGAGCATCGCGGGGTGAGCTACGAGATGTCGAGCATTCCGGCCGAAGACAAAGACACCTACGCAATGATTCAGAAGGCCGACACCGTTGGTGTGTTTCAGATCGAATCGCGTGCGCAGATGTCGATGCTGCCACGGCTGCGTCCGCGCAACTTCTACGATCTGGTGATCGAAGTCGCGATTGTTCGCCCTGGCCCAATTCAGGGCGGCATGGTCAATCCCTATCTCAAACGGCGCCAGGGTCTTGAACCCGTCACCTATCCCAACCGCGCGCTGGAGAAGGTGCTGAAAAGAACCCTGGGTGTACCGGTTTTTCAGGAACAGGTGATGGAGCTTGCGATGGTGGCGGCGGGATTCTCCCCCGGTGAGGCCGATGAACTGCGCCGCTCGATGGCCGCCTGGCGGCGGGTTGGCACAGTGGAACGTTTTCGCGAACGACTGATGGGTGGTATGAACAACAACGGTTATGACCAGGAATTTGCCGATGCGGTGTTTCGCCAGATTCGCGGCTTTGGTGAATACGGTTTTCCGGAATCTCACGCGGCAAGCTTTGCCCTGCTGGTCTATGTATCGGCCTGGCTCAAGCGCCATGAGCCCGCCGCGTTTTGCTGCGCGATCATGAATAGCCTGCCGATGGGTTTCTACTCACCTTCCGATCTGGTCGCCGATGCCCGACGTCACGGTGTGCAGGTACTCGATATCGACATTAATCAAAGTCATCGGGATCACCACCTGGTGGCGACTGAAAACACCGATAGCAACGGCAAACCGGAACTGCAGGTGAGGCTTGGCTTTCGGCTGGTGCGCAATCTATCGCGCGCCGGCACCCAACGCCTGCTGCATGAGCGCGAGCAGCATGGCCCATTTCACAGCATTGCCGAACTGGTACAGCGCACCGCAATAAACGCACGCGATCAACAGGCGCTGGCCGCCGCCGGTGTACTCAAGCGTATCAGCGGCAACCGCCATCGCGCGCACTGGGATCTGCTGGGGGTTGAGCGACTGCCCGGCATACTGCAATCCGCCTCGTCAGAAGATATTCCCCAGCAGCTATCACTGATCAGCGAAGGCGAGGATATCTGTGCCGACTACGACAGCTTTGGTTTTACCCTGGGCCGCCACCCGCTGGCGTTGCTGCGCGAGCAACTCACCGCCAGGGGCATACTCAGTACCAGGCAATGGCTGGACAGCCGATCGAACGGACAATTCGCCCGCGTCGCCGGGCTTGTGAAAGTACGTCAGCGTCCCGGCAGCGCCAAGGGCGTTATTTTCATGACCACGGAAGATGAAACCGGATTGGCTAATATGGTGATCTGGCAAAATGTGACTGAGCAGTATCGCAAGGCGGTCATTGGCGCGCGCATGGTCGTTATTGCCGGCACCACCCAGCGCGAGGGAGAAGTAGTGCACCTGATAGCCAGATCAGTTGAAGACTACACCTGGATGCTGGGCTCGCTCAGTACCAGCTCGCGCGACTTTCATTAGTGTGCGTTCCAAAGGTAAGAATAGAGTGTGTTAGCTGGTGCGCGCCAGGGTGATCCGGCACTTTTATCAATCGACCCATTTATTGTAGATTAATTGTTGCAGCACACTCGCACGTAAAGCAGCAGTCTCGTGCCTATTGATCAACAGCCTTGCGAGTGACCGCTAGCCAGTCGTTTTGTGGCGAACCAAAACACTGCCGCGCCAGTACCGTAACAAGACTATCGAGATTACTCCGATGCGCATCGAGAGACAGTTCGCGCGCCATATCGGGTGTGGCGCCGTGCAGCAATCGCTGCGCCAGTTGGCTCGCCCGGCGCAACGGGTACTTGCTCAGCAGCTGTTGCTCGGCCTCGATTTTTTTCACCGCCTGGTCAATCTCATTAGTCGAGATTGAATCGCGCCCCAACTGCCTCAACACCTGTTCTACTTCCGCGAGCAGCAGATCGCGCTGCTTGCCACCCGTGACGAATTCGGCCCGGTACCGAGCCACCTGCTGGTATTTATCAGTCAATGAGAACCCGACTCTGGCACCATAACTCAAACCGAGCTCTTCGCGAATGCGATCACTAAGTCGCTTTGAAACAACTTCTGCCAACACGCCATGTCCGGTGGAGAATTGCTCGTACTCGCGATCGCGATTGGTGCAATGATGAAACCAGTACACATCTGCTGTATCACGAAAAGACCCTGAGTTATTGCCGACCTCAATCTCCACCCGATTGTCCTCGGTAACTGGCAGCTGCTGACGAAATCGAAGATCGGTTCGCCACTCCCGCACTGGCTTCATGCCAGCAAAGGTATCGAGCGCCAGAGATTTAATTCGCTCGCTGGACGCGTCTCCATAAATCACCACCACGGGCTCGCGCGCAGACTGAAACAATTCGCGATGAGCGAACTCAAATCCGCTTTGCGTAATCGAGAACTTTTTGTCGTTCGTGAGCGACAGCGGCGTATCTTCCACCAGCCGCTTCCAGTAGACCGCCTGCACAGCGACCTCGGCCAATGCCTGATTGGCACGCTGCCATTGTCGAACTCTATCTTTGAATTTCCACGCACGGCTGTCACTCGCCAACGGTCCGACAACACTCTTCATAATTTTGAACAGACTGTCGAGATCGCTGCTGGCAGCCACACCTTCTATGCTGTGTGATGTGGCCGATATATCGGTATCGACATAGAGATGCAGATCGTCCACCACTTGACGCACCTCGCTGGATGCCATGTCACCGAACGCCACCGTGCTGTGATAGTGGGAAAGGTAGCGCGCCTCACTGGTAATGCCCTTTGGCACATCTGCGTATCCGCCACTGTCCAGCAGTTTGGCCGCGACGACCCCTTCTCTTTCCGTTGAACGAAAAAAGTAGATACGAACGCCATTGGAGAGCGACCAATGCCAGACCCCGGCGCTATTTGTCTCAGCCACAAGCGTTGCGTTGCGCCCATCGACACCTGGCGGTTGCCGGCGACTTTTCTGGCTGCGAACAAGGGTCTCATCGCCAGGTTCTGCCGCACGCAACGCTGTCAGCAACTCGCCCGACGGCGGCAGATCATCTGCAAATGCGGCGGGTGCGATCGCGGAAAAAAAGCGCGGCTCGCGCAAGATAGCGTCAATTCTGCCAAGCACTCGCTTGCGATCGGTAATCCGCAGTATTTCTATCGCTTGCTTATGCGCAAAACCTGGCGCCACCGGCACTGCCTGGAGCAATGCAGTGTCGGACAATCGATGCACCATCTGCCGGGGCGTTTGCCTTTTCAGCGCGTCGAAACCGGCCAGAATATCTTCGCGGGCACGCTTGATAATTCCATCGCCGTAGGCTTCGAGAACCGGATCAACCGAGAGCAGGATTGTCTGCAACAGCGCCGCACACTCCTGAAAATTCGCGTTGCCAATCGGCACCGTCCGAAACCGGACCACACTCCATCGACGCGGATAGTCAAACGATTGTGTCGCATAGGCTGTGCACTTGTTCGACGCTCTGACACCGGCAGAAAGTAGCCGTTGCAGTACCCTGACCGCAAGGCGCTCTTCGACGTTGTCACGCAAACTGGCAAAGTCTGTCACTCGTTGGAGCGGCCGGTTAATCGTCACCGACACCCTCGGCTCGGACGCCTCGGGATCCATCATTGACGACGCATTAATTGAAGCGCCAGATGGTCGCCTGGAGGCATCGACGCGCGAGGCAGACTGCCGCGTTGGCAGCGTTGAGAACTGTCGGTTTATCTGCGTGGTGATATCGACAGGATCAATCTTGCCGGTGACAATCAGCCTGGAATTCGCCGGGGTGTAGTAACGCTGCCAGAAATTCTGCAACGAGCCCGCCGTCGCCCTGCGCAGATCGCCCAGATCACCCAATGGTGGTCGCTCGAGCCATCGCGTGCCGGCGTATCGTTGTTTGATATAGGCATTCTGCTGATCGGGATCATCCCCTCGCCGTTTGCGCCATTCAGCTTCAACTATACGTTTCTCGGGCTCAACGTGCTCGCTGCCAATCTTCAGATCACCCAGTATTGCACTGGAGAACGCCAACGCTTGCGGGACCAGATCGACCTGGTCAGCGCTGAACGTGAAACGGTACTCGGTATGATCGGGAAATGTATAAGCGTTGACGTCCGCCCCCCAGCGCAATCCGGCGTTGGCGATCAATGTATCCAGCGAAGTGGACGATTCTGCGGCACGAAAAACGACATGCTCCAGCAAATGCGCATAGCCGCGCTCACGATCTTCCTCATCGACACTACCCACCCCGACCAGCAGTCTCAACTCAATGGTATGGTTTGAGCCGGAAGCGTTGGTAGATCGAACCCAGTATTTGAATCCATTCTCCAGCTCACCGCGTACGATGCCGGGATCAACCGGCAACACCACAGCGGCGCTGTCCGGGTTGCCGTAGTGGTTATTGACACTGCAACCACTACCGAGAAGCAGAAAAAAAATCAAAAAACTGCGCCAAAAACTACCCATAACCATTGTCCAGTTTACTGTCTGCCGTCACGTCAAAGATCCGGCTCAATACAACGCAGGTGCATACGCCGCTGTCCTGCTTTTGCACAACAGACCCCTTCAACCCGGAGTCACGCGCGATTCAATTCGATCGGCGTAGTACAGCCCCCCATCAGCATTTGCGTGGAAGCGAGAACAAACTGCCCTGTTCCAGCGTTGCTTTCAGGATTCAATCGGCCACGGAAAACATAAAATTCCTTACCCGAAACACCTACATCTGACGAGGCCGACGCCCTGTAAGAGGAGCGCTTTGGGGTTTTGGCGTAAAACCGGCCGGTGTCATCGATATTGGTGGTGAAGGTAATATTCTCGTTTTGGCGCACATAACCGGTTATTACCCCACTGCTGACCTGGATCACGACATCCAGATTGACTTTGCCACAAGTCAATTGCCAGCTACCGGCGGCGGTCTGCTGCCGCTTGGTACCCGTGATCTCGCCCTGCCAAAGGCCATCAAATTCAACTGAATCAGTGCGTTTCGATTCACTGACCGACACATGCGCACAGCCCGAAAGGGCCACTATTACGGTGGTAAATAACCATTTATTCAACATCTCTCACCTCTATATTACGCTTGGTTTTTAACAGCAATTACGTTTCATCAAACGCACGCTGTGTCACCTTACTGCAACACCACTGTACGAAACAAATCACCCGGGGTGCCGAGAATCAGCAGACAATTTTCTATAACCGACTGCGAACGGACAGGCGCTTCAGTGACATTTTTCATCCGGGCCGCGGTAACCCCGGTCGCCGCAAATTCATTGATCTGTCAACCCGGGAAACGACTCTTTGCAACCTCAATTTTGTTTCCGATATGAGCAGAAAAACCGGTCAATCTCGCCTATCGACCAGTCGCGGCGAAATCAGCCGATGTCAAGAATGTGAGTACTCTGCAAGCGACAAATTTGGTTCGGAAAAAACTATGAACCAGATCAAAAAACGCTTGACGCGCGACCTGCTTTACAGTCTCGTTCAGGCGACTTATTCACATGGTCAGCCCAACCAGTCTATTCTGCGGTTCGCTCTGCAACAGAAATGTTGCACCCCACACTGACCCCAATTAACTTATTGTATTTATTATCTTTTTATGTATTGATCAAAAAAGCATCAATTTGCAGAAACCCCTTGATTAGCATGGTCTGCGACGGGTTATTTCAATTTTATCCACGAGGTTATCCACAGGTTCTGTGGATAATGGATAACTGCTAATAATTTATCACCAACTGACACATAAACGTTACACAGAAGATCGACTACCCGGCTCGCTCAGCCCCTGAAAACAGGCTTGAAACGCGCTCCTTTCAGGCCCTCGAGGCGAACTTTCCGGTTTGGGTGTTTATTCGGATCAAATCACCGACACTCAGATACTCCGGCACCTGCAGCACCAACCCGGTGGCGAACGTTGCCGGTTTGTTACGACCCGTCGCGCTCGCCCCTTTGATAGACGGATCAGTTTCCACTATCTCCAGATCGACGAACTGTGGCAGTTCTATTCCGGCCAGTTCACCATCGAGCAACAAGGCATAGATTCCCTCCAGACCCTCGCTCATGTAGGGCGCCTCGGCTTCCAGGCTGTCAGAACCAAGTGAGTACTGGCTGTAATCATCGTTGTTCATAAAAACCAGATCACTGCCGTCGCGGTAGGAAAATACGACTTCGACACGCTGGCAATCGGCTTCGATAAGAAAATCGTCCCCTTTGAAGCTCTCATCCCTTTTCTGTTGGCGACGTAAATTCGACAGACGCACTTTGTACAACGTGGCAGCCCCTCGAGATGAAGGGCTGCGCGAGTCGATCTGGCGCACGATCCAGGCCTCACTGTCGAGTTCAATTATCTGGCCGCGTTTCAAATCACTGGCTTTTGGCATCGGATTACGAGGTTCCTGTCAGTCGGTAACGGCGCCCCGCAGGCGGGACAAGGCGTTCATTCTGGTCTGATTTTTTTTCGCCGCAGCAGCACAAGCGTTGCATTGCGGCCTGCGCGGAGTATCGGATACAGCACCCGTGACAAGGTTCGAGATCGAAATATCAGGTAATTCAACCGGTTAAACCAGCCTGCCCGTCCGCTCATCAGGGCCAGCACGTGAATGGCCCGGTCGCCGTGGTAAATGTTGCCGCCAGATTTAAGCACCATGCCTTCATCGAGATCGTAACCGGACGCAATCAACTGCTCCACCAGCGGGTGGGGCTCGCGCGCATTGATCAGCTCAACGTCACCGGCACTCTGGCGAAGACGCATGAGAGATACATATCGGGTACAAAAAGGGCACTCACCGTCGTAGACGAGGGTCAACGGATTTTCGGTTGCTGCAGACTGGCTCATGGCCGAATTGTACACACAGAATGGCAGTGCCGGTCAGCACTTACAAACAGGTTCGGGCTAGCGGTCAGACGGGGAATGATCAGGCAGACGGCGAGGACAGCCGCTGCAGCAGGCTCAGTCGTATGAGTCGTTTATCTTGCGATACTCACTCGACACTGAACCCACCAGTGTGAATGAAAACAGATCGATACTGGGTCGCCATTTGACGATCGCAGACCGGGCACCGGTGGTGATCAGCGCTGACTTTTTGATATTCTCGGGAGGGAGAAAGGTACATTCGATGCGCCTTTTCACGTACACGCGCAACCAGTCTGGCGCGCTGCTGGTTTGCAGAAAGTCTACAAACAGCTCTTGCAGGGTCGATTCCTCCGCGGCGTAACCATGTCCATCGTAGAATGCCAGGGCAAACAAATCGTACTCGGTGGTGTTGTGTCGTGCCGCAAGCGTATTGAGGTCGAGGGCATCCTGATTATTATTGTTTTGATTCACAACGTCGGTCTCTCATCGGGGCTGCGGCGCTTATCCACGAAGCAGCAAGTAGCATGCAAGCACAACGATCAGCACTGTCTATTTGAACGGCACTGCATTGCATTTCTTGATACTGTGACCAACTACAGCCGCGAAAGTCTCGCGCAAAAACTGTGAGTTACCCCTCCAGCGAGAAGAACACCCCGTCGCTCCAAACCCCGGCACGGCCTCGGTGCTCGCAGACGTATTCAGCCAGCTGATAGTAGACTGCCCGGGCCATCACTGCAGACAGCTGATGGCGAACCATGACGTAGGGCCTGGGATTCCCTGCCGGGTCGGTGGCCATCCAGATCGGTCTGTCAGCGCCCGCCGTAAACTGATTGCCGACATTGTCGGTAAACGTCAGCCGCAAGCCGTCACCGCGCCCTTCGATATCCAGCAGCAGCGCCACAAACGGCGCATCTTCCACCGTAATCCACAATCGCTCGCCAGGCGTTACCAGCGAATGCCTTTGCCCGTCGAAATCGAGAATAGTCGAGAACAGCGCCACCATTCTGTCGCGCTTTATCTCGCTGCCCAGATAAAACCAGCGCCCGCTGCTGTCGATGCGGATGTCGATTTCTCGTGAACTGACCGGATTCCAGCTGGCAACCGGCGGCAGGTCTCTGGACGAAAAGCGGCTAACCAGCTCATCTAGGCTAATGGCGCGTCTCCGGAAGCATGTGTTACAAAACCACCAAGATGTACCGCTTTGCTCGCTATTTCAAGAGTTCACCACGAATCTCAGCGATTGGCTCCCGGGCTGTAGAACCGATTCAGGTCAACGATCAGCTCATCGATCCGCTCATCCATGGCATTCCCGACAGGTCGACCTGCAGTGGTACGCACATCCGGTGTCGCCAATTCTCCCGACTCGGCCTGTTCGAGCATACGTGCCCGTTCCGCGGCAACCAGATCCAGCGAGTGCTGGTCGAGTTCTGCATTGACCAGATCGTCAATGTTGCGAAAGCCATCGCCGGACATTGTCGTGGCGTCCTGTGTTAACTCGGTATCGTCCGGCCCGGGCTGTGCGCCTGCTTGTACCAGCATCGTGCTGCCGGCAATCAGACTCTCGCGAATTTGCTCGATAGCGGCCTCGGTGTGACGACCGAGGGCTGCGAGCTTGTCCAGCACCGCGATCGGGGCTATGGCGGCAATCTGCCCCTCCAGCTCATTTTCAACAGCATTAATGTGCCGGGTGGCTTGCTGTGCCGCGACCAGCACATGCCTGGCAGCTACCACTAACCTGGCATCACCACGAAACTCGATACTTCGGCTCGCCCGTCCGCCTATCGATTGCAACTGCAGTGGCTCATTATCCTTGCGAGCGACAATCGCCGCACAGGCACGATAGACCAGATCGATTCCGTCAATCACCCTGGCAATGCGATCCGGCGACGCGGCGGGCTCGTTTGCATCCAGCACCACCAGTCGCAGGTTTGCGAGCCCCGCAGGGGGCGAATCGTCGCCTGCCAGTCGTAGCATATCCATCAGACTGGGCAGATGACTGCTGGCAAACAGTACCTTGCTATAGGCCGCCACCAGCAAGCGCTGGCGCTCTTGCCTGGCAGATCCGTCGGTGATGCCACGCCAGAATTGCTCACTCTGCAGTTCCGTCAAGTGGAGCCTCTCGACGATTCGCCGGGTATCGCTGTCGAATGAACCGGCTACCTGAATATACTCGGCACAAGCCTGTGCCAGCC
>CAKZSB010000049.1 GCA_937920585.1 uncultured Granulosicoccaceae bacterium | reverse complement strand
CTCGCGTACATCATTTTCAGTCATGTTGTAGGCCGCATCGATCTTGCGCGTATCGCGAATGCCCAGTGTCATGCCGAAGTTGCGCAGACGCGCACCTTCACAACCGGGCATGTAGCGCTTGAGTGCTTCAATCGCGAGCATAGCCTGGCGCCTGCCTTCAATTTCGAATCGGGTCAGGTGATCCGGATTGGTGCCGTCGCAGCCATCCATGTGCACAAGATTCATGTAGGTGAGCTCGCCAGTGTCGTGAGCGGCGCCCCAGGTACCGGCGATGGTGTTCAGGTGTGGCGGGATCAGGCCGTCTTTAATCGCCTGTTCGAAAGGTTTTTTGATAAACGGGGAAAACATATCGTCTTCCTTGCCGGAGGTTTCAATATTCCATTCGCCGCCACCGCCCCAGTCCTTATAGGTTTGCGGATCGTCCTTGATGCCTTGCATGAAAGCACTTTTGTCGACACCCGCCAGATGAAACATCACCGAGGCTGCCATCATGTCTTCGACCGCGGGCATGGTGACCGGCGCACCGGCACGCTCGGCCACATCGGCATCACCGGTGGCATCGATCACGCGTTTAGCGAGTATCGCTTCGCGCCCGGCTTTTGACTCGGTGATAATGCCGACAATGCTATCGCCTTCCATCACCGGCTCGACAAACTGACGGTGCAACATGGCCCGCATGCCGGACTCTTCAACCATTTCGTCTGCGACGATCTTGAATCCTTCCGAATCCAGCTCATAGGAGAGCGATTGCGATTCTGGCACAGCGGCACCTTTATCTTTGGCACGAGTTTCGAACTCGCGGCCAATACCATTGGCCTCGATGGTTTCTTCGTGCCGGTACCAGGCCATGCCCTCCACGCCAACCACGGTGATGTTGCCACCAAAACAACCGAAACGCTCAACCATCGTGACATCGACACCGGCGCGCGCGGCGGCCAGTGCAGCGGCAAGCCCACCCGGGCCTGAGCCCACGACAAGCACATCAGTCTCGTGTATAACATCAATCTGCCGCGCCGGTTGTGTGATCTGCTTTCGCATGGTCATTTTTTACCTGTGGGTTGCACCGGCCGGGTCATCGGTGTTGCGCACTCGAAACAAACTGGCCTCGCCGGTCATCGCAGGTGCAATGCTGTGCGAAACCCCGGGAGGCACGGCACAGGTATCGCCGGGTGCAAGCGTAGTCTCACCGCCGCTCCAGCTCAGGCGCCAGTGCCCGCGCATGATCATCAGCACCTCGTGGCGGTCGGTTTTATAAGGCACATCGGTAATGGAACCTCTGGAGATCAGTTCCACTTCAAAGCCGGGTTTGTCTTTCAACATACCATCGGCGGCAATGACTTTGGCCGGCTGGCGATCGGCCAGCGCCATCATATCCCAGTAACGGGCGACGTAACCGGGAACCACTTCTGCGCTGGTGGGTTCATGAAGTTCGGCGATTGCCGCCTCGCTCATCACCGGCATCGGCTCGACGCCCGGTGGTAATTGTTCGCCCTGCTTGCTGTCATAGAGGCGGCCATTTTCGCCCAGCACCAGACCGTGTGCGGCGGCCTCCTCAATAACCTGTGGTGCCCAGATCACTCCACCACCGGCATCATCACCACCGAGCACGGCCATGATCATGCCGTAGTCAGTGCCGATGTTTTCAAAACCGCGAAACATGTGTGTGGGTATGTTGATCAGATCGCCTTCCTGCAGGGTGACTTCACCGGCATCACCCCAGCGCCCCCAGAAAAAACGCCAGGTCCCTTTTAAAATAAAAAAAACTTCCGCCGTGCGATGGGTGTGCAGCGAGTTTCGACACCGCGGTGGCTGGCCGGCAGCGCCAATATTGAATCCGGGTGAATCACTGATATGCACATGCTGGTCGGCGCTCTCGGAGACACCCGCGCCAATGATGGTGAAATTTTCTTTCTGATCAGAGCCTGGCGTGTGCGCATCGATAAACGCAGTTCGGCACGGCTTTAAATCACCATAGCGCACAATGCGCTGTTCCATTTCAACGGGAGTCATCAATTAACCTGTATGCAACACAATCTGTTTCCAGATGGCGGTTTCATCTATAAGAACCCATTCGCGGCGTAAGCCGCGAGGGCCGAATTCTGCGTGGCTGATACCCAGCACGTACACGGTTGCGCCAGTGGGCACACCAAAACTACCCCAGCCATCGTGTTTGCCGTTGAGCGACCAGCGCACAGCAGCACGAGGTGGCATATTATCTTCCTGCAGGCCTATCGTGTGATCGATAGAAAACTGTGCCGATGGAAACGAGGCGCGCAATCCCATCCAGAACTGGTCGGCCGCATCCAGACCGTAGCCATCGATACCACCAGGCAGGGCAAGCTGGCAGGCGCGATCGTAACAGGCAGGTATCGCAGACATCTCTGCCGCAATGATACGTTCAAGCATGTCTGCATAGCGCCTGCCGCACTCGTGTTCGTTACCCTGGCCGGTGTAACTACCCTGCTGATCGGTGAGTGGTGACAGTGGTGCAACGCACTGTAAAGCGCCACCTTCGCGTTCGATTAATTCGCGCGCATAGGTGGCCGGATCGATACCCAGCTGGCGCACGATTGCACCCTGATCGCGCACCAGCCACTCGTCGTAAATGACATTATTCTTCACCGCACAGTCGGCCAGAATGCGATAGCGCATCGGCTTGCCAGTTGGCGCACCGTACACACCGGGGTTCGCATGAGTGGCAGTGGACAGCAGCCGATGCGATGACAAAAAACCCTGCGTATCATCACCACACCAGATGACATCTTCACCAAGCAACTGCCGATCGGGAAACTCTGCGAGCGTGGCAAGCGTGGCGGCGATAACCCCGTCGTTGCCAACTACTACCGACGCGGGCGAGCGGACAATAATATCGTCGGCATAGTACCTGTGCAGGGTGTGAATCTGTCGTTGTTCCCAGATCTCGTGTGTGACGCCGAGAATGTAGTCGGGCAGATCCTTCCATTTGGGGTCAAAGCCCTTCATGCGCCGATTACTACCCCGCAGTCCAGCCGCCATCGACCAGCAGCGAGGTTCCGGTCACCAGCGACGAGGCATCCGACGCCAGATACAACACGGACCCCATGATGTCTTCAATTTCACCCACACGTTCGAGCTTTATTTTCGACTTGATCCACTCAACGCGCTCGGGATTGTTAAAGGTAACCTCTGTCAGCGGGGTGCGAATGAACGTGGGTGCAATGGTGTTCACACGAATTTTGTGCACCCCCCATTCGATAGCCATGGATTTGATCATTCCCTCAACTGCATGTTTAGACGCGCAGTAAACCGCGCGGTCGATGCCACCGACGTGACCCATCTGCGAAGTGATATGAATGATCGAGCCACCGTTGCCAGCGGCGATCATGCCGTGGGCTGCTCCAATCGATAAAAAATAGGCGCCACGTACATTGATATCCATCACGGCCTGAAAATCATCGGCCGATGTTTCGAGCGCGGGACTGTGGCGCGCGGTACCAGCAGAATTGACGACGACATCAAACGCAGCCTGTGACTTCATCGCGTCGGTCAGCGATTGCATATCGCCAAGGTCCATTTCCAGCACTTCTGCACTGTGGCCCCTATCCTGAATACTGGTTGCGGCATCGGCAAGCTTTTCCACGCCGCGCGCCGCCAGCACGACATGCGCCCCCGCCTCTGCCAGTGCCACCGCACAACCAAGGCCAATGCCACTGGAGCCACCGGTGACCAGCGCGCGCTTGCCATCGAGCCGAAAGGATGGCGTACGCGGCAATTCCATCAGTTTTTATCCAGAGGCTGCACGGCTTCGCCGTAGGGCACGTTGCGACCACCGTAGCGACGCACACGAAGATTACCCTGCTCGCCATGGCCGACAAAGCCTTCCAGCATGCACAGCCGCGAGCAGTACTCGCCGACCGTGGCGGATGCCTCGTCGGTCAGCACTTTTTGCCAGGTGTGGGTTTTGATAAATTTCCCTACCCACAGACCACCCGTGTAGCGACCGGCCTTTTTGGTCGGCAGCGTGTGGTTGGTGCCGATCACCTTGTCGCCATACGCAACGTTGGTGCGTGGCCCCAGAAACAGCGCGCCGTAGTTGGTCATGTTGGCCAGAAACCAGTCGTCGCGATCGGTCATTACCTGCACGTGCTCGGAGGCGACGAACTCGGCCTGTTCGAGCATTTCGTCGTAGCTGTCGCAAAGAATCACCTCGCCATAATCTCGCCAGGCGGCGCGGGCGATCTCCGCAGTCGGCAGAATCTCCAGAATTCGATCGATCTCCGCCATCGTGGCCTCGGCCAGTGCTTTGGAGTTAGTGATCATAACCGCCGGAGAATCGGGCCCGTGCTCGGCCTGACCGAGCAGATCGGTGGCGCACATTTCAGCGTCGACGGTGTCGTCCACGATCAGCAATGTTTCCGTTGGACCGGCGAAAAGATCGATGCCGACCCGGCCGTAGAGCTGGCGCTTTGCCTCAGCGACGAACGCATTGCCCGGGCCGACCAGCATATCGACTGAATCGATGGTATCGGTGCCCAGCGCCATCGCGCCAACCGCCTGCACACCACCCAGACAGTAAATTTCATCGGCGCCCCCCAGGTGCATGGCGGCCACAATCGCCGGATGCGGCGCACCGCCCTGTGGTGGTGCCGAGGCGATGATGCGTTTGACACCGGCGACACTGGCGGTGACCACGCTCATGTGGGCAGAGGCGACCATCGGGTATTTACCCCCCGGCACGTAGCAGCCCACCGAATTGACCGGAATGTTCCTGTGCCCGAGGATGACACCCGGCATGGTCTCGACTTCAACATCCTGCAGCGCAGCCTTCTGGTGCTCGGCGAAGTTGCGCACCTGTTTTTGCGCAAATTCGATATCGGCCAGATCCTGTTTGTCGACCTTGGCCATCGCCGCTTCAATGTCGCTGCTACCGAGCAGAAAATTCTCGGGCGAATAGCCATCGAATTTTTCCGATAGCTCACGCACAGCCGCATCGCCGCGCTTTTCAATGTCGCCAAGGATGCCTTCAACGATACTGCGGACCTTTGCATCGTCCTCGGCGCGCAGCTCGGAGGATCGCGCCGTCTTCAGATGTGTTGCCATGGTTTGTTTTGCTCTGCTTGTGTTGACATACCGGGCGGTCGGGCCGCCTGACCTGGGGTTAGCTGCTGCAATCGAGCGCCGCTTGCAAGCGTATGCAAACTGATCTGCACTTGAAAAGCAAGCCTTGCGCCCTAACCGAACCATATTCTAGTGGCGATTGAACGGGCTGTTACAGAGGTGCCCGTGCCGCACCTGCCCGTTTCAGTGGAAATCCGAACCATGAAAAGACGTGTACTGCTGCAAGTTGTTGCCGCCGCCCCGATACTCACCGGGCTGGGCTGCAGCGCCACCGCCCGTGGCACAACGCAGTCTCAGCAAACGGGTCCTTACTACCCGCCAGAACCCATCCCGTTGCGCAACGATCTGATATTGAACGAAGACTACACTGGCGAGCAACTGATCCTGCAGGGCAAGGTGCTGGGCCTCGACTCGGACCCCGTGCCCCGCGTGCGGGTGGAGATCTGGCAGTGCGATGCAAAAGGCGTGTACCCCCACCCCGATGCGCCCGATAATGAGCGCTTCGATGCAGCTTTTGCCGGCCAGGGTGCAACTATTACCGATGCGAGCGGACAGTATCGGTTTCGAACCATCATGCCCGTGCCCTACACCGGCAGACCGCCGCACATTCATGTTCGACTCAAGGCGGAACAGCGCATCCTGCTCACCACCCAACTCTACCTGCAGGGCAGCGGCGGCGCAGACAGCCTTAAAATCGCGCCGGACAGCACTGACAGCGACAACCGCTACGAAGCACAATTCGATTTCACGGTGGAAGTATGAATACCTGGCTGGCAACCGTATTGAGTGCTGCGCTTGCGCTTGCGCTGACCGGCTGCGCCACAACAGCATCAGAGTGGACCTACAACAGCCCGCCCAGGGCCTTATCAAGCGTCGCATTACCAGCAGGCGGAGCCTGGTGTGAGACGCTCGCCAGCGCAAAGTTTATGGCACAAACCGGCTGGTTTGGCGCCGACTGCCGCGACGATGCCGCCGCCATTGCGGGGCTTACCGTCACGGGCATTGAACATTTCCAGTTGCAGGATGTCAGAGTTTGGGTCGTGCGCGCCCGCGGACCCAAAGGCGAGACTTTCTGGATTCCACTGCCAGATCATGAGTGGTCGTGAATGCCCATCCGGCATTCAACCTGAGTTTCTCGCAATAGTAATCACTGGACCGCGAGGCCCACGGTGTTATCGTTGCCAATCTCTCACTGACTGCGCGGGAGCGTATTTGAAATGAACTATCTGAAACTACTGGGTATGGGTGCACTGATCGCAGGCGTAAGCGGCTGCGCCTACATCGGCGGTGGTGAGCCTGATCCACGCTGGGCTGACTTCAAGAACTGGCACAAGATCACCGAAGATCGTGTGGGTACCGGTGACCCGACCGGGCTGATCGGCAATGTACACAAGGGCCGCGATGGCTACCGGGATGTCTATGTCAACGATATCGGCAAGGATGCGCTAACCGGCACAGCACCTTACAACTTTCCCGCAGGCAGCATCGTGATCAAAGAACAGTTTGCCAACAAAGCGGCATGGGAAGCTCAGAAAGGCGGCGAAATTACGGTTAGTCTGAAAGTAAAGGAAGGCACCGGATCAGCGGACAACTGGGAATGGGCAGCCGGTTACACCGGTAAAGCCGGCCCGAGTCAGTTCTGCGCGGGCTGCCACACCGCTGCAATCGCCAGCGATTTTGTGTTCACTCACGAAGACTTTTTGTCTAAAGAGTAATCGCTTGACCTCGCCGGCCGCGATCGCGGCCGGCAAGGTAATTTGGCTTAAGCCTCGACTTTGTCCTGAGTCTTGGTTTCAAAATCCCCTGCATCATGCCGCTCACGCAGTTGTAACTCCAGCGGACCGGTACCCTTGTTAACCATCTTGCCACGCTGCACTGCAGGGCGCTTTGCAATCTCGCTGGCCCAGCGATTGACGTTTTTATAGGATGCGGCATCGAGAAATTCTGCAGCCTCATATACAACATCGAGCACCACCTGCCCGTACCAGGGCCAGATTGCGATGTCCGCAATGGTGTAGTTGTCACCGCTGATAAATTGCCGCTCGGCCAACTGGCGGTCGAGTACGTCGAGCTGGCGCTTGGTCTCCATGGTGAAGCGATCGATACAGTATTCAATTGACACCGGCGCGTACTTATAGAAGTGACCAAAGCCACCACCCAGATAGGGCGCGCTGCCCATCTGCCAGAACAACCAAGACAAACACTCGGTTCTGGCGGCGTGATCGGCAGGCAGGAATTCACCGAACTTCTCTGCCAGATACAGCAGCATGGCACCAGATTCAAAAATACGTGTGGGAGGATTGGTACTGTGGTCCATCAATGCCGGTATCTTCGAGTTCGGATTAACCTCGACAAAACCGCTGCCAAACTGGTCGCCTTCGCCAATGTTGATCAGCCAGGCATCGTACTCCGCCCCCTTGTGACCCAGCGCCAGTAACTCCTCGAACATCACAGTGACCTTTACGCCATTGGGTGTCGCCAGTGAATAGAGCTGAAACGGATGATCCCCCACGGGCAACACTTTATCGTGCGTTGCACCGGCGATCGGCCGGTTTATGCTGGCCCATTTGCCGCCACTTTCAGCATCCCACTTCCAGACTTTGGGCGGGGTATAAGAGGAGTCGTCGCTCATTCGTTTGCCTTTGAATATCGTTGTTTGTGAGAGGAGAGATAGAGTACGGCGATCACAGCCGGGTCCGGCTTATGTTACCACGCGAACCAAATGGTCCTTCGGAAACAGAACGGTGTGAATCGAGTATTGCTGCACCCTGAAACAGGCATCGTGTTTGGCGGTGATTAGTAAATCGCGATGGCTTCAGATAGTGAAGAGTGATTCCAGTCCCAAACGAGCTGAATAGACGTCAATTCAGGCAAAACCGATTGCGCAGCGCGAGATATCCCCGCGCTGCACAAACACAGCAATCAACGCTACCAGCTAAACGCCCGATCAATACCAGCCATTTTTACCCCGGTAAAGGCACTCGCCTCAAACGATAGTGCACGCAGATCCTCAACTTCAAGGTTGTGCACCGATGACTTGCCACAGGCTTTGGCCAGTGCAGTGATCTCCATCGTCATGGCGGTTAGATATCTTGCCACCCGCTCGGCGCCGGCCGGCACACTCATTCGCGATTCCAGATCGGGATCCTGGGTCGCAACACCCACCGGGCACATGCCGGTGTGGCAGTGATGACATTGCCCGGGTGAGGTGCCCAGCTTTGCGTAGTCATCTTCATAGCGCGGTGAATTGCAGCCCAGCGCGATCATGGCACCATTTCCGATCATCACTGCATCGGCTCCCAGTGCCAGGCACTTGGCTGCATCTACGCCGGTTCTTATACCACCTGCCGCAACCAGTGATACCTTGCCGGTCATACCGCATTCATCGAGCGACTCACGTGCCGCCCGAATCGCTGACATATTCGGAATGCCGGTGTGATTGAGCAGCATCTCGGGTGAGGCGCCGGTACCGCCTTCAGCACCGTCGACAACGACAACATCAGCTCCTGCTTTGGCAGCAATCGCAACATCATAGCGCGGACGGGTTGCACCCATTTTGATGAAGATCGGCACCTGATAGTCGGTGGCGATGCGCAGCTCTTCAATTTTCACGGCCAGATCATCAGCACCAAGAAAGTCGGGATGGCGAATGGTTGAGCGTTGATCGACACCGGGTGGCAGGGTGCGCATCTGTGAAACGCGCTCGGATACTTTCATGCCCAGCAACAACCCACCGGTACCGGGTTTGGCACCCTGCCCCACCACCAGTTCGAGTGCGTCGGCGCGGCGCAGGTGATCGAGATCGAGTCCATAGCGAGCCGGACTCATCTGATACACCAGCCGCTGACTGGCAGCGCGCTCTTCTTCGAGCATTCCGCCCTCGCCGGTGCAGGTCATGCTGCCTACTTTCGAGGCGCCATAGCCCAGCGCTGCCTTCGCACTGGCGGACAAGGCACCAAACGACATGGAGGCGATATAAACGGGAATCTTTAACTCCAGCGGTTTTTCAACCAGCCCGGAGCCGCCGCCCAGTATCGTGGTGGTATCGCAACTCTCGCGATAACCTTCGAGTGGTAAACGGGTCATAGTGGCGGGAACGAAGGTGAGATCGTCAAAGGTTGGCATCTGTTTGTTAAAGGTGTTGTAGCCTCTAACCTGATAGCGCCCCAGTTGCGCCAGTGCGTGGACCTCGGAGATTGCATCCGGCGTCCAGCGGGTAGAACCGCCCTCACGATAAGAAGAAGGCACACCGGCCGGACGGCCTTCTATAGCACCATCGCTGAAGGCGACTTCTTCCTCGCTCGGCATTTCAAACGGATATTCGTATTTGTCAGTCATATCATCAACCACGCGTTGGCGTCTCTGCTCTCGAAGTACCAGAGGCGTTGTCCGGAAATAATTTTGCGCCAGTTGCGCGACGAATCTTCCAGGCCGCGGCTGGCCAGAAGTGATTCAACCGATTCCACTTCTTCAGCCGCAGGTTCGACTACTTTGGTGTCGACACCAAGCGATGCAATGTCACCGGCGACCCAGACTTCACCGCCCCACAACGCATCGGCACAGGATTCACCCGCACCACCCAGCGCGATAATGCGGCCCTTGTGTGCCATAAAACCCGATTGATAGCCGATCTTTCCCTCAACGATAATATCGCCGCCTTTCATCGCGACACCGCAGCGAGGGCCGGAATCTCCTTTAACGTGGATCACACCGCCCAGCATCGCAGCACCGACCGACATGCCGGCGTAGCCGCCCACGGTGATGTCGCCGGAGGCCATTGCCTCGCCGGTGCCCCAGCCGGAATTGCGTTCGATCTCTACAGTGGCACCATTATTCAAACCACCGCAGTAGTATCCCACGCTGCCTTCAAATTTCAGCTTCGCACCGGCCGGCAGGCCAATCCCCAGGTTGTGGCGCGATTTGGTATTGCGCACCAGCATGCTGTTGCCCGCGGCGGCCTCGGCCTGCATCTGCTGGTTGATCTCACGGATGTGACGATCACCCACATCGATTACTACCTCAGTCATATGCTGTCTCCGCTGCTGTTCGCATCATCAGGCCGCAGCCTTCGAGGG
>CAKZSB010000048.1 GCA_937920585.1 uncultured Granulosicoccaceae bacterium | reverse complement strand
AACGAACCCGGCTAGCTGTTCCGCCAGCAAAGCGGAGCTCTGTTAGTTTGTGCCCAGCGCTGCCCGCAGCGCCTGCACGCGCACGCGATTCGCCCCCATATCACTGTGCCCGACTCGCGATGCCGATCGAACGTCCACGCTGGCAGATCCCTCCTCCCAACTGAACTGAACATCATCGACATAGCGAAAAATGCCGCTGGCGTAAGTTGCCTGTAGCGCGCCGGCAGTCTGCATTTTAACCACACCACCCGTCTGTTCAATCGCAGCCACCAGGCTTTGAACAACATCTCCACCAGTCACCTCCAACGGCGCCACGAAGTATTCGCTCGTCGCATCGCTCTGGCTGCTGACACAGTTAGGCTTAGGCCCACACGGTGCCAATTGGCCCGAAACCATATCAGGCGCATCCATCTTCGATGACTTATGCCCCAGGTAGAAAAAAAACAATCCTGCGCCCAGTAACAAAACCAGAGCGGTGATTCCAAATAGTTTCATTGCTGCTTATCGCCCCCGGATACGCGGATCAAGTGCATCACGCAAACCGTCACCCATATAGTTAACACTGAGCACTGTCAGTGAAATCGCAAGCCCGGGCCAGATCACACGCGCCGGCGTTAGTGTCATGAAATTTGCCCCGTCGTAGAGCAAGCGTCCCCAGGTTGGAAAATCCGATGGAAAACCCAGCCCCAGAAAACTCAACGCCGATTCGGTGATGATTGCATTGGCGATACCGAGCGTTGCCGACACCATGATCGGGCTGAGCACATTCGGAAAAATATGCCGTGTGATAATACGCCGTGAAGGCGTACCAATACTTTGCGCAGCAATGACAAACTCGCGCTCCTTCAAAGCCAGCACATCCCCACGAACAATACGTGCGGTTTGCATCCAGCTCGTGATGCCAATAACAAAAACGATCAACAGGAAAATGCCGGTCTCGGGGCCAAACATGCTTCGCAGCGTGTCGCGAAACAGCATGATAATGACCAGCAACAGCGGCAACAGCGGCAGCGCAAGAAACAAATCTGTCAGGCGCATCAGCGGCCCGTCGAGGCGCCGGAAAAACCCGGCCAGCACACCCACCAGTGTCCCCACCACCAGCGACAGCAGCATGGCGGTCACACCTACGGCCAGCGATACTCGGCCACCCGCTAACACCTGGGCAAAAGTATCGCGACCGAGGTTATCAGTGCCCATCGGATGCTTAAGCGACGGGCCCTGATTTTTATCGAGTATGTTCAGGTACTGCGGGTCCAGGGTATGAAAATAGGGACCAACCACCACAGCGAGAATAATGGTGAGAAATACAGCCGTCCCTACCAGCGCCCCCTTGTGCGTGCGAAATTGCAGCCACACATCCCGCCACATAGAGCGGTGCACGGGCATCTGTTCGGTGACAGCGACATCGGCCGGTACGCTACTCATATCGAATCCGCGGATCGAGCATGCCGTATACGATATCGGCAATAAGATTAAACAACACGATCAAAATCGCGAATATAAACGTCAGTGTTTGCACCAACGGTATATCCGCCCCCTGAATGCCCACGATCAACAACTGCCCCAGACCATTCACACGGAAGATCTGCTCGGTAATAATCGCACCGCCAAAAATCTGCGGGATGCCCAGCGCAATTACTGTTACCACGGGAATCAGTGAATTTCTCAGTACATGCAGCAGCACCCTGCTTTCTTTCATACCCTTGGCACGCGCAGTACGTACATAATCCTGCGACAAATTATCCAGCATTGCCGCCCGCATAAAGCGCGATAGCTGGGCCGCATTGAACAAGGCCAGCACCATCACCGGCATCAGCATCTGCTTTACCTGAAACCAGAAGCTCGCCAGATCGGTGACCTTGTGCGTTGTATCGTAAATGGATGGCAACCAGCCCAGCGTTACGCTGAAAATCACAATCAACACAAGGCCTGTAAAAAATGTGGGTACCGAAAAGCCGATCATTGAGATAAAGGTACCAATCTGATCGAAAATGGAATATTGGCGATAGGCTGAAATGACACCGATCGGAATCGCAATCAGAATACCGAGCAGCGTCGACATACCCACCACCCAAAGGGTCTGTGGCGTACGCTCGATAATCAGATCCACCACCGGGCTGCGGGTCGCCCAGGAGGTAACGCGCAAACGATTTTCGCTGTCGCCAATCGTGACGCCAAACGTTTGCTCGATAATATTCAGAGGTTCGTTCACAAAGAACTGCTGCAACCATTTCAGGTAGCGAATAGGGAACGGTTCACCCAGGCCGAGAGACAGGCGAATTTTCTCTCGCACTTCAGGGGAGATTGTAAGCGGCAGATTGCCGGTTGGATCATTGGGCGCCAGATCGAGGATGGCAAAGATCAGAAAACTGATGACCAACAGCGTAGGGATGGCAAACAGCAATCGGCGCAGGGTGTAGTGAAGCATAGTGTTCCAGAGCCAACGCTCCCCGGCCGGCTGGCCGGGGAACGTATCGCGCCCGTGTTACTCGGCGCGCTTCCAGTCAGCGATATTCCACAGCTCGGAATCCCACTCGTTCATCAATACACCCTGCAGCGAGTTGGCATGAGCCGATACGCCACCGCGGTGAATCAGCGGAATCATTGCGCCTTCCTGAATCAGCATATCGTTCATCTTCTTGGCCAGTGCCGCGCGGTCTTCCAGCTTGGCGGTCTTGCCCATCTCGGCGACCAGTGCATCGTATTCAGCGTTGCAGTAGCGCGGCATGTTGCTGCCCAGCCACTGGTTTTCAGGGCTCGGAATTTCCGCACAGATCCAGTTGGCCATGTACTTTTCAGGGTCAGTGCCATCGAAGTTGTTGGTATACATCTCGATGTCGGCAAAGAATTTCTGGAAAGTATCCGGGCTGGACTGATCGCCGCCAAAGAATACGGCAGCATCGATGTTGCGCAACTCGGTCTCTACACCAATTTCTGCCCACCACTGCTTGACGATAGCCTGTGTGGCCTGTCGTACAGAGTTGGTCGAAGTTTGATAGAGGATCGACAAACGCACGCCATCTTTTTCACGCACGCCATCGGAACCCGGAACCCATCCCGCATCGTCGAGCAGCTTCTTGGCGCCTTCAATGTCCTGAGTTTTACAGGCATCGTTCGCGGTTGATGCATAAGCTGCCGGGGCGGGCAGCACGTTACAGGTCGCCTGGCCGGCTTCGCCATAACCAACATCTACCAGTGTCTGGCGATCAATCGACATTGACAATGCCTGACGAACCGCAGGATCAGTCAGGAACGGGTGAGCACCGCCCTCTATGGTGCCGCGCTTGTCACCCAGCTCCGGATTGGGGTCGGTGAAATTGACCATCAGGCGTTCAACGGAAGTACCAAAAGCCGATACCACAGTACCTTTGCCTGCCTGTGACATTTGCGCCAGCACTTCCGGTTCGATCTGCAGATTCCATGCGTAGTCGAATTCACCGGTTTCAAGCACTGAACGCGCAGCAGAGGCTGCATCACCACCGCCCTTGAAGATCACGCTGGCAAACGCCGGCTTGGCATCATCACGGTATTTATCGTTGGCAGCCAGGCTGATCACGTCATTGGCTTTGAAATCGGATACTACAAACGGGCCTGTGCCGATCGGGCCAAAGTTCGCATCGGTGCACTCGGGTGCTTTGGCGCCCATGCAGTTTTCGAACTGTGCCTTTTGCAAAACCGGAACCTGCGAGCCGACAAACGGGCCATAGGGGAAAGGCTTGGCCGCGGCAAAAGTGATTTTTACGGTTTGATCGTCAACCGCTTCAACACTTTCGACGTCAGTGAAATTGGAAGACTGCTGGCAACCCCCTTCAGGATGCAGGCAATACTCGGCGGTAAAGGCAACGTCTGCCGCAGTCAGCGGCGAGCCATCGGACCAGGTGATGCCATCGGAGAGCTTCCAGGTAATGGATTTCAGATCTTCTGAAACACCGCCGTTATCGACAGTCGGGATTTCGTCCACCAGCAGTGGCACCATTTCACCGGTTTCGTTGTAGCGCGCCAGCGGCTCAATCACCATTGATGCAGATTCAATATCCTTCGTGCCGCTGGACAGGTAGGGATTGAGGATGGAAGCGGCCTGCCAGTAG
>CAKZSB010000047.1 GCA_937920585.1 uncultured Granulosicoccaceae bacterium | reverse complement strand
AATCGGCAATAGAGATAGAACCACTCGAAGGTGGCATTACCAATCACAATTATCTGGTATCGGATTCCCGGGGTAAGTTCGTGGTGCGGCTCGGCCGCGATATTCCTGTGCATCAAATCCTGCGATTCAACGAGATTGCAGCGGGCAAGGCTGCTCATTCGGCGGGTTTGTCACCACAGATACGTCATCATCAGGAAGGGGTGCTGGTGATGGATTATATTCCCGCTACCGCACTGGATGCCAAAGCGGTGCAAAACCCGCAACAGCTGGAGCGCATTATCGAGCTGGTTCAGCGCTGTCACACCGAGATTCCGAAACATCTGCGTGGCGCATCGGTAGTGTTCTGGGTTTTCCATGTGCTGCGCGACTACGCCGCCACGCTTGCTGAAGGTAAAAGTCGTTACTCCGACAAACTGCAAGGTTTGCTAGACGCAGCCAAACAACTTGAGGCGGCTGCAGGTCCGTTCGATATTGTATTTGGCCACAACGATTTACTGCCAGCCAATATACTCGATGATGGCGATCGGCTTTGGCTAATTGACTGGGAGTACGCCGGTTACAATACACCGTTATTTGATCTGGGTGGCCTTGCGTCCAACAACGAGTTGAGTGTGGAGCAGGAGCGATCGATGCTCGAGTGCTACTTCGACAAAACGCCCGATGACGCACTGTGGAGACAATATCAGGCGATGAAATGCGCGTCATTGCTGCGCGAGACGATGTGGAGCATGGTGTCGGAGATTCATTCCACCCTGGATTTTAATTACTCCATCTATACGGCCGATAACCTGGGCCGTTTCGAACAATCCCTCGATCAATTCAACGCGCTGTGAATCTGCCATGAAAGACATGCCTTCTTCGGCAAAAGTAGTGGTGATTGGCGGTGGTATCGTCGGTTGCTCTACAGCGTACCACCTGGCCAAAATGGGTTGTGAAACGCTGTTGCTGGAGCAATCAAAGCTTACATCCGGTACCACCTTTCATGCCGCGGGGCTGGTGGGGCAACTGCGCAGCAATGCCAATGTCACACAATTACTGGGGCATTCGGTAGAGCTGTATCAATCACTGGAGCGGGAAACCGGCCTGGCGACCGGCTGGAAGATGAACGGTGGATTGCGGCTTGCCTGCAATCGGGAGCGCTGGATAGAAGTAAAACGCCAGGCGACGACGGCGCATTCTTTTGGCCTGGATATGCAGTTGCTCACCCCCGGTGAGGCGCAGGCACTGTGGCCAATGATGACGGTGGATGATGTGATTGGTGCCGCCTATCTTCCCACCGATGGTCAGGCCAATCCCGCAGATATCACGCAGGCGCTGGCCAAAGGTGCCAGAATGGCGGGTGCACAGATTGTTGAGGATACCGAAGTGCTTGAGCTTGAAATCGGCACGCATGGCATCACCGCGGTGATCAGCAACCGGGGCAGAATTGAATGTGAAAAAGTAGTCTGCTGTGCGGGCCAATGGACGCGTGCGTTCGCTGCAAAATATGGTGTCAATGTGCCGCTGGTGTCGGTGCAGCATCAGTATATGCTCACCGAAAAAATGTCCGGCGTCGAGAGTAATCTGCCGACTTTGCGAGATCCCGACCGTCTTACCTACTACAAGGAAGACGTGGGCGGACTGGTGATGGGCGGTTATGAATCCAATCCAATTCCCTGGGCCGTCGATGGTATACCCAAAGGTTTCAGCTACTCGTTGCTGGACTCGAACTTTGATCACTTTGAACCCATGCTGGAACTGGCGCTGGGACGCGTGCCGGGGCTTGCCGATGTTGGCATCAAGCAGCTCACGAACGGCCCCGAGAGTTTCACCCCCGATGGCAATTTCATTCTCGGCGAGGCAACCGAGTTGCGCAACTTTTTTGTCGGTGCAGGGTTTAATGCGTTTGGCATAGCCGCAGGTGGCGGGGCCGGTATGGCGTTGGCCGAATGGGTTCACAAGGGTGAACCCCCCTTTGATCTGTGGAGTGTGGATATACGTCGTTTCGGGCGGCCGCACTTTGATACCGACTGGGTTCGTACGCGCACGCTCGAAGCTTATGGCAAGCACTACACGATAGCCTGGCCGTTCGAGGAACACAGCGCCGGACGCCCCTGCCGACGATCACCGCTCTATGATGTACTACAGGCGCAGGGTGCCTGTTTTGGGGAGAAGCTGGGTTGGGAGCGTCCGAACTGGTTTGCCGATCTTGCTGCCGGTGAAAAACCACAAGATATCTACAGCTTTGAGCAACCCAACTGGCACACGGCCGTTGCCCGTGAACAAGCTGCAGTGCGTAATGCTGCCGTGTTGATCGATCAGACATCGTTCGCCAAATATCTGCTCAAGGGTCCCGATGCGCTGGCTGCGCTGAACTGGCTGGCGGCAAACGATGTAGACAAGCCTGTCGGTTCGCTCACGTACTCGCAGATGCTCGATGATCATGGCGGCATTCAGGCGGATGTGACGATTGCGCGTGTGAGTGACTGCGAGTTTTATATTGTGACTGGTACCGGTTTCGCAACCCACGACTTCGACTGGATATCGCGCAACATTCCAGCGGGTATGAATGCCCAGCTGGTGGATGTCACCAGCGCCAGTTGTGTGCTGTCACTGATGGGACCGGCTTCGCGCGAAATTCTCCAACAGGTTACCCGAAGCGATATGTCGAACAGTGCTTTCGGGTTTGCGACTCTGCAAACCATCGGCATATCGGGCTGTCCGGTCAATGCACTTCGGATCACCTATGTGGGTGAGCTTGGGTGGGAATTGCATTTGCCGGTGGAGTACGCGCAAACGGTCTACCAGGCATTGATGGCCGCGGGTAAACCGCTGGGGCTGATCAACGCGGGATATCGAGTGATTGAGAGCTGTCGGCTTGAGAAGGGGTATCGCGCCTGGGGCAGCGACATCGGGCCGGATCATTCGCCGCTTGAGGCAGGGCTTGGCTGGGCGCTGAAATCGCGAAAGACCGATATGCCTTTCAAGGGGCGTGATGCGATTATCGCGCAACAGGCCGGCGGATTGAAAAAACAACTTGCCGGATTTAGCGTTTGTGAACCGGGAGTCGTGCTGCTGGGCAGGGAGACGATCTACCGCAATGGCGAGCGCGCGGGCTGGCTCAGCAGCGGCGGTTTCGGGCATCATCTGGGTGTGGCAATCGGCTATGGTTATATTCGCAACCCGGATGGAGTGGATGCCGACTACATCAATAGTGGCAACTATCAGCTGGAGGTTGCCACCGAACGAGTGGATTGCGAAGTGAGTCTCGCGCCGTTCTATGATCCACAAATGCAACGGGTAAAATCCTGATCCTTGTTCCAGCAGATTGCATCAAGTCAAAGCGCAAAGTTAACCGGTAAAAATATTTTGAGCCATCAACCTGTCACTGACACGCCGCTGCATTTTAATAAACTCTTCACTATGCAGGAGTCTATCCCTGAAGCAGGTATTGAGCGTGCGGTCGAGATCATGCGTAGCGGCAAGCTACATCGCTACAATGTCGCCGAAGGTGAGACTGCGGAAGCCGCGCTGCTTGAAAGAGAGTTTGCCGACTACCTGGGCGTGGATTATTGTCTGGCCTGTGCCTCGGGTGGCTATGCATTGCATGTCGCGTTGAAGGCGGCCGGGCTCGTGCCGGGCGACAAGGTGCTGACCAATGCGTTTACCCTGGCACCCGTGCCGGGTGCGATCCACAACGCCGGTGGCGTGCCGGTACTCGTTGAAATAGACGAAAACTACTGCGTAGATATCGCACACCTTGAATCGCTGATGAAAACCGGCGAATGCCGTTTTTTCATGATTTCTCATATGCGCGGCCATCTCGCGGATATGCAACGAATAGTCGATCTGTGCGAACGGCACAGCGTTGTACTGATTGAAGATTGTGCACACACCATGGGTGCGAGCTGGAACGGCAAAGCATCCGGGACTTTTGGCGCAGTGGCCTGTTTCAGCACCCAGACCTATAAACACATGAATAGCGGCGAGGGCGGGCTGCTGACAACCAACGATCCCGAAATTATTGCCAGAGCGACCATGCACTCCGGCTCCTATATGCTCTACGAACGACACGGCGCCGGCCCGGATGCAGCCGTGTTCGATGATATCCGCCTCGATACGCCGAACTACAGCGGCCGCATGGATAATCTTCGCGCCGCCATTCTGCGTGCGCAGTTACCCCTGCTTGCGGAAAACTGCGAGCGCTGGAACAAACTCTACCGAACGGCAGAGCGCGGGCTTGCGCAAATATCGGGTGTTGCGATGCCCCGTCGCCCCGAAAACGAATACTACGTCGGCAGTTCAATCCAGTTTCGCGTACCCGCCTTCGATTCTACCGATGTGGCAGAGTTTATCGACGGATGCGCGCGCAGAGGTGTGGAGCTGAAATGGTTTGGCAGCAAGGATCCACAGGGCTTTACCAGTCGCTACGATAGCTGGCGTTATCTCGGAGAGGCCCCGGTATTGGACAACACGCTGGAAATTCTTCGCAGTACATTCGACATGCGTCTGCCGTTGACCTTCAACACCGATGATATCGACACCATTGTGCAGATCATTCGCGAAGTCGTGCGTGGTATTCAGCCCGGCGAGTAACACGGGATTTCAACGCCGGACAGACTTGAATTTTTGCGTGCTGCATAACAGAATTGCGCCTGGCAAGCTGCGCAAAATAATTCTCTGTCAATTTAGAAGTAGATGTAATGAAGTATTCGCGTCAGTTGTTGGCCACGCTCGTGGCCTGTGTATTATCCGGGCCTGTCGCAGCTACTGCACCAAACGGCACTCCACCGCTGGCCCTGGCCGAGCACTACCACACCCAACTTGATCTTCCCCGTTACTGGGTTAGTGAAAAGTACGATGGTGCGCGGGCCTGGTGGAATGGTAGTCAGTTCGTTTCTCGTGGCGGCAATATCTATCATGCACCAGCCTGGTTCACCGCGCATTTACCAGCCGAAACGCTCGATGGAGAGTTGTGGATGGGGCGGGGTAACTTTCAATTGCTGATGCAGACCATTCGCGATCATCGTCCCGATGAAAACGCCTGGCGCCAGGTGCGGTTTATGGCGTTCGATATGCCTGCCGTCGATGGAGATTTCAACTATCGACAGCGGCGCCTGGCAGAGATTGTCGATGCATCGCCGCAGCCCTGGCTTGAATTAGTGCCACAGCAAAGGGTGCCCAGCCACGCAGCATTGCAGTTATTACTTGAGGAGGTGACATCTGAAGGAGCAGAGGGCCTGATGCTCGCGCGTGACGATAGCCGTTACCGGACCGGTCGGCATCAGGGTTTGATCAAAATGAAACTGCATCAGGATGCCGAGGCCGTTGTCGTTTCACATCAGCCCGGTAAGGGAAAATATCGCAACGTGATGGGAAGCCTGCTGGTTGAAGATGACACCGGGCGGCAGTTCCGCCTGGGCACCGGGTTTAGCGATGCCCAGCGCGCGGCTCCGCCACCCGTGGGTGCTACTGTCAGCTATCGGTATCAGGGCCGCACCCGCAGTGGCAAACCGCGCTTTGCACGTTTTCTGCGCGTGCGCCCGCCGGAATAGCAGTGGCTGGCG
Source organism: uncultured Granulosicoccaceae bacterium (assembly GCA_937920585.1). Lineage (GTDB taxonomy): Bacteria > Pseudomonadota > Gammaproteobacteria > Granulosicoccales > Granulosicoccaceae > CAKZSB01. Next base: position 5,634 of record CAKZSB010000047.1, on the reverse strand, counting down.
GGCCGCCCGTCAGAGCACTAGTGAATAGCGCTGAGCTGAAAGTAGGTGTGCTGATATCGAGTTATCGGGATCGTGGTGCAGTTGTTCGCCGTCCACCAGTTCTGGTCTTCGGTGGCAGGGGTAATTTCATCACTGAGTGAAAACACGCCGACTCTGTTCTTGCAGCGGTAAATCATGTAGTCGTTTTTCACAGACCCGCCACTCACATAGAGCGGATCGCGAATGAAACCGGTGCTTAAGTGTCCCAGGCTTTGCAGAACATTGCTCACCGAATCCGGGTAGTTTCCACCCACATGTTGTACCCAGCCGTTGCCGTTGCCACGGTGGCCACCGCCAGCCACACGATAGCTGTGCGTGCTCTCATGGTATGACTCCAGCGCTGTTATCATCTGCGCGACTCCGGCAACGCGCGCTGCATCATGGCTGTCGTCTGTAAATGTACCCGTCACCATAAAGTAGGGATGGTTGTATCGCTCGATGGGCAGCTGTGTACAGCCATTGGCATCCCACCAGGCAGCGTGTTCTACGCTGGTTTTGATCCCATCGCTTTTTGAAAAAACTGCAACCCGATCACCGCAACGATAGAGCATGAAGTCGTATCGGCTGTATGCGCCGGGGTTGGTGAGCAGTGGGTCTCTATTGTTCTGCGCGGAGAGATAGCCGGCATTAACCAGCACGTTGGCAGTTGACTCCGGATAGGCAGATGAATTTTTCAGGTGAAACCATCCGTTGCCTCTGCCTCGGTGGCCGCCTCCCGTGACGATGTAATTGCCGTGTGCTTCTTTGTAGGTTTCCAGTGCAGCAATGATGTTGCTCATCGCGATGGTGCGCTGCGCATCGTGGTCTGCGGCGGGTGTGATGGTTACCGTTGCGATGTTCGAATCACCAAAAAGCGCATCAACCAGTTTGTAGCTAAAGCTGTCTTCTGCGTATCCGATTCCCTCATGGCGATAGCTTAATGTGCCGTCCGGGTTTATCGATAGAGTGCCCAGTGCGGGCATGGTGATGATTTCAGGTGTCTCGGCTTTGCTGATTCGCTGGTCATTCTGCATCACGTCCAGGTTGGTGCTGCTGCCGTATTCGATGCTGAAAGAATCGTCGCTTGCAACAGGTGCCGGAAATGCCGGCAACTTTACAGCAGAGCTCATCTGCAGGTATTTGTCCGCGTAGCGTTGGCCGATCGTGCGCAGTCCCTCGGCGTTAAAATGGATGCCATCCCTGGTCGGTAAGCCGGCACCTTCTACACACGCCGTCCAGTTGTCACCGTCATCATTCAGTGCCATCAGGTGGGTGTTTAAATCGGCAGCAACCGTTTCGCCACAGATGAAGGGCTTGCCATCGTCAAACCAGTTTTCGTTTCGCAGTCTCGCGATGAGGGCATCAAGTTTGTTCGGGTAGTAGTCAGGCCCGGGATCGACAGCATCCGGGTCTGACGAGCCCTCGAGAATCCAGTCGGTTTCGCCCTGGTGCCAAAGTATTCCGTCCAATTGAGATTTAACGCCCTGGGCGTTCAAGGCATCCAGTACTTTTGCGACAATTTGCGGGTAAAACGTGCCGTCGGCGTCCCAGTGCTGAATGCCCTCACCCGGTGCACTGGCGAGAATGAAGCCAACCACTCGATCGGGATCGCGCTCTACGATTCGCCTGGCAAACTGCATCGCCATATTGTTGTAGGGTTGTCTGTTCGGATCATTGAGTGAGCCGTTGCCCGGGTGCCAGCCGTTCATATCCCAGGCCTGGCGCAGGTCTGCGGTCTGCCAGTCCTGCTGGCTGGTGAACGCCAGAATCCTCGGGTGGCTGGCATCGATTACCGGATCGTAGACCGTTTGCGAACCCTGCACATTCGACTGCCCGGTGACAAGGATGAGGTCGGTTATATCCGTTGCGCTTTGAGCCATTGTCAGCGGTGCTGCGGCACAAAGTAGTATTGTCGCCAGGGTGCGACGAATACCGGATGCGAATGAGCCAGGGTGTTGTAAACAGCGAAAAAAACCAGGGGCTGATCGCCGCATACGAGCCTCCGTCGCCAACTGGCGAGAACATGGTGTAAAGAAAGCGATACAATACACGGGGTGTTTCGCTGATTATGTCTTGAGGTCCTCATTACTGGCGGTACTGAGTGTATCAAAAATGAAATTGTGTAGGCTGTCGCACTTTTGCCGCCGGATGATCCGGGTGCCTTTCTCGCGTATCGCCGCCAGTGTTGTTCGGGCCTTGCGAGGCAGTCACAGATATAATCTGTCTGCCAGCGCTGGCACGCTGTTGGCAACCCGCCTTCCTCTACGATCGCCACCATAGCCGGAACCCATTGATGTCATTTTCACCGCTGCCGTACCATGTGGAGATTTGCGATCACCTGAAACGCTTCGAGCCGGGTTTGTGGGGCTGGTTCATGTCTGATCGCTTTGATCGGGAGTATCGCGACAACAGCACGCTGCATTTGCTCAAAACGACGTACCGACTGGCGCGTGATAGCCATAGTGAGTTGTATGAGCTGGCCGCATCGGTCGCTACGACGCTTGAGATAAGCTGTCCGATTACGATCTATCAGGAGCAGTCGTCCGCCTCGGAGGCCAACGCTGCGCTACATTTTTTCGAGGACGAATTGATCGTCGTTCTGAGCGGGCCCATTCTGCAGATGCTCGATGAAACCGAGCAGCGCGCGTTGTTCGGCCACGAGCTCTCCCATCACAAACTCTATACCGAAACCGATGGCGAATTTTTCGCCGCCGCGCGCTTGCTGCACTGGTGCGTCGAACAACCCGATTGTCACAGTGCTTATATAGAAACGCAGCGTCGCTACCAGCTTCATACCGAGCTCTACGCAGATCTTGGGGCGGCGGTTGCCTGTGGCGGGGCCGATGCACCGATTTCCAGTCTGTTAAAAGTACATACCGGTTTGAGTGATGTGAATCCTGCTGACTATCTGCAACAAGCGAACGAAATCCTGCAGCGCGATCGAAGTGGCGCGCAGGGTATCACCCACCCGGAGTGTTACATAAGAGCGCGGGCGCTCAGTGAAGGCATGCGTGCACCAGAGCAATATGCCGCACTGGTCCGCGGGCCATTGAATGTTGGCAGGCTCGATCTGCTGGATCAGCGTGAGTTGTCGCGGGTTACCCGCGATATGGCACAGGTGCTGGGCGCCGATGAGCGATTCCGCCAGGACGAGCACGAGGTGCTGATGCGCGAGTACTTTCCGATGTTCGAATGGCGTGACCCGCCGCAGGATCTGCAATTGCCGATTGCCGAGCTGGCTGCACAGCTTGCCGATTACGCGCCGCAGACAAAGCAATACCTTGCCTGGAGCCTGCTCGATCTCGCGACGGCCGATCGGGATTCGACGGTGCCGTTGTTGGGCGCGACACTGTTTTTTGCCGAGCAGATCGGTATCCATGATGAATTCGAGTCCACCGCCAGAAAAGAGCTGAAGCTGAAAAAAACCGATACGGCCAAAATGCTTCAGCAATCACGAGAACACGCGCCGCAGGGAAATCCTTAAATGAGCTTGAGCGATTCCCCGGAGCAGGGTCAGGCGGTACTTGAATGGCTCCAGCAGACTGGCGGTGATATTGGCAGCGACGATATTGTCGCGCTTGCGCAGCCGTTACTGATGCAAGTGGTCGCCACGCACGAGCTAGGCAAGGTCGCGCCACTAAACGGTATCGATCATCTGCGTGTATCACTCGGGCATGTCTGGTACGCCAACGTGCATGCGCAGGATCCAGCGAGCAATATGGCCGCGGTGCGTAAGCTCGCCAGGCCAGTCTCTGGTGTGCAACTCGATGTGACCCGGCGATTGCGTGCCGGTGAAGACATGCAGTTACAGGATAGCACCACGGCCGAGCGCGATGAGCCAGCCAGACTGGCCTACTATCCCGATTACATCGCATGGGAACAAAAGCTCGATCACCACGATGCGCTAACCGACACCTTCGTACTGGGCATGTTGATGGGTAGCCTGGCGACAGGGCTCGATTTCAGCGATCCGCAGCAGTTGCAGGAATTTGTTTTGGCGCGTCACGATCTGTGTGCGCTGAACTCGCGTTTGTCACCGGTGATTGCCATGCTGATTCGACGCATGACATCGCTTGAGCGCGAACAGCGTCCACAGGATCTGTTGAGCGTCGCAACAGCACTGGCCCATTATCGCTTTCAGGAAGTCGAGGATTCGATTGCCGAGGTGCCTGCGCCCGGCGAAAGCAATCGACGCAACATGCTGCTAAGTCGCCTGCAAAATCGTTTGTATGAAATCAGCCGTCGCAATCGATTGCTCTACTATCGCGAAACGGGCAGTAACGCCAACCTCACGGTGGGTTCAGTGCCGCACGTTATTAATGTTCAGTCTATTCGATTGCAACAGTTGCTGTTTACCAACGAAGAACTGTGCAAGAGCCTTGGCAGCGGTAAGCCACTGGCGCTTTATCGCTGGCTGCGTTTTGAAGATTATCCGTTTCTCTCGACTTCGCTCGATCGCATAAGATTGCAAGCCAGCCGCGATGTTCGTGAATTCGGGTTTTCTCAATTGCGGCTCGTCACCGCATTTCTGCGCTGGCACAACCTGAAAGACGCGCCGGACGAGCGCATCAATTCGCCCCTGATACTGGTGCCCGCCACACTGCGAAAGCGAAAAGGTGTGCGCGACAGCTTTGAACTGGATACCGATCCCGCTGCCGCAGAAATTAACCCGGTGTTGCGCCATCTGTTGCTCGAACTCTATGCCATTCAATTGCCGGAGACGATTGACGCCAGCAGTTTTACTGAGCTGGAGGGTTTGCATCAATCGTTATCGGAACAACTGGCCCGCTCGCACAAAGGTGTGGAGCTGGAGCTTGTAAAAGTTCCACGGGTGCAGTTGATAAAACGCAAGGCGATGAGGCGCCTTGATCGCTATCGTCGCAAGCTGCGCAAAACCGGCAGCGGGCTCAAGAGTTACGAAGGTCTTTCTTACAGCTACGGCGCGCAACGCCACGACCCGCTGGGGGTACAGATATTCGCTCGCGACGTGCGACCAGCCAACGCGCCGGATCGCGATCTGCTCGAAATGGATCCGCATCACCGCGTGATCGAACAGATGGTGGCCAGTGCTGATGTGGCCGATGTCGAGCGCGAGTTCTATGCGATCGATCAGGGGGAGGAGAAGGGATCTACTCACTGGGAAATCGATTTGTGTGCTGTCAGTCTCGCCAACTTCAGCTACCGGAAAATGACGCTGGTGCGCGATTACACCGAGCTTGCCGCAAATGCCGAAAGTGAACAGCTGAACTTCGAGCGTCTGTTCAGTGAGCAGACTCGCGCACGGTTCGATGAACCCGCGCTCGCACCACTGGCGGAACGCTACAACGTTTTGCCCATAGATCCCAGCCAGCAGGCTGCCGTGTTGCGCGGCCGCACCGGGCAGAGCTATGTCATCCAGGGGCCGCCTGGGAGCGGCAAATCGCAGACGATCGCAAACCTGATTGTCGATTATGTAGCGCGCGGTCAGTCAGTGTTGTTTGTCTGTGAAAAGCGCGCCGCCCTCGATGTCGTCTTTCATCGCCTCAAGCAAGTGGGTCTGGAGGATGTGTGTTGTTTGATTCACGATACACGTGAAGATAAAAAGCCGTTTATTAGTGCGCTGAAGGCGCGTTATGA
>CAKZSB010000046.1 GCA_937920585.1 uncultured Granulosicoccaceae bacterium | reverse complement strand
ATCTCGCCAGTCGCGCAGGTGCGGCGCGAGATTGCGCTGCTGCGATGGTCGCACGCGGAACTTGCCCGACCAATCGGGAAAACTCTCTGCCCCGGCTACTGTCTCGGGTGCACGCGATACCCGGCTGTTGACGAGTTCGGTATTAACAAAGTATCCCCGCCGCTCTTCGGCGATGAGATAACCTTCGTCCATTAAATGCTGGTACGCATGCACTACCGTGTTGCGCGCTACACCCAGCTGACGCGACAGTTCGCGCGACGATGGCAAAGGTCGGTTGTGCGGGATATGGCCATCCAGAATCGCTGTTACCAGCGAACGGCGCAACTGATTCTGCAGGCTCGTGCCCTCCTCGGGCGCGAGCCGGATAAGTTGCCGCCACATCGGCTGTGCGGGCTTGCGGTTAGTGTTATCGGGTTCTGGACTCAACGAATTACCTTTTACGCATTGACGATTAAAGGTGTTCATAATCGTAACTTGCCGAGAATAACTCACCAACCCGCTTTGAGGCGAGAAATGAAACCAGCACTCACCATCATGCCGCAGGTAACGGCCCATCGGGGCGCGAGCGGCGATGCGCCGGAAAACACGCTCGCAGCCATTCGCCTGGCCGCTGAACAGGGCGCGAAATGGATTGAAATCGACGTCAATATCAGCCGCGATGGCGTGCCGGTATTGCACCACGACGACAGCATCTCGCGATGCAGCGATGGCGAGGGCCTGGTCATCGAACGCACCATGAGCGAGTTGCGGAGCGTCGACAGCGGCAGCTGGTTCGATTCAAAATACCGCGGTGAACCCATCGCCACGCTGGCGCAGTGCCTGGATTTGTGTCTGGCGCTGGATCTATCGATCAACCTCGAGATCAAACCCAGCAGTGGCTGGGAAGTTCCCACCACGCGATCAATCCTCGCAACGCTGGATCAGTATCGGCAATTGCCACCGCTGGTGCTGTCGAGCTTCAGCCACCTGGCATTGCAGACAGCGGCCGATATTACCCCCGACCTGCCACGCGCTTCGTTGTTCGTTGTCGCCCCGCCGGACTGGCAAACTTTCACCAGCGAAATTAATGCCTGCAACATCCATCTGCACGCCAACAGCCTGCTCGACAGCGCTCAGGTCACAGCGTTTCATCAGGCCGGGCTGCGCGTGTACTGCTATACCGTAAACGAACCCGAGGCTGCCCGGGCACTACTCGAATTGGGGGTCGACGGCGTGATCAGCAATTTCCCGGGCCAGTTGCTGGAGCGACTGACTGGCTGACCGGCCTTCATCTCGCGGCGGGCGAGTCCAGTGCAATACTCTGGACCAGATTTCGGACCAGCAGCACGAATGCGTGTAGCGCTCGAGGCGCCATACTGCCGCACCCGGCTGGCGTACCAGTAAGCGATCAATCAATTCGGGCGGCACTTTACGATCACGCTCTCCAAGCAGGTGCAATTGCCTGACTCGAGGTGGCAATGGAGGCCGGGTTGAGGGATCCAGCGAGCCGTACAGTGGCGTATAAGCATGATGGCTTGTCCATCCCGCTACATTAAGGTTGCCGGCCACGGTTACCACTGCCGTCACTCGCGGCAACTGCTCTGCCAGCAACATCGCCAATGCCCCGCCGCCACTGTGGCCCAGCAACACCAGCTCTTCGAAGTCCGCAGCCTGCTCGCGAATCACGACCGCCATGCTGGCAACCACTTGTCGCGAGTAACGCGAAAAGGTCCACACATCTGATTCACAGGCCGGATCGTGCAAGAGACCGAAGTAACACGGCCTGCCCACATAGACCGATGGCCCCGGGTCGCGCCCCATCAGCCGGAGCATCAGGTTATTACTCGCGGTTGGATCAGTGGCAACTACAGTTCGCCGGCGCCAGGGTATGCCGTCGCCTTCTATATAAACGTGCAGCGTGCGACCGGTCCCGATGCGCGCCGCGCGGTAGACGACATGCTTAAACGGTTTGCCGGTGACTTCGAGGCGTTGCAGGCCGAATCCCCTGGCTTGATCATCCACGGCCAGATGAGCCATGTTCGAACAGGCAGACATCAGCAAGGTGACCACAATGGCAAACGCGGCACGAAGCCAGTGGCTGACAGGTAGTGCCAGCAGTCGCAGGCTGTTTATGAACAATCGCTACTCCGCTCTCAGGGTGCCGTTATTTTCAGGGTAGAGTTTAGTGCTTGAACGGCACAATGCCATGTCCGCCATGCGGTTGCATAACACTGGCGACCGCCCCACCATACCCTAAGGGCAGAACCGCGTTGTCGGCAGCGGCCACGGCAGTATCCGGGATTTTTCGCTGGCACTGCTAAGCTATTTCTGTTCAAACATTATTCTCTCGGAACCTATCGGATGAACCGATCTATTTTTATTGCCCTGCTGGTTATCGTGGCTGTTGGCCTGTGGATGGCCAGCGGTCAGTTCGGCGGCAGCCCGGCATCGGATTCAGCCAACCAGGACACCACGGCACAGGCGACACCGGCCAACAGGGAAACGGTGGTAGCCATGAAGGTGCAGGTGCGACGCCAGCAGGCTCAAAACACCACGCGCGAGATCGTCATTCAAGGCCAGGTGGAGCCATTGCGCATGTTACATCTGCGAGCGGAAACCGCAGGGAGTGTGGTCAGTAAATCTGCGCGCAAGGGCCAGAAGCTCGGCACCGGCGAACTCATTCTGCAACTGGCCATCGATGGGCGTGAAGCTGACCTGGCGGTGGCTCGCGCCAATCAGGTTCAAAGCGAAAATGAATTCCAGGCCGCGCGAAAGCTGCAGAAACAGGGCCTGCAATCACAATTCATACTTGAGTCTGCAGCGGCAAAACTCGAGGCGGCCAAAGCTCAGGTGATGGCAGCCTCACTCGAAATCGACAACACCAGCGTGCTCGCGCCGTTCGACGGCGTACTGGAAGACTTGCAGGTCGAGGTGGGCGATTTCATTGATCGCGGCGGCGACATCGGCACGCTGGTCGATCACACTAAGCTGCTTATCACCGGCGAGATACCACAGCAGAATATCGCCGACGTACAACTCGGACAACAAGCCACCGCCACACTGATTACCGGCGACCAGGTCACTGGTGAAGTGCGTTATGTCTCATCCATGGCAGACACGGCAACTCGCAGCTTTCGGGTCGAGATTCTGGTTGACGAGCCTCCCGAACGCGTCATGACTGGCGTCAGCGCGGAAATTCGAATTCCTACGGAGCAGTTGCGAGCACACCTGATTTCGCCTGCGATTCTGGCACTGGGCAACGCAGGCGAACTGGGTGTAAAAGCGGTCGACGACGACAACAAGGTCACCTTCTTCCCGGTCGAGGTGGTAAAGACTGAGAGCCAGGGCGCCTGGGTGACCGGCATTCCCGACGATGTGAACCTGATAACGCTGGGCCAGGGTTTTGTCAATGCCGGCGAACTGGTGCAACCCGTCGCCGATCCGGACTCCTGATATGCACACGATCATAGAAGCGGCGTTCAGTCGCAACCGGGCAGTGATTCTGTTACTGCTGTTTTTTCTGCTCAGTGGGCTGCTGTCGTATCTGGCGATCCCCAAAGAAGCCGAGCCGGATGTTGCGATCCCGATTATCTATGTGTCGATGAATCACGATGGCATTTCGCCAGAGGATTCCGAGCGGCTGCTGATCCGGCCGATGGAAAAAGAGCTGCAATCCATCGCCGGCGTGCGCGACATGACCAGCACCGCCTCCGAGGGGCATGGATCGGTGATGCTGGAATTCGATCCGGGGTTTGACCCGGCCGTTGCACTGGTCGATGTGCGCGAGAAGGTCGATGCCGCCAAATCCGATCTGCCAGGCGATACCGATGAGCCGGCGGTACACGAAATCAACGTAGCCCTGTTTCCGGTTATCACTGTGTCACTGGCTGGCCCAATACCCGAACGCAGCCTGCTGCGCATCGCCCGCAGCCTGAAGGAAAAGATCGAGGCAAATTCCGGCGTACTTGAGGTAAAAATCGGCGGCGAGCGCGAAGAGGTACTCGAGGTCATCGTCGACCCGGTGGTAATGGAGACCTACGGGGTGCGGTATGACGAGCTCTTCGGATTGATCCGCAACAACAATCTGTTAGTCGCCGCCGGCGCAATCGACACCGGTGCCGGGCGCATGGTGTTGAAAGTGCCGGGTGTGGTGGAGAATATCGAGGATGTCCTGAGCCTGCCGGTCAAGGTCAATGGCGATACGGTGATTACTTTCGCCGATGTTGCCAGTGTGCGCCGCACTTTCAAGGATCCGAACGGGTTTGCCCGTGTCGACGGCCAGCCTGCACTGGCGCTGGAGGTGTCAAAAAGAATCGGCGCCAACATCATCGAGACCAATCAGGCCATTCGCGATCTGGTTGCCGAAGAGCAAAAGCTTTGGCCTGACTCAATCCAGGTGGCATTCCACCAGGACAAATCCAAACAGATTCGCACCATGCTGAGCGATCTGCAAAACAATATTATGTCGGGCATTCTGCTGGTGATGATCGTCATCATCGCAGCACTCGGCGTACGCTCGGCGGTGCTGGTCGGGCTGGCGATTCCAGGTTCTTTTCTGGCCGGCATTCTGGTGATGTACAGCCTGGGCTTCACGCTCAATGTCGTTGTGCTGTTCAGCCTTATTCTGGTGGTTGGCATGCTGGTCGACGGGGCCATTGTCGTAACCGAACTCTCCGATCGAAATCTGCGTGACGGCATGACGCGCAGAGATGCCTTCAAAGCTGCCGCGCAGCGCATGGCGTGGCCGATCACCGCCTCAACGGCAACCACGCTGGCGGTATTCTTTCCGGTGATTTTCTGGCCCGGCATGGTCGGCCAGTTCATGAAATTTCTGCCCATGACAGTGATCATTTGCCTGATCGCCTCGCTGTTCATGGCACTGGTTTTCATTCCGGTTCTGGGCGGCAGTTTTGGTGGCAGCAAGCAGCTGAAAGACGCCACGCCAATGGGATCAAACAAACCGGGCCTGCTTACGCGAATATACGCCAAAGTCTTAGGAACACTGGTTCACTGGCCGAAAATGACGCTGCTGGCCGCGATCTGCGCGCTGGTAGGAACCTACTGGTTCTACTCAATTGTTGGCCGCGGTGTGGTGTTTTTCCCCAACACCGAACCCGAGATTGCCCAGGCGCAGATCCATGCGCGCGGCGACCTGTCGATGACCGAGCGCGATCGCATTGTTCGCGCGGTGGAAGAGCGTCTGCTGCCGATGGATGAAATCAAGTCCGTCTACGCCAAGTCGATGGGCGGCGTGGTTGGAGAACCCGGTCTGTCGGCAGACGTGATCGGTGTTATTCAACTGGAATTCATTGAGTGGAATACGCGCCGCAAAGCGCGCGTGATTATGGACGAAATGCGCGAGCGGACCGCCGATATCCCCGGTGCGATCATCGAGTTCCGCGAGCAGGAAAACGGCCCGGCATCAGGCAAACCGATCAATATCGAGATCAGCTCTACCAAGCCGGAAAAACTGGGCCCCGCCACCGAGTACGTGCTGGGTGTGATGCGTGATGTCGGCGGCTTTGTGGACACGGAAGACAACCGCGCCCTGCCCGGCATAGAGTGGCGACTGAACGTCGATCGACGCCAGGCCGCACGCTACGGGGCCGATATAGCGCTGCTCGGCAACGCCGTGCAAATGGTCACCAACGGGATTCGCGTCGCCGGCTATCGCCCCGATGACTCAACCGAAGAACTCGACATCCGAGTGCGCTTCCCGTTTGACGAGCGAAAACTCGATCAACTGGATCAACTGCGGGTGCCCACGCGCAACGGCATGGTGCCGATCAGCAATTTTGTCACCCTGACGCCCGCGCCAAAAACCGGCACAGTCAACCGGGTAAACACCCAGCGCGTCATTACGGTGCAATCTGATGTCGCCGAGGACCAGAACCCGACAGAGCGACTTGGCGCCCTGCAAAAAGCCCTGGCAGAAGGACCGGCAGACCCTGATATAAGCGTGAATTTCACCGGTGAAAACGAGGATCAGATGGAGACGATGATGTTTCTGGTCAAAGCTTTCGGTGCGGCGATCTTTTTAATGGCGCTGATACTGATCGTGCAATTCAACAGCATCTTTCAAACGGTAGTCGTTCTCAGCGCGATCGTGTTTTCGACCTCGGGCGTGCTGCTGGGGCTAATCATCACCGCACAGGCGTTTGGAATCGTGATGGTCGGACTGGGCATTATCGCGCTGGCCGGTATCGTGGTGAACAACAACATCGTACTGATCGATACCTACAATCGCTTTCGCGCCGAGGGCCAGCCACCCACCGCCGCGGCGCTGCAAACCGGCCTGTTGCGCGCCCGCCCGGTTTGCCTGACAGCGATCACGACCATCCTGGGCCTGATACCCATGGTGCTGTCACTGAACATCGATCTCTTCAATCGAATCATCGAGGTGGGCGCGCCTTCGACCATGTGGTGGACACAGCTTGCCAGTGCAATTGCCGGTGGACTGGGCTTTGCCACCATCCTCACGCTGATACTGACCCCCTGCCTGCTGGTGTTGGGAGATAGCTTCGGCAAGCGCAAAACCACGCCTGTGAGCCAGCAAAGCGCTGCTCTGGCGGGAGCGGATCAGAGGTAGTCTGGAAGCACGGGCAGCGTTCGGCTGTTCGTGTGCAGGGCTGGCGGGGAATTAAAAAACCTGTGGCAGGAAGAAGTAAATTCTGTCCCCTGCCACAGGAATGCTGGAGGAATACGTCAAACTGTTACTACGGCCGCCTGACTGGCGACGAACAACCAAAACTACTTCCTGCGCGCGGTTGCCATGCTGGCGACGCGGCAGTTGATGGACGATCTGTCATGCAATGTACTTTTGCCTCGGATCACCCCTTGACTTGCAGTACCATTCTATTCATTCTCCATGAACGCGCAATCCATTACATAGTTGCAATTCATTTGAATTATTTTCACATATAGTTTCCGCGCCGTAACTGTTAACCTGATTGTCAATACAGATATACCCGTGCCTGCTCGCCGCCCGCTAAGCAATTCGAGCCTGCACCATTCACGCACCGGACCACCATGCAGGACAAATACAACGAGATGCTGGTCTTCGCGCACGTCGTGGACCTCGGCAGCTTTTCCGCTGCTGCGCGCGAGCTGGCTCTGACACCATCTGCTGTCAGCAAGCTGATCTCCAGACTGGAGGACAGATTGTCAGTGCGCCTGTTCCAGCGCACCACCCGCAGCCTCAGACTGACAGACGAGGGCGCTGTCTTTTTTGAGAGCGCGCGCGCCATTCTCAATGATATCGAGCAGGCTGAACTCCAGGTCACGGCACTGCAAAGCAAGGTCACCGGCACCCTTAACCTGACCGCTATCTCCGTTTTTGCACGAACACAGCTATGCCAGCTACTGCCCGAGTTCATGGCGCTGCACCCGGAGGTGAGAGTTGAACTTTCGCTGACAGAACGGCACGTCGATCTCGTCAGCGAACGGATCGATCTGGCGATACTTATTAGCGAAGAGGTACTGGATCAGTCGTTGATCAGCCGCAAGCTGGCCACGAACCGCCGCGTGATTTGCGCATCACCGGAATACATTGAGCGCCACGGGGCGCCGAAAACGCCTGAAGACCTTCTAAAACACAATTGTCTGACGCATTCCTCGATCCATCACTTCAACGACTGGGAATTCCGCGACGGTGGCGATGTACGAGTTTTAAGCATCACTGGAAATTTCCGAACCAACAGCGCGTCAGCACTGCATGAGGCGGTCAAGGCGGGTATCGGTATCGCACGGCTCGCGACATTTGTAACCCAGCCGTCGCTGGATTCAGGCGAACTGGTACCGTTGCTCACTGAGTATACTCACGACTCTTCGAGCATCCTCGCGGTCTACCCGCACCGGCAGTATCTGAGCATACGGGTTCGTGCATTTATCGACTTTTTGATCGGTAAATTCACACCGGTGCCCCCCTGGGAAACTCAAACATGACAGACTCGCAAGGCAATGGAAAAGCGTGAGCAGAATCACATCAGCACTGACGCAATTACAGCATTGTGATCGACCTTGCAGCGTGTTCTATCTGCACCCATCCGCCACAGACGTTGGTTCAATCCTTGAATGATTCCAATCATGTGCTAACGGGATGTTTGTTCGAATCCGTCGCACCATGCCAGCACGTTGTCGCAAGTCTTGCCAGCGGCTGCCGCTATCACCTACTGACTCGCCAACACTGCGGGACAGTCAGCGAAAGCGATTTTTATGAACATTAAAAGACATAAAATGGTGCCAGAGCGCAGGGTAACCTGGCCATCGCTCGCTGCGGTTGCGGCCCTTAGTGCAATCGTGTGCATTAACACGGCGGCTGCACCCTCTAATGCTTCCTGCAAACGAGTGGATGCATACTGGAATACCAACCTCAGCACGCTCAAAGATAATATCAACGGCTGTACCGTCGACGGCCTGTGGCACAAATGCAGCCAGGCTGCGGCGATTCACTATGATTTAGAAAATGGATCACTTGGCCAGCGCGCACGTTCCTGCGGACTGCTAAAGCCTGTTGTTCCCGGCGATGATTTCACCACTCCCACCAGTGATGATTCGCGCAACTGCAAAACCGCCCGCTACCAATTGCGCTCGGCTTTTGAAAATCGCGCCCTGGCACGGCTTGCCTGTGCGGCTGCAAGAATCGGTGGAGACAATCAATCGGCGCTGAACGCAAAGTGCATTAAGTACCGCGCTCGACTGACCAACTATCACATGCCGTTTCGCTCAGTGGCAGAGCATTGCGAGCTCGACTACTCGCACACCTACGCCATGACTGCTATCCGCGACGAATAATTACCTCAAGCGGTTTCAATCACTAAGCGAACCGCTGCACCATCGAATCGGCAAATCCGGCCGCTTCAATATCACGCTGTACCCTCGCCAGTTCATCGCTGCGTCCAAGCTGACGCAATGAATCCGCAAGCAACAGAAAAAACAGCTCACGCTGGGCATGGCTTCCACCAATCTGCCAGAGTTGCCGGCGAGCGGGCATCAACAGGCTTACGACTTCTTCGTGTTTGCCGGCACGATGCGCTACAGCCGCCCTGGCTGCCGGAATTGCCGCCGAGGCGATGCGTGGTGCCAATGTGCCATCGTCAATTGCCCATTGCTGCATAGAATCGAGTAACGGAATAATTTCATCGTCGCGCCCGGCCGCCGCGAGCATCAAGGCAAAGTGCGCGCTGGTAAACGGACTGGAGTGATCGGATTTTCGCTCACTGGCAATCTGGCCAAGCTCATGCCAGCGCTCACCGACGCTATGCCCCAGCAGCTCCAGCCGCATCAGCAAGGAGGCGGCATTTTGCAGATCGATGTAGAGATCAGGCAGATCGACAATCATGTCGAGATCGAGATTGCGAACGTAGTCATCGTAGATCGCCAGCGCGCCGTTTAAATCACCCTGCTCCACGGCGAACAATGCCCGATGCCACCAAAGGTGCAATATGATCTGCGACAACTCGGACCAGTTGCCACGCAGTCCGTCCAGCCAGTCGGCCCCCTCGCTGAATCGCCCCTGCATGAACATTACGTGGGCAACCGCGTGAGTGCCCCAGGGATCTGTTGGATCGATCTCGACTGCCTGCCGACCGCAGCGCTCAGCCAACTGGTACTGCCCGGTTTCCTCCAGATCAAACGCGCGTACTGAAAGGTATGCGCCATACTGTGGATGGCTTTGCGCCCAGTGCGACTCAACGCTTCCAGAGATCGACGCTGACCACTGCATTTCGCCAAGCCAGAACAACTCGCCCTGGCACATGCGCAGCGCAAATACATCGGTGGGATTGCGGGCCAGCACCTGCTCAAAGCAATACACCATGCGGGTCAATTCGCCGTTGGCGGCGGCCTGCAGGGCCTCGACGTAAAGTTGCTCGTCCGGATCGGTGCTGACACACTGCTTCGCTTTGGCAAGCGCAGCATTGATCGCCGGCCGGTGTGCCACATCGCGCGCCATGTGCAGAAACAGCCCTTCCACAGCATGCGCCATCGCAAAATCGGGATCGTGTTTCTGCGCGGCCTGCAAATGCTGCATCGCATCGCGCCGCCAGCGCACGTAACTGCTCTGTGCCTGAGCCAGCGCCGCCTGCGCTTGCGCACTCATGAGGCGCTGCCGCGCGCCTGATCAATACTCTGCTGCGGCGTTAACATCTGCGGATCGACGACAAGTTCGAGCACCGCGCCCGATGCACTCTTTTGCGCCCGCTCAAAGGCAGCAGCAAAATCAGCGGTCTTTTCAATTCGCTCGGCATGGTAGCCATAGGCCTGGGCAAGCTGGATGAAATCAGGATTGGTGATCTCGGTACCACTGACTCGCGCCGGGTAGTTGCGCTCCTGATGCATGCGAATCGTGCCGTACATGCCATTATTGATGATCAGCACGATGGGTTGCACGCCGGCCTGCATGGCACTCCCCAATTCCTGGCTGTTCATTTGAAAATCGCCGTCGCCGCAAAAGCACACGACCGTGCGCTGTGGATAACGGGCCTTGGCGGCAACCGCGGCCGGCAACCCGTAACCCATCGCTCCGCTCTGTGGTGCGAGCAACCGCGCCTGCTCGCCATAGACCATAAATTTTGACGGCCAGACGGTGAAGTTGCCGGCTCCATTGGTAACGATGCAATCAGCGGGGAGATGTTCGCGCAACCAGGCCATTACCTCACCCATATCCAGATCGCCCGGCTGAGCGGGCGCCTGGAGCGCCGCCTGCCAGCCCTGGCGTGCCTGTTCGCACCAGCTGCGCCAGTCATGTTGCGGCCGGGGACTGGCAGCGAGTAACGCATTGGCCACCAGGCTCGGGCTGGCATTGATATGCATCGCCGCCTGGTAAACCTTGCCCAGCTCGTCGTTGCCCGCGTGCACCTGTATCAGCGTTTGCTTTGGCACCGGACAATCAAAGTAGGTGTAGGCACCCGTGCTGATCTCTCCCAATCGAAGCCCAAGCGTCAGCACCAGATCCGCGCTGTCGATGAGCTGTCGCGCCGCAGGGGTGATGGCAACGCCCGCCTCGCCGACATAGCAGCGATGATGGTTGTCGACGATGTCGTTGCAGCGAAAGGCCGCCATCAGTGGAATATTGTACCGCTCAGCCAGTGCCTGCACGGCCTGCCGGCCTGCGTCTGTCCAGTCAGAGCCACCGACCATGATCAATGGCTGTTTCGCTTGCTCAATTTGTGAGGCGAGCTGCGCGAGCGCATCGGCGCTGGCCGCAGGCGGCAAACTGATCGTCGCTGCACAGGCATGACCACTGGCCGCGGATGTCAGCATATCTTCCGGCAACCCGACCACAACCGGCCCCGGCCGGCCGGAGCGCGCCACCGCAAAGGCCCGCGATATGATTTCCGGCACCCGATCGGGGTCGTCGATCTCGGTAGCCCATTTGCAGATTGGCGAGAAAAAGGCGCGATAGTCAATTTCCTGGAATGCCTCGCGGCCCTTTTCGCCCACGCCGACCTGGCCGATGAACAAAATCATCGGACTGGAATTTTGCATGGCAGTGTGTACGCCGATCGATGCATTGGTCGCACCGGGGCCGCGGGTCACAAAGCAAATGCCGGGTTGTCCGGTCAGCTTGCCCCAGGCCTCGGCCATGTATGCCGCCCCGCCTTCCTGACGACAACCGAGCAACGCAATTTCGTCGCGAACGTCATAGAGTGCATCCAGCACGGCCAGATAGCTTTCGCCGGGTACGGCGAAGGCCTGCTGCACGCCATTTTGACGCAGACACTCTACCAGCAGCGTCGCGCCTGTGTTTTCAACTGTCATATTGAGGCTCACCGAACTAGAATCCGAATTGGCGCGCGAACTCACGCACACCAGAGTTGCTGACCCGAGAATTGCAAACAGGCGATCGACTATTGAGCGCCCCGTTCCGGTCGGCATTTCCTTGCTCAATGGTACTACATTGACAAGCCCCTCTCGCCCCAGCGGAGCACAACAGATTGATAGTCGTTGATGGAGTCAGCAAGTATTTTGGCGGCGTGCACGCTGTCGACAATGCATCCCTGCAGATCGAAAAAGGTTCCATAACCGGGCTGATCGGCCCGAACGGCGCGGGTAAAACAACATTATTCAACATCATCGCCGGCAACCTGTCGCCAACCAGCGGACGCATTCTGCTCGACGGCCAGGACATCACCGGCCTCAAGCCGCACGAGCTGTTTAATCGCGGACTGTTGCGCACGTTTCAGATCGCCCATGAGTTCAGCACCCTCACAGTGACGGAAAATCTGATGATGGTGCCCGGCGCCCAACACGGCGAGAAAATCTGGAACACGTTTTTTGCCCGCGCTCGCATCGCGCAACAGGAAGCTGAAATCCGCAGTCGTGCCATGGAGGTTATCGAATTTCTGAACCTCAGCCACATCGCCGATGAAGTGGCTGGCAATCTTTCCGGCGGACAAAAAAAACTGCTCGAATTAGGGCGCACCATGATGGTGGACGCCAAGGTCGTGCTGCTCGATGAAGTGGGCGCCGGAGTCAACCGGACACTATTGAACGATGTTGGCGATGCGATCATCAGACTCAATCAGGAGCGTGGCTACACCTTTTGTATGATCGAGCACGACATGGATTTCATTGGCCGGCTCTGTGATCCGGTCATTGTGATGGCAGAGGGATCCGTACTCGCCACCGGTAGTGCAGAGGAGGTGAAAAACAACGAGCAGGTGATAGAGGCCTACCTTGGCCGCGGCCTTAAAAACAAAACCGGAGCGTCGGCATGAGCTATCTGGCAGGTGTCGATCTGGTCGGTGGTTATGGCGGCGCGGATATCCTCAATGGCTGCACCATCGCTGTGGAGCGCGGTCAGATCGCGGTGATTGTAGGGCCGAATGGTGCCGGCAAATCTACCGCGATGAAGGCGATGCTCGGCTTACTGCAACTGCGCACTGGCCAGGTAGTGCTGGACGGTGAAGACATCACCGCACTGAGTCCACAGGCCCGAGTGGCCAAGGGCATCGGCTTTGTCCCGCAGACCAGTAATATTTTCACCGGCATGACGGTAGAGGAAAATCTGCAGATGGGCGCCTACCTGCGCACTGATGACATCACGCCAACCATCGAACAATGCTACGAGTTGTTTCCGATTCTGCGCGATAAACGCAAGCAGGCGGCCGGCGAATTGTCGGGCGGACAACGGCAGCAGGTGGCAGTGGCGCGCGCGATGATGACTGAACCCTCGGTACTGATGCTCGATGAGCCCACCGCCGGCGTATCGCCGATTGTGATGGACGAACTGTTTGATCGTATTATCGAAGTGGGCCGCACTGGCGTGGCCATTGTGATGGTGGAGCAAAACGCCAGGCAGGCACTGCAGATCGCCGATCAGGCGTATGTGCTGGTGAGCGGTGAAAACCGACACACCGGCAGCGGCGAAGAATTACTGGCCGACGCCAACGTTCGCAAATCATTTCTCGGAGGTTGACGACATGCCTGAAACAATCGATGTATTAAACGCCATCACACTGCTCGCCAACTTTGTATTGTTGCCCGCCTTGTCGTATGGCTCGCAACTGGCACTCGGTGCGCTCGGGGTAACCCTGATATTCGGCATTTTGCGATTTGCGAATTTCGCGCACGGCGACACTATGGCGTTCGGCACCATGATCGCCATTCTGATTACCTGGTGGTTTCAGTCACTGGGTTTGTCTTTGGGGCCGCTGCCCACGGCGCTGCTCGCATTGCCGTTTGCCATTCTCGCCACTGCGATTGTCGTAATTATTTTCGATAAAACCGTGTTTTCTTTTTACCGCCGCCAGAAGAGCCCGCCGGTAATGCTTGCGATTGCATCGGTCGGTGTGATGTTCATGATGAACGCGATTGTACGTTTTATTATCGGCCCCGATGACCAGCGCTTTGCCGATGGCGAAAAATTTATCATCAAGGCGCGTGAGTTCAAAACGATGACCGGCCTGAACGAAGGCCTGGCGATAAAATCGACCACCGTGCTGACGGTGGTTATCACCTTGATTGTTGTCACTGCACTGTTCTGGTTTTTACAGCGTTCCCGAACCGGCAAAGCCATGCGAGCCTTTTCCGATAACGAAGATCTTGCGCTGTTGTCGGGCATCAATCCGGAGCGCATAGTACTGGTTACCTGGATCATCGCCGCGGCACTGGCGACTATCGCCGGCGTACTCTACGGGCTGGACAAGAGCTTCAAACCGTTTACCTACTTTCAAATGCTGCTGCCAATCTTTGCCGCCGCGATTGTCGGCGGCATTGGCCAGCCGATTGGTGCCGTGGTCGGCGGATACGTCATCGCGTTTTCGGAATTATCGATCACCTACGCCTATAAGAAGTTCCTCAAATATCTATTGCCCGAAGGCTCTGAGCCGGAGGGGCTGGCGCAACTGCTGTCCACCGACTACAAGTTCGCCGTGTCGTTTATTATTCTGGTGGTGGTGTTGCTGGTTCGACCAACGGGTATTTTTCGGGGGCGCGTACTATGAGCAATACCATTCGCGCTACATTTGCCTTCACAGTTATGGCGGCATTGTTACTGCTCGTCGGGTTTTATCAGTCGTGGAACGTCGCGCTGACGATTCTCAATTTGTGCCTGATCTCGGCAGTGATGTCGCTGGGTGTCAACATTCAGTGGGGCTACGCCGGCTTGTTTAACGCCGGTGTGATGGCTTTCACCGCACTCGGCGGCCTGGCGGCCGTGCTGGTGTCGGTGAACCCGGTCGGTGAAGCCTGGTCTGCTGGTGGTTTGGGCATGCTGCTCAGCGCCTTCATTGTAATGGCTGGCATTGCCATTATTGTGTTGCTGCGGCGCTGGCTCGCCGCGGGCCCGCTGCGCAAACTCTGCACCGCCATGGTGGTAATCGCCGCCCTCGTTCTATTGCGCAGTCATTACTACGACGCGGTTCAGTCGATAGAAGCAGTCAATCCGGCTAAAACCGGCTTTCTCGGTGGCCTGGGTATGCCGATTTTATTCAGCTGGGTGATCGGTGGTGTATTCGCTGCCGCAGTCGCCTGGTTGATCGGCACCGTCGCGCTCGGTCTGCGCGCCGATTACCTTGCGATTGCAACGCTTGGCATATCCGAGATTGTTATCGCCGTGATCAAGAACGAGGACTGGCTGGCACGCGGGGTCAAGAACGTCAGCGGCCTGAGTCGCCCGGTACCCTATGAATACCAGTTGCAAAACAGCGAATGGTTCATTTCACTGGTGCAGCGGTTTGGCGAAAGCAAGCTTGCGCTACTCAGCGATACCGCGCGCCCGGCGGCGTTGCAGCAAATGGTGATCGAGGGATCGAGCGTTTTCGTCAAGCTGTGTTACAGCGCGTTGTTTGCCGCGATGCTGTTGCTGATTCTCTGGCTTTGCGGCCGGGCCCTGAACTCGCCTTGGGGGCGTATGATGCGCGCCATCCGCGATAACGAGGAAGCCGCCAGCGCGATGGGCAAGGATGTCACCCGCCGGCACCTGCAGGTGTTTGTGCTGGGCTGCGCCGTACTCGGTATCGCCGGCGCCATGCTGACCACCCTCGATGGCCAGTTTACCCCTGGCACCTATCAGCCACTGCGCTACACGTTTCTTATCTGGGTGATGGTGATCGTTGGCGGCAGCGGCAACAATCTGGGTGCCGTGCTCGGCGGATTTCTGATCTGGTTCGTCTGGATCGAGGCTGAACCAGCGTCACTGTTCGTGATGCAGTTTCTCACCAGCCACCTCGATGATGCCAGCGCCTGGCGCACGCACCTGATCGACAGCGCCCCACACCTGCGACTGTTCCTGATGGGTCTGGTACTCCTGCTGGTGCTGCGCTTTAGTCCACGCGGGATATTGCCCGAGCAGGTACGACGCAGCTGACAACAACCTCGCTGCATGCGACGAGTGGTTGGATATATAAAGCTGATTGAGCCAGAATAGCCGGCGACTCCAGGTTGGGGTCGCTCCTTTCACGCAGAGCGGTCACTACCGGGCTCGATTTAATTTTTATCCAAACCAGGAACTGTCTAATGAAGAAAACACTCACCGGCATTGCATCAGCACTGTTGCTGGCAGGCATGGCTGCCCCCGCTATCGCAGACGACGTGAAAGTCGGCATTCTGCTGGGCTTTACCGGCCCGATCGAATCACTGACACCGGATATGGCTGCCGCAGCCGAACTGGCGCTCAAAGAAGCCAGCGACTCCGGCAAGTTCATGGGCGGCAAGACCATCAGCTCTGCCCGCGGCGACTCTACCTGCACTGACTCTGCCGCGGCAACAGCTGCGGCGGAGCGCCTGATTTCTGCCGAAAATGTCGTCGCCATCATGGGCGCTGATTGCTCCGGCGTAACCACTGCGGTGGCCAACAACGTCGCCGTGCCCAATGGGGTAACAATGGTTTCACCCTCTGCCACATCGCCGGCACTGAGCACCATCGAAGACAACGGCTTTTTCTTCCGTACATCGCCGTCAGATGCTCGCCAGGGTCAGGTACTGGCTGACATACTCAAAGCCCGCGATATCTCGGAAGTGGCTGTCACCTACACCAACAATGACTACGGCAAGGGTCTGGCTGATTCATTCGCAGCGGCCTTCGAAGCCGCTGGTGGAAAAGTGGCGATGACTGCCGCCCACGAAGACGGCAAAGCCGACTACTCCGCTGAAGTCGGCGCGCTGTCTGCATCCGGTGCACCCGAACTGGCTGTCTTCGGCTACGTCGACCAGGGCGGTCGTGGCATCATTCAGGCCTCGCTCGATTCCGGCGCATTTGAACGATTCATCTTTGCAGACGGCATGGTTGGCGACTCACTGATCGAAAACGTCGACGGCGACCTGGCCGGTTCTTTTGGCACCCTGCCCGGTTCGGATTCTGACGGTGCTGCCAAATTCACCGAACTTGCCAACGCCGCTGGCGCCAAAGGCGACGGTCCTTTCACTGGCGAAGCTTACGACGCCGCAGCACTGCTGGTACTGGCGATGCAGGCCGGCAACTCAACCGACCGCAAATCCATTGCAGAAAACGTCATGGCGGTTGCCAATGCACCTGGCGAAAAGATCTATCCCGGTGAGCTTGCCAAAGCACTGGAGATTCTCGCCGGTGGCGGTGAAGTCGACTACGAAGGTGCGACCAACGTGCTGTTCTCAGACGTAGGGGAAGCTGCCGGTTCTTACAAAGAGCTGGAAATCAAAGGTGGAAAATTCGAGACCATGAAGATCCACTAGCGCAAGTAACGGCGGTCCTGCGATGCAGGGCCGTCTTTCGCGGTTCGGTGTGATATCGCACTTGCAGCTTCGAGTATGAGTATGTTCTCGCCGGACGAGGACCGATCGGCGGTTGCGCTGCTGAACGCCACGAGTAAATGGCGTCCCCTAGGGGATTCGAACCCCTGTTACCGCCGTGAAAGGGCGGTGTCCTAGGCCTCTAGACGAAGGGGACACAGGCAAAACAGAAGCGCGCAACTATAAAGTTGAGCGCGCTGCTTGTCAACAGACAACAACAAATATTTATCTGATTCTGGTGGCGAGTATTAAGCTACTCGCCACGGTCTGCGGCTGCTGCGACGCAATTGTACTTGCGCGGCGCTGCAAACAGATTAATCGGGACGGGTCCACTCGCTCAAACGCGCCTTCAACCTTAGCAATGCCTGACCGTGAATCTGACAGACCCGGCTTTCGCTGACGCCCAGAATCTCGCCAATCTCGCGCAGATTCAGATCCTCGTCGTAGTAGAGTGACATCACCAGGCTCTCGCGTTCCGGCAGGTTCTTGATACCCTGTGCCAGCGCTTCCTTGAAACTGCTCTGGTGCATGTACTCCGATGGCCCAGTCTCTTTGCTTTCAGGCAATGCGATGGTCTCACCGGTGTTTTCATCCGGCTGGTCGAAGCTGAATATGTGTGCTGACATACTCTCCGTTAGAATCTGGTGGTAGGCGCTTAGCGTTATGCCCAGGCGCTCGGCCACCTCGGTATCACTGGCATCATTACCGGATTGTTGCTCTATCCCGCGCAACGCCTCGGCGGCCTCGCGAGATTTTCGATGCACCGATCGCGGCGTCCAGTCGGAGCGACGAATTTCATCGAGCATCGCACCACGAACGCGAATACCGGCATAGGTCTCGAAACTCGCCCCCTGGGTGGGATCGTATTGTCTCGCGGCTTCGATCAGGCCAATCATACCGGCCTGGATCAAATCTTCGGCTTGCACATTTGGCGGCAGCCGATGCATCAGGTGGAATGCGATCCGTTTGACCAACTTGGCATGCTTGGTAACAAGCTCGTCGGACGAAACACGCTCCACATCGTTATACATTGCATGAGCATTCATTCAAACAATTACCTTGCGCTGGTGCCGTAGCTGACGAGTCTCTCGACGAAAAATTCGAGATGCCCAATGGGTTGAGTCGGCTCTGGCCAGCCATCTATCTTTTTTGCCAGCTTTTGAAAAGCCAGCGATGCTCGGGAGCGCGGGTAAGAAACAACAACCGGACTCTGCTCCCACACACCTTGTTTAAGTTGCGGATCATCGGGTATACAACCGAGATAGCTCAGCATTACTTCCATGTTTTTCTCGGCGACGCGGACAATTTTTTCAAACAATTCGACCCCGTGTTGTGAAGATCTGGCTCTGTTAACTATCACGTTGAACCGCTTAACCTGATACTCGGTACGTAAAACTTTTATCATTGCGTAGGCATCAGTAATCGACGTAGGCTCGTCACAAACCACCACAAGTACCTCTCTGGCTGCCCTGCAAAACGATGTCACCTGGCTACTAATTCCCGCGGGAGTATCGATTACCATCGTATCGATAGGCGCCCGCAATTCACTGAAATACTGGATCAATCCACCATACTCGGCTGCTGTCATTCCAGTCATCGCCGCAGCACCACTTGCTGCTGGCAATACACTGACGTTGTCATCGAGACGGATCAAAATGTCATCCAGACGCAGTGCACCTGAAAAAACCTCAGCGAGTGTGCCGGTTGGTTTTAATCCACAGAGCACATCGATATTTGCCATCCCCAAATCACCATCGAGAAGCAGCACATTTCGACCAGTTCTGCCCAATTCAATAGACAGATTCACTGCAATACTGGATTTACCAACCCCACCTTTACCACCGGTTACCGCCATTACCTGAACTGGCTGACAACTACCCGGGTTACCACTCACGTTCTCGGTCACATCCAGCGCCAAGTCACTGGCCACCATGCATTGATCCTCGTTGTTATAATTTTTGATCCTTCCGGATCAGCAACTACCCTGTACCGACCTAGCGGGAAACCCTCCCTTACGCAATTAAAATAATCGACTTGTTTCTTGAAAACCTTAAAACAACTTATAAATATCTAACTCATTTCCAACATTGAAATGAACTAACAAGAATGCCGTCAATCAAAGCTTTACGCAGCCGATCACTTCGGCCTTGTATGTATCAAAGCAATCGACAGGCCACGGATTTGGCCCGGTTTACAGGCTTTTCGAAAACGTGAAACATGGTGGATTAGCTTTGCCATCACGCCATAAAAGTTGAACTGCAGCGCCGAATTCGAACAACAATTCAAACAATCCCCATAGCGTGCTTTGGCACGCCTGCGAATCTCTGAGACGCGCTACCGGTTTTATCGTCAGGGACGATCTTTGAATGTGTCAGCGGTTCGCTGACATTGCAGAATTAATGTTGACGTACGTACCACACAGCGGAGCACAAAAAGCTCACACCGACGCCAAAAAACTTTTGATTAACGCGTCAGGCCCGGCCAACAAAAATCAGCTGCTCACCGCGCCGGGTGAGTTCGCCATTGCGCAATGGTAGGTAATCCAGCGACACGCACGGCAACTGTGCACCGTCTTCAAGTAACACAGCCCCGTCAGTCCGCTCACTTTCGGTGATGGATCGAGCATCACATTGCAGCGTCAGCGTATCGCCTACGCCAAGTGCCTCCAGCGCCAGTACGTAGACATCGGCCATCGACAATCGAAGCGATTGATGAACCATGGATGACTGGATTCGCCGTTCACTGCGCGGCTCGACGGCTGTTGGCTGGCAAGCCAGGGGTAAAACACTGCTCTCGGAAAAAACAATCGCCAATTCACCTGATTGCCGGGATCGACTTATCCTCGCTGGTCGCAATTTGACTTCTAGCCAACACGGATCCGCTGTGCGCGGCTGGCGGGCCACTTCGGGCGAGGGTATCCCGACCAGACCAACATACAGTGAACCGCTGATACCGCCTGCTGATATGGTTAAACACCATCCCGCTTCACACTGCATGGATGCTTCAAACTCCAGCGCCAGAAACCCGCCTGTGCGCCGCGCTGCATTACTGCTGGCTTCTATGCAGTCGGCCAGCGACAGGGAGAAGTCGTAGGCACTGGCCGCGCTGAAGCCGTTGACGTTGTCGTTGCCACACAATAGCGCGAGGACCTGCAGACACCGGGTGTCGTAGGCAACCAGCAGGCTGCATTGCTCGTAACCTGTGTCCACGTGATGGACAAGCCGATAGTCCGAACAGATATCTGCCAGCGGCCTGGTGTCGCGCCCGTCGCAGGCGGCGCCTCCGGCTGCAATCGAGATGCGCTCAGGATGCCGCGCAAACTCTGCCTCGGCGACATTCTGTAGATTGAGGCAAAGGCCGCTGGCGACCAGTAGCGGCCAGTGTGCAGGGGAATCGGCCTGGCCGCGGCCTATTGGCTCGGGGTTGCTCTTGAGTCGCTCAAGCAGTTCAAGAATTTCGTGTTCAGAAAGCACGCATCATCCACATTGAAGTTTCCCTCAATGCGCAACCTGTGTGCCAACCGGATACACCACAGCTCGCGGCGCAGACCAGCCGCTCAGCTGGCACTCTCGATCCCGGCAGGCTGCACAGATGCCAGTCAGGAAATCTCTTCAGGGCGATGAATCTGGTACTTGCGCATTTTTTCAACCAGCGTTGTGCGGCGAATCTGCAGCCGCTTGGCCGCATGCGCCACAACGCCATTGCAGTCGTCCAGAGCCTGTTGGATCAAGCTGACTTCAATGTTAGTCAGGTGCTGCTTGAGGTCTATTCCGTCTCTGGGCAATCGGGGCTCATTCAGTACCGGCAAGGTCGGCACGCCTGCGGCCATATCCAGCGTGGTCGTTGGTGCTGCGGGAGCCGCTGACTCCGCAGAGGCCGCCCGAGGCCCGGGCACAACCTTGGCTGGCAGATCGGCAACGTCGACTACACCGTAAGGATGCAGAATCGTCATGCGTTCCATCAGGTTTGCAAGCTCTCTGACGTTTCCGGGCCAATCGTAGTTGCAAAGCGCCATGACCGCCGCTGGCGTCAAACGCACAGATGCATTTTTCTCGTGTTCGAGCCGGGTGATGAGTTCGTTGATCAACAGCGGCAAGTCTTCAACCCGATCTTTCAATCGTGGCATCTCGACCGGAAAAACATTCAACCGGTAGTAGAGATCTTCGCGAAATTTTCCTTCCGCTATATGCTTTTCAAGGTTGCGGTGGGTTGCTGCCACAATACGAACGTCACATTTGATGCTCTTGTTGCTGCCCACTCGTTCGAACGAGCGCTCTTGTAATACACGAAGCAGTTTGACTTGCATCGCCAGCGGCATGTCGCCGATTTCGTCCAAAAATATCGTGCCACCCTGAGCAAGCTCGAAACGCCCCTGGCGGGCGCCGATCGCACCGGTAAATGATCCTTTCTCGTGACCGAAAAGCTCGCTCTCCAGCAACTCGCCCGGGATCGCACCGCAGTTGATCGGTACGAACGGTTTGGAGCGTCGTTGCGAATGGTAATGGATATTGCGGGCCACGACTTCCTTACCGGTGCCAGATTCCCCTAACACCAGCACGGTGGCTTCGGTAGGCGCAACTTGCTCTACCATTTTGCGCACCCGGCGAACATCGCGACTGTTGCCCACCAGACTGCGGAACAGTTCCGGCGAATTGCTACTGCTCGCAGCCGGTGCTGCCGCCGCGTTTGCCGCTTGTTCGTTTGCCGCCGCAGTGTTAACCCGGCCGCTCTCGACTTCGGCGCGGTGCAGTATGTTGGACAGGTCCGCAAATCTGGTGTCAGCGGTGATGCAGCCCAGAAAGTTAGTTTCAACCTGCTCTGCGGTCATATCCAGCGGCGCCGTACCCGACACCAGAATGAAAGGTGGACAAGGATCGAGATCCTGCCGCGCCTTTTGAACATGGGTCAATATGCCCGGGCAATTACCGATTATGATTGCCAGCTTATCGGAGATGCCCGGATAGCCGTCAAGCAACGATGGTGAACTGACTGCCTTCGCATCGTAATCAACGAACTCAAGCTGGTGCAGCAACTTCTGCGCACGATCACTGTCAGAGTCGATGACCAGGATTTGGTTCTGCTTGTTTTTCCCCATCGATAAGTCCGGTTGAGTCGAATGGTAGGTGTTACTGCAGTCGAGAGAACAGCAGCAACGCGCTAGGTTATCCAGAGGAGTATAGACGGCAATTTCTGTTTGTCGGGCTCCGTATCCCCGAGCGGCTGTTTTATTTGAGCCCGGGTCAACCCGACACCTTAAACACACTCAGGCAACAGCAAAAGCCGATTCCGATTACGATTGAACAAGTAAATGATCGATTCCTGAACCTGTGTGATTCAGTTTGAGAACATGAATTACAGGGCTTGCGAGCCGGACACTACATAAGAATTAGTTTGACGGTTATCCCATGTGTTTAAATTCACATTTCAATCCGCTGGCGCCACACTGTTATTTTCGTGCCAATAGACTACAGTTAGCGATGTCGCCCGACTGACAGGTGTTATACACCATGATAGCTTTATCATTTGCCCGGGACACAGACCTCCAAATGTTGCCGGGAAATCAAGAACCGCTTTTGCCGGCCGTTACCTTTGTTCCCGATACAAGCACCAACAACAACCGGGGCGTGACAAAATGAAAGAACAACCAGTCACGGGCCAACCCGGTCTCGGGAATATTGTAGAGGTAGCGGAGTCGCTAGCAGAGGATAGTCAGCACGATATCGCCGCTGGCGGCAATACAATAACCAGAATAAATCCCGGCACTCACGACCGCCGAGTTCGGGAGCTATCGCAAGATTTCGACAGAGGATCGATAGTGGATAAAGAGAAAGTAAAAGCCATCAAGGCTGCTGTGGCAGCTGGTACATATAATGTGGACGCCGAGAGCATCGCGACCAAGCTGTTAGCCATCGAGGGAGAGCTGGAACGCCTGCACAAGTAGCGGAGCCGACACATTCCCGAAGCACCTGAAGCACAAATGACAAGGGCCCGCATTGCGGGCCCTTTGCACGAGTATTTGGTGGAGCTAGGCGGGATCGAACCGCCGACCTCCTGCATGCCATGCAGGCGCTCTCCCAGCTGAGCTATAGCCCCGTGCTAAGCCGCTCTATGCTACGGTCTGTGCACGCGCTTGTCAATCGTATGCGAAAAATAACCCTGGCCAAAGTGCTGCCTGACCGACCATTCAAAATTCAGTCCATATCGAATCGCGCCAGTCACAATTCAACCGGCTGCCCGGTTGGCAATCCACTGCAAGGCGACATCGAGGCGCGAGAGCACGCGCTCACGCCCTATCAACGCGACTGTCGATCCGATATCAGGTGACGCCGCGCCACCAGTGAGCGCCACGCGCAATGGTAAACCAATCTTGCCAAAGCCAATGTCGAGATCGCTCGCCAGCTTTTCCAGCGCTTCACCAATAGCACCAGCCTGCCAGTCATCGAGGTTTTCAAGCCGCTCGCGAACTGCCTGCAGCACAGGGGCAGCAACCGGACGTAAATGCTTTTTGGCGCCCTTCTCATCATATTCAATCGAATCTGCATAGAAAGGAATAGCCTGGTCGGCCATGGATGAAAAGTTCGACGCTCTGTCGCGCAACAACTCGCCCACTGCAGCGCTGTCCGGGCCATTCGCGGTTTCGATCTGTCTATCCGTCAGCGCCGCATCGAGTCCGGCCGCCAGTTCCTGCGGCTGCAATTGGGCCATGTACTGCTGGTTCACCCACTGCAGTTTGGCGTTATCGAAAACCGAGCCGGAACGCTGGCACTTCTCAAGATCAAAAAGATCGATCATTTCCTGCCGCGCAAACAGCTCCTGATCTCCATGCGACCAACCGAGTCTGGCGAGATAATTCAGCATGGCGTCCGGCAGAATACCGTCGGCCTGGTACTGCATCACACTCACAGCACCGTGCCGTTTCGACATCCGCTTGCCATCGTCACCCAGAATCATGGGTAAATGTGCAAATTTCGGCAGTTCGGCTCCAAGCGCGTTGAAAATGTGGATCTGGCGCGGCGTGTTATTGAGATGATCGTCTCCGCGAACCACATGGCTGATACGCATATCGATGTCGTCGACCACGACGGTGAGGTTGTAGGTTGGATTGCCGTCGGATCGGCGAATGACGAGGTCATCGAGCTCGCGGTTGTCGATCACGATCTCGCCCTTGATCATGTCCTCTACCGTCACCGCACCCGACTCAGGTGTGCAAAAACGCACGACGGGATCAACACCCGGCACGGCTTCGGTGCGATGTCTGCAGGTGCCGTCGTAGCGCGGTTTGCGCTTCTCACTGATCGCCTTCTCGCGCATTTCATCCAGTGCCTCGCGACTGCAGTAGCAGTGATACGCATGGCCTTGCTCCAGCAGTTGATCGACCACTTCGTTGTAACGATCATAGCGTTTGGTCTGGTAGAACGGCCCTTCATCGTAGTCGAGTGTGAGCCACTGCATTCCGTCAAGGATTGCCTGCACCGACGCTTCCGTTGAACGCTCGCGATCGGTATCTTCAATGCGCAGCACGAACTGTCCGCCGTGTCGTCGGGCGAACAACCAGTTGAACAGTGCTGTGCGAGCGCCACCGATATGCAAATACCCGGTGGGGCTGGGCGCGAATCTGGTACGAACTGTCATGCAGGATATTCCGATCAGGTTGGCAAATCGAGTAGTCTATACTTTACTGTCGAAAGACAGTAATCCGATCACCGTCGACTATTGCGTGTGCGATACGGGGTGAGCAATTCAATCATTCCCCGGAAACCAATGGCCACCGCCGGACCGACACCCAAATCTTCGTTCAGCCCACCAACGGGCGACAAGCAACAACTCCGACTAAGCTGGCGTTCCACCGGCCTGAGTGATATCGGCTACGTAAGAACCGTCAACGAAGACGCCCATCTGGACGCCCGCGAGAACAACCTCTGGGTTGTTGCGGACGGTATGGGCGGGCACAGTTTCGGCGACAAAGCCAGCCAAACCATCATCGAGCAGCTGGTCGACTTTCGCCCCGGAGCCGATATGGCCAACGATATTCAGGATCTCGAACGGCGTATTATCACCGCTAACTCCGAATGTCGACGCATGGCTGAAGGCAGCGTCATGGGCAGCACCGTAGCGGCGCTCTATGCCAGCGACCCGTACTGCTTTTTTCTGTGGGCGGGTGATAGCCGAATCTATCGCTATCGCGGTGGTGAACTGACTCAGGTCACCGAAGACCACAGCCTGGTGCAGGAGCTGGTCTCGATGGGCGAGCTGAAACGTGAAGACATGGAGCGCCACCCTTCATCACACATTATTACCCGTGCCGTTGGCGTGCACACCGAACTGCAACTGGAAATTCAGTACGCCCTGGTAGAACCCGGCGATCGTTACCTGATCTGCAGCGATGGCCTGTATAAAGACCTGACTGCCGCCGAGATTGCCACTGGAATGGGCGGCGCTTCGATCGAGCTGGCGGTACGCAGCCTGGTTGATCACGCACTGCAACGCGGCGGTAGCGACAACACTACCGCCATTGTGATTCAGGCCGAACAGCTGCCGGCCTGAAGCGAGAGTGCCTGATCAGGCAGTATGGTCAGGCGGCAGCGGAGTCTTCCGGCATTGTCTCGGTGAACGTTAGTTCGCCGTCGACATAGTCAATCAACACTCGATCACCCGGCGCGAATTCACCGCGCAGAATTTCGCGCGCCAGTCGATTTTCAAGCTTCTGCTGAATCGCCCTGCGCAATGGGCGCGCTCCATAAACCGGGTCGTAGCCCGCGTCGCCGAGCATATCCAGCGTCGCATCACTCACCTCGATTTCAATGCCCGTGTTGCGCAACCGCCCGGCCAGCACATCGACCTGAATGGCGGTAATGGCCCGAATATTCTCCCTCGAGAGCGGATGAAACACGACCATGTCGTCAACCCGGTTCAGAAACTCCGGCCGGAAGTGATCGCCAACAATCTCCAGTACAGCGTCCTTCATGTCGTCGTAACTGGCAGTGCCGGCCTTCTCCTGAATGACATGACTGCCGAGGTTGGACGTCATGACGATGACAGTATTCCGAAAATCAACCGTGCGGCCCTGCCCGTCGGTCAGTCGGCCATCGTCAAGCACCTGTAGCAGGATATTGAAGACATCCGGGTGCGCTTTCTCGACTTCATCGAGCAGCACAACCGAATAGGGTCGGCGACGGACCGCTTCAGTCAGGTAACCGCCCTCGTCATAGCCAACATAGCCGGGCGGTGCACCGATCATCCGCGCAACGGAATGCTTTTCCATGAATTCGGACATATCGAGCCGCACCATCGCATCGCTGCTGTCGAACAGAAATTCTGCCAGCGCTTTGGTCAGCTCGGTCTTGCCCACACCGGTGGGGCCCAGGAACAGGACTGAGCCATTCGGGCGCTCGGGTGGCGCAAGACCGGCACGGGCTCGACGCACCGCGTCAGATACCGAGGCCACCGCCTCATGCTGACCGATCACACGCTTGCCGATTTCCTCTTCCATACGCAGCAGCTTTTCTCGCTCGCCCTCCAGCATCTTGCTGACCGGGATCCCGGTCCAGCGCGCGACGACTTCGGCAATCTCGTCAGCGGTTACGCTGTTGCGCAACAACTGCAGTTGTTCCTGATCGGTTGAAGCAGCCTCTTCGAGCTTTTTTTCAAGCTCCGGGATACGACCGTACTGCAACTCGGACATGCGCTCATAGTCACGCGCCCGCGTGGCGGTCTCCAGTTCGGCACGCGCGCGTTCCAGCGCCTCTTTGTCGTGACTGGCCCCCTGCACGACCGCTTTCTCGGCGGTCCAGATCTCTTCAAGATCAGCGTATTCACGCTCGCGATCGGTGATGCGTTGCTCGAGATCGCCGAGTCTTTTGCGCGAGGCGTCGTCTTCTTCCTGACTGAGCGCCTGACGTTCGATTTTCAGCTGTATCAGGCGCCGTTCCAGTTTATCCAGCGCCTCCGGCTTGGAGTCGATCTCCATGCGGATGCGACTGGCCGCTTCATCGATCAGATCAATGGCCTTGTCCGGCAACTGGCGATCACTGATATAGCGATTGGACAGTGTGGCCGCCGCGACTATGGCGGGGTCACTGATATCGACACCGTGATGAACTTCGTAACGCTCCTTCAGGCCGCGCAAAATAGCCACGGTATCTTCCAGGCTGGGCTCGTCAACCAGCACTTTCTGAAAGCGTCGTTCCAGTGCCGCATCCTTTTCGATGTGTTGCCGGTACTCATCGAGCGTGGTGGCGCCAATGCAGTGCAATTCACCCCGGGCCAGCGCGGGTTTAAGCATATTGCCCGCATCCATCGAACCTTCCGCCTTGCCAGCCCCGGCAATCATGTGTATTTCATCGATAAACAGGATAACCTGGCCATCCTGTTTGCCAAGATCACTGAGCAACGCCTTCAGCCGCTCCTCGAATTCGCCGCGAAATTTCGCACCGGCGATCAAACCGGCCAGATCCAGCGAGAGCAAGCGCTTGCCCTTGATGCCCTCAGGCACTTCGCCATTGACGATGCGTTGCGCCAGACCTTCGATGATCGCGGTTTTGCCCACCCCGGGCTCCCCGATCATCACCGGGTTGTTTTTAGTTCGCCGTTGCAGCACCTGAATCGCCCGGCGAATCTCGTCATCGCGACCAATCACCGGGTCGAGTTTGCCCTGCTCTGCCCGTTCAGTAAGATCGATAGTGTATTTTTCGAGTGCCTGTCGATGCTCCTCGGCATTCTGATCATCGACGTTCTGTCCACCACGCAATTCATCGACAACCTCCTTAATACGCGCCTCTGCCGCACCGAACTCCTGCAGCAGCTTGCCCAGTTCGGCGCCTTTGTCCTGAACCGCAGCGATGACGAACAGCTCGGTTGAGATGTATTGATCGCCACCGTCCTGCGCCAGCTTTTCAGTGGCATTCAGCAACTTGCCCAGTTCGCGCGAGACATGCATCTCGCCACTGCCCTGAACGGACGATATTCGATCGAGCTTTTTACCCAGCGCCGATCGCAGACCGGTGACATCGACACCAGCCTTGTTCAACAGATGCCGGACACCACTACCCTGTTGATCGAGAAATGCAGCCAACAGGTGTACCGGCTCGATAAATTGGTGCTCGCGACCGATTGCGAGTGATTGGGCATCTTGCAGCGCCTGCTGGAATTTGCTCGTGAGTTTATCCATTCGCATGAATTTAACCCCTTGAAATTGTTTACGAAGTTGTGTCAAACATGTGGTGTCAACGTAAGCATTTCAACTCGCGCGCGGCCACTAACGTCGCCAGATCAGCGCTGCCATTCGTCCAGTGATTCCACCGTCTCGTCGGTAAGAGTAAAAACGCGGGTCAGTAACCGTACAATGCTGTCCGCCGTATACCTCTGTTACCCCCGTTGCGCGTAGCTGCGCGCGCGCCAGGCCGTAGATATCGGCCAGGTATTTGCCCGGCAGGCCAGCACGCGCGCAGAAGTATCGGCCGAAAGCTGAATCCAGCGCGGTAAACGCCTCGAGCACATCCACTCCAACCTCGAAATGATTCGGGCCAATCGCGGGCCCGAGCCATGCAATCAACTGATCGGCAGGCACCGGAAGGGCACCGACGGTTTGCGACACAATGCCGCCTGCGAGGCCGCGCCAGCCACCGTGTGCAGCCGCGATGACCGCGCCGCAGCGCGAAGTCAGCAACACGGGCAGACAATCGGCGGTCATCACCGCCAGCACGCGATTGGGCTGGTCTGTCCATGCCGCATCAGCTGTAGGCACAACGCCGGGCCTTACAAGGCTTGCATCGACGACTACCGTGCCATGCACCTGCGAAAGCCACAGAGGGTCAGCGGGCAAAGCCAGGTTTGTTCTAAGCAACTGGCGATTCTGCGCGACTGCTGCGGGCTCATCGTCGACATGGTCGCCCAGATTCAGGCTTTGCCATGCCCCGCTACTGACGCCGCCCGCACGAGTAGTGACGACTGACTCGATGCCAGTCGGTGCCGGCCAGTCGGGCCCAATTGTGGCCTCATTCATCAGCCCGCTTCCAGCGCGACAAGCAATTGCTGCATGTCCGCGGGCAGATCACTGTCCCACTGGATGTATTCGCCTGTTACCGGATGTTCGATCCCCAGCTCTCTTGCGTGCAGCGCCTGGCGCGGGAATGCCGCTATCGCGTTACGCAACTCATCGCTGACACCCCCTGGCAGCCGACCGCGCCCGGCATAAACGGCATCTCCGACTAACGGATAGCGAATGTGAGCCATGTGCACGCGAATCTGGTGCGTGCGCCCGGTTTCCAGTTGCACCCTGATATGGCAGTGTCGCTGGTACTTTTTAACCAGCCGAAAGTGAGTGATCGCCGGCTTTCCGGCGTCGTTGACACACATGCGCTTGCGATCGACCGGGTGCCGCCCGATCGGTTCATCCACCGTGCTGCCCGACACTGGCACGCCGGACACCACCGCATCGTAGATTCGATGGACACGTCGCTCCTGGAGCTGCTGCACCAGGTGATTGTGCGCACTGAGATTGCGTGCCACCATCACGAGGCCCGAAGTGTCTTTGTCGAGCCGATGGACAATGCCCGATCTTGGCACCGCCGCAAGTCCGGGATCGTGGTGCAGCAGCGCGTTTTGCATGGTACCCGTGTAGTTACCGGGTGCCACATGCATGACCAGCCCCACGGGCTTGTTGATGACCAGTACCGATTCATCTTCATAGTGAACATTCAAATCGATGGGCTCGGGCCGCACGCTATCGTCGCTGACCACCGAATCGTCAACCTGTACCTGCACCAGATCGCCGGCCTGCACTGCCTGCCGGGTTGGCACTATTGCCGTATTTAGCCGAATATCGCCAGCACGTATCCACTGCTGCAGCCTGGCTCTGGAATACTGGCTGAGCATTTTTGCCAACGCACGGTCAAACCGCACACCGGCGAGCTCTTCGGGAATTTCAATTTCGGTATTCAAGATCTTCGATCCGGCTGAACAGGGCATCGGTTACTGACGGTATCGCAAGCACACAAGCAGCGGCAGCTTGGCTATACTCGCGCGATCAGATTACACGGTTTAGCGCAATGAGATCAGCCATTATCGCAGTTGCCACTGCCCTGCTCCTGGCGGCTTGCAGCAGCCCGCAAAAAAGGGGCGATACGGATGATGTCGCCACCAGTGAAGCCGGCACCATATATAAGAGAGCCAAACGGGCACTGGACAACAACCAGTTCGATACCGCCATCGCCGAGTTCGAGAACCTCGAGGCGACCTATCCCTTTGGCGATCATGCCCAACAGGCACAGCTGGATGTGGCGTACGCGTACTTCAAGCAGGGCGAGTACGACAACGCGGTAACCAGCACCGAACGGTTTTTAAAGCTGTATCCGCAAAGCGATTTTATCGACTACGCCTGGTACCTGAAGGGACTGGTTAACTTCTCTCGCGGCAAGACACTGCTGGAAAGACTGGTGCCGCGCAAGCCCTACAAACTGGATCAAAGCTGGCTGCGCAACTCGTTCAACGACTTTTCGATGGTGGTGCGCCAGTATCCAGACAGCAGCTATGCTGCCGATGCCCGACAGCGACTGATCTTCCTGCGCAACGAGATGGCACGCCATGAGCTGTCCATCGCCGAGTACTACTATAAGCGCAGTGCGATGATCGCCGTCATTAATCGCGTCAATTACATGCTTGAACAATTTGCCGACAGCCCCTACTCGGCCGACGGACTAGCACTGCTGACCAAAGCGTATCTGAAACTGGGCGACAAGCAACTGGCCAGTGACACCCTGAAAACACTGGAACTCAATGCGCCGCAACACCCGGATTTGAGAAGCCTGCGAGAGCAGGTGTAGTCGGCAACTGCGCACATATAAACCCAACGAATTCACAGTTTTTTCAATTGCTCACGGTTACGAGGCTCAGACTCAGCGTCAAAAGAGCCGCCGAAGTGACTGAATGACCGCCCGTTTCACCGTCTACAGACAATTCACTGATAATTGCAATAAGTTTAAGCTTTACTGTTTCCGGGCGATAACTCCAGCGACAGCGCTTGTCACTGTCAATTTATTAGAAAGCACTATATCTATATCTCTGGAGACTTATAAATGTACAAGCAAGCCCAAAAAGGTTTTACTCTGATCGAATTGATGATCGTAATCGCGATCATCGGTATTCTGGCAGCCGTAGCCGTACCGCAGTACGGTGCGTACACCAAGCGCGCCAAGTTCGCCGAGGTCGTTGCTGCCACTGCCCCGATCAAAACTGGTGTAGACGTCTGCCTGCAAACCGAGCAAGACGCTGCTTCCTGTGATGAATATGGCGAGATCGGTCTGGTTCAAGCTGACATCGAAGGTCGTTCACCGAACCTCGCTACAGCTGTATTGACTCCTGCTGCTGCTGGCGTCATCAAGCTGACCATGACTGCTACAACTGCCCTCAACGATACTACTTACATTGTTGACGGCACTTACGACAACACCAAGAACACTATGGATTGGGTCTTTGACACTGCAAGCACCTGTAATTTGGGTGCAAGCAAGTACTGCTAATTGGCAGGCCGGTTAACCGGCAAACGTTGTAATGGAACCGGCTGCCTCTGGCAGCCGGTTTTTTTTGTGTTGTATTCACGTGTAGTTAGCTACTCTTTGCTCATTTTCACGCAAAATCATCCACTTCCTTCAATTTGTTTCTACTCTTGCCGATTCCCCATTAGTAGCCTGCTAATTTAACAACAAGATTTGTTCGGGGAACTCTATGGCCAGCAAAGCGCCAGCGGCAAATGATGCAAAACAGTCTCTATCAGGTCTGCCAAGGAGACTCGTTAAGGAAGAGATAATCAGTGAGCAGGATGCACTGAAAGCGCTTGCTGACGCCGGCGCCAACAAGCGCCAGTTTATCAGCCATCTTGTGCACCACCTCGACATCTCTGCCAGCCGCATCGCGAGCATCGCCTCGCAGGAATTTGGCCTGTCACTGTTCGACCTGGGATCGCTTTCGATTGAAAGTCTTCCACACGAACAGATCAACGAAGAAACAGTTGCCAAGAATAATGCACTACCCATATTTCTTCGCGGCTCACGTCTGTTCGTTGCAATCTCGGATCCAACCAACACAACAGCGCTTGATCAGATCAAGTTCAGCTCGGGTAAAACAGTTGTCCCGATTCTGGTTGAAGAAGACAAGCTGCAACAGACCATTGAGCAAGCCCTGTCCGGTGCCGGTGGCGGCTCTCTGGGCGAAGGCCTGGACGAGAGCTTTGACAACCTGGAACTCGGTGGTGATGAGCAGGACACCGATGATGGTGACGGCTCCGATGTCGACGATACACCCGTTGTGCGCTTTGTGAACAAAGTGCTGCTGGATGCGATTAAACGAGGCGCTTCAGATATTCATATCGAGCCCTACGAAAAAGTATTCCGCGTGCGATTCCGCGTTGACGGCATTCTGCAGGAAGTTGCCGCGCCGCCATTGAATCTGGCTGGTCGTATTACCGCACGCCTGAAAGTTATGTCTCGAATGGACATCTCCGAACGACGAGTGCCACAGGATGGCCGAATCAAACTGAAAATCTCACGCAACCGCGCCATTGATTTTCGTGTCAATACCTGCCCGACACTGTTTGGTGAGAAAACGGTTCTGCGTATTCTCGATCCCAGTAGCGCGCAATTAGGCATTGATGTACTGGGCTATGAACCCGAGCAAAAAGCACAATACCTCAAGGCTCTGGCAAACCCCTACGGCATGATACTGGTCACCGGGCCAACCGGTAGTGGTAAAACGGTTTCTCTATACACCGGCCTGAACATACTCAACAAACCCGACACCAACATATCCACTGCAGAAGATCCGGCGGAAATCAACCTCGCTGGTATCAACCAGGTCAACGTCAACGTGAAGGCAGGACTGACGTTCGCGGAAGCACTGAAGTCGTTCCTGCGTCAGGATCCCGATGTCATCATGGTAGGTGAGATTCGTGACCTTGAAACTGCCAATATCGCTATTAAGGCGGCGCAAACCGGCCATATGGTGATGTCTACTCTGCACACCAATGATGCCCCGCAAACTATCTCGCGACTCATGAATATGGGTGTGCCCCCGTTTAACGTCGCCAGTGCAGTGTCACTGATTATTGCCCAGCGGCTGGCGCGAAGATTATGCAGCGATTGCAAAGAACCAGCAGACGTTCCAAAGGAGACCCTGTTGAAAGAAGGCATGCCCGAGGACATGTTGGCCGACGCAACCATTTACAAAGCCGTGGGTTGTAACAAGTGTTCCGAGGGCTACAAGGGCCGAGTGGGTATTTATCAGGTGATGCCAATTTCCGAAGATATGAGTCGCATCATCATGGCTGAAGGCACTTCAATAGATGTGGCTGATCAGGCGCAGAAGGAAGGCATCGCCGATCTGCGTCAGTCCGCACTGAAAAAAGTCGCCAACGGTTTAACAAGCCTCGAAGAAGCTAACCGCGTTACGCAGGAGTAATAATCATGGCTGCAACCGCTGCTGCGAAAGAAATATACATTTGGGAAGGCAAGGACGCCAAAGGTCAGACCGTCAAAGGCGAGATGTCGAGCAAGAGCATTGATTTGATCAAGGCTCAACTGCGACGCCAGGGCATCAAGCCGACCAAGGTTCGTAAACAAAAGCCCATGAAGGGTGGCGGCAATAGCATCACACCGAGTGATATTGCGATTTTCGCCCGCCAGCTTACAACCATGATGGGATCAGGTGTACCCTTGGTTCAGGCGTTTGAAATTGTGGCCGAAGGCCTCGATAACAAAGCCATGGCCCGGGTGGTAACCGCGATCAAGGCCGATGTCGAGGGCGGTAGCAGTCTCACCGTCGCCTTAAAAGCACACCCCAAACAATTCGATGATCTGTTTTGCAATCTGGTGGCAGCAGGTGAGCAGTCCGGAACGCTCGAGCGATTGCTCAATGAGGTTGCCACCTACAAGGAAAAAACCGAAGCGCTCAAGGCAAAAATCAAAAAAGCGTTGTTCTACCCCATAGCGGTTCTGGTTGTTGCCTTTATCGTAACTGCGATTCTGCTGGTTTTTGTTGTGCCACAGTTTGAAACACTGTTCGAAGGCGTGGGGTCGGATCTGCCGGCGTTTACCCGCATGGTGGTCAACCTGAGTGAATTCATGCAGGCATGGTGGTACGTTATTTTCGGTGGTCTCGGCGCGTTAATTTTTGCACTGGCCAAAGTTCACGGCAGCTCGCAAAAATTTCGTGATGGTACCGACCGCATGATCCTGAAAATGCCGATCATCGGCGAGATCATGCACAAGGCGGCGACCTCGAAATTCGCTCGTACACTGGCCACGATGTCCTCTGCGGGTGTTCCATTGGTTGAAGCAATGGATTCGGTGGCAGGTGCTGCTGGCAATGCGGTGTACCGCGATGCGATCCTGAAGATGCGTGATGATGCATCGACAGGTCAACGCCTCACAGCATCAATGCGCCAGACAGCATTGTTCTCGAACATGTGTGTGCAGATGGTGGCGATCGGTGAAGAATCGGGCGCGCTCGATGACATGCTGGCCAAGGTTGCCGATTACTACGAAGAGGAAGTCGACAACTCAGTCGATGCACTCACCAGTTTGATGGAACCCATGATCATGGCCTTTCTCGGTGTAGTCGTGGGCGGACTGGTGGTTGCGATGTATCTGCCAATCTTTCAGATGGGCGATGCGTTCTAGTGACGTTCGTTGCAGGACTAACAGCCTGTAATTGCAGATGTCGTAACATCCCCTAGACTTCCAGACGGTGCCGCACCCTGCGGCACCTTTTGCTACGGAACTCCCATGACTATTCTGGAAGTATTGCAAAGCAGCCAGCCCTTTCTGCTGGGCACCTGCTGCGTATTAGGCCTTTTTGTCGGCAGCTTTTTAAACGTTGTCATCCATCGACTGCCCATCATGATGCAGAACACCTGGGAGTGTGACTGCAGGGAACTGCTCGAAATAGAGCAACCCGCCGATAAAACTAACACACCGTTCAATCTCGTCACACCGCGTTCTAGGTGTCCCAAATGTGCCAAACCCATCGCGGCCTGGGAAAACATACCGTTGCTTTCGTGGCTGTTACTGCGCGGTAAATGCAGCGCCTGCAAAAATCCGATCAGCGCCCGCTACCCATTAGTTGAGCTGGTTACCGCCCTATTGTCACTGGCCGTAGCCTATCGCTTTGGCGCAACCGTGGAAACGTGTTTTGCCCTGTTGTTGACGTGGGCACTGGTCGCCCTGTCAATGATCGACTTCGATACCTCGTTGTTACCCGACAGTATCACGTTGCCACTGATGTGGCTGGGTTTGCTGGCGAGCCTGATCCCGGTCTTCGTTGACACCCACAGCGCCCTGATCGGAGCGATGGCAGGCTACCTTGCCCTGTGGCTGGTGTTCCAGGCCTTCAAGTTGTTTACCGGCAAAGAGGGTATGGGCTTCGGCGATTTCAAATTACTTGCCGCACTGGGCGCATGGCTGGGCTGGGAGCAACTGCCGGCCATCATTCTGCTCTCATCATTGACAGGTGCTGTCATCGGTATCATGCTGATGGTGCTGGTAAAACACCGCCGTGACCAGGCAATACCCTTTGGCCCCTACCTGGCTATTGCCGGCTGGCTAACCCTCATGTGGGGAGAGGAAATTACACTCTACTACCAGCAAATACTATCCCCCTGAACGGAAAATGCTTTGCTGAAAATTGTGCTAACCGGCGGGATCGCCAGTGGAAAAACCACCGTCAGTGATATGTTCGCGGATCTGGGTGTGCCGATCATCGATGCCGATCTGCTGGCACGCGAAGCCGTTGCCAAAGGCACCCGGGGTCTGGCGCAGGTTATAGCCCGGTTCGGCGCTGATATAGTCGATTCGGATGGCAACCTCGATCGCGCCGGATTGCGAGAGATCATATTCAGCGATGAGCAGGCTCGCCGCGACCTTGAGGCGATTATTCATCCGCGGGTACGCGAACTGACACAGCAACAACTGGCACTGGCCGAATCGAACGGTGCGCCCTACTCACTAACCGTGGTGCCATTACTTGCCGAGTCAGGCCGCGAAAATCAATACGATCACGTGCTGGTGGTTGACGTCGATCAGGAAACTCAGCTTGGCCGCCTGCTGGCGCGCGATGGCAACAGTGAGGCGCAATCACGCCGTATCATCGCAAGCCAGGCCACTCGCGATCAGCGTCTGCAGATTGCCGACTACACCATCGAGAATAATGCCGACGACAGCCTGGATGATCTGAAAGCCCGGGTGCAGGCACTGGACGCGACATTTCGCGTACTGGCTCAAGGCTGATCGCCAGCAATTCAGCTGCGGTACTCTGCGTTTATCCTGACATACTCATACGACAAATCCGTTGTCCAGACCGTTGCCTCGCCGGCACCATCTCCCAATCGAATACCAACCGATACTTCTTCAGCAGCCATGATTTCATTGGCCCGCGCCTCGGAATAACGCGGGTCTGGCTCACCCTGGCTGACGACCGGCAAATCACCCAGCGATAAATCGACGCGAGCCATATCCAGCCCGTCAATCCGGCTGCGCCCGATCGCCGCCATTATTCGCCCCAGATTCGGGTCGCCGGCAAAAAATGCCGTTTTTACCAGCGGCGAATGCGCGACTGTCAGCCCCACTTCCCGACAGTCGGCGTTTGTATTCCCGCCAGCAATTTTGATTTCGATAAAACGCGTAGCACCCTCGCCGTCGCGAACAATCGCATGGGCCAGTTGTAGTGCCACGGATTCCATCGCCGAGGCGAAGCTTTCCCAATCGGGATGCGCGGGTTGCAGCGGCTGATTCGAGGCAGTGCCTGCAGCAATGTAGATGCACGAATCGTTAGTCGAGGTATCGCCATCCACGGTGATGCAATTGAAACTGCGTTGGACCTGATCATCCAGCAACTGCTGCAGAGCGCCCGCCTGCACGGTCGCATCGGTTGCCATAAACGCAAGCATAGTCGCCATATCTGGATGAATCATGCCGGATCCTTTCGACATTCCGCTGATTCGAATCGGCTGGCCGTCGACCACACATTCGGCCGACACGGCCTTGGGGATCGTATCGGTTGTCATAATTCCACAGGCGGCATCATGCCAGCGATCTTCGTCCAGATGATCAGCCATCGCGGGAATTTGCGCCAGCATCGCATCGAGCGGTAACTGCGCGCCAATCACACCGGTAGAAAATGGCAGTACTTGTGACGGGGTAAGTCCAAGCGCCTCGGCGACTGCCTCACAAAGCGCCATGGCGTTGCGATGACCGAGCGCTCCGGTGCCGGCGTTGGCGTTGCCTGAGTTGATCAACAGTGCCCGGTTGCCAGCACCTGCGGCAAGATGCGTGCGGCAGATTTCAACCGGTGCGGCGCAGTAGGCATTGCGCGTGAACACACCGGCAACGGCAGCACTCGCCGGCAACGCGAGCAACACCATGTCTTTGGCGCCATCGCTCTTAAGCCCGGCTGCTGCCGTGGCAAACCGCACACCCTGAATCGGAACAATTGCCGCTGGCTGCGCAAGCCCTACTGCCATCGGATCAG
The DNA here is from genome assembly GCA_937920585.1 of uncultured Granulosicoccaceae bacterium. Lineage (GTDB taxonomy): Bacteria > Pseudomonadota > Gammaproteobacteria > Granulosicoccales > Granulosicoccaceae > CAKZSB01. The sequence continues at coordinate 38,254 of CAKZSB010000046.1, read as the reverse complement.
CCCCTGCTCAACCGAGCTGACCATGACAGCGTTTAAATTTCTTACCCGATCCACACCAGCACGGATCGTTGCGACCTACTTTGGGATCACTGCGCACGAACGGCTCATCGCCCGTGTCGGCGACCTGCACCGGTGGTTCCGAGGCGGTCGCGCTGGCTGCCTCGGCGTGTTCATAACTGACGGGCTGCGCTTGTGCTGCCTGCGCAGCGGCCTCGGCTCGCGCTACCTCTTCAGGATCCCGCACCTGCACCTTGCACAACACACTCGCGACTTCGAGCTTGTAGGAATCAAGCATGTTGGAGAACAGCTCGAAAGACTCGCGTTTGTATTCCTGTTTCGGATTCTTCTGCGCATAGCCGCGCAGGCCAACGCTCTGGCGCAGATAATCCATTGATGCGAGGTGATCCTTCCAGTGATCATCAAGCGTTTTCAGGAGTACGAATTTCTCGAACCGGCGCAAATTCTCCGAGCCCGCACTGGCTTCGGTCTCACGATACTTTTCGGTCAGCAGATCGGTAACTTTTTCTTTTAACTCGGCTTCGTCGAGCTCTGCGTCATCTTCCATTATCTGGACTAGATCGACGTCCAGTTCGAACTCGCTGCGCAGTGCCTCACGGGCGGCCGGCAAGTCCCAGCTTTCATCCAGCGAACCCGGTGGCACGTATTGATCCATCAGGTTGCCAAGCGCGTCACCGCGCATCGCCTCAACTGACTCAGAGACATCTTCGGCAGCCATCAGGTCGTCGCGCTGCTCATAGATTACCTTGCGCTGATCATTCGCGACATCGTCGTACTCGAGCAAGTGCTTGCGAATGTCGAAGTTGTGCCCTTCCACTTTGCGCTGAGCATTTTCAATGGCGCGGGTAACCAGCGAGTGCTCAATCGCCTCACCATCTTCCATGCCGAGCTTTTGCATGATGCCGGCCACCCGTTCGGAGGCAAAAATCCGCATCAGGTTGTCTTCGAGGGACAGATAAAAGCGCGACGATCCGGCATCACCCTGACGGCCCGATCGACCACGCAGCTGATTATCGATCCGGCGACTCTCGTGCCGTTCGGTGCCGATAATATGCAATCCACCCGCCTTCAGCACATTGTCGTGTCGCTGTTGCCACTCGGCCTTGAGCTTGTCTATCTCTTCCTCGCTGGCGTCACCAAGTTCAAGCATTTCTGCTTCAAGGTTTCCACCGAGCACAATGTCGGTTCCGCGCCCGGCCATATTGGTTGCGATTGTGACCGCGCCGGATCGACCGGCATCGGCAATAATCTGCGCCTCCCGCTCGTGCTGCTTGGCGTTCAAAACCTCGTGGGCTATGCCTTTGCTTTTGAGCAGATTGGCGAGGTATTCAGAGGTTTCAATTGATGTTGTCCCCACCAGCACAGGCTGTTCGCGCTTCTTGCAATCCTCGATATCTTCGACGATCGCATCGTACTTTTCCTTTTGTGTCAGGAAGATCAGATCGCCACGATCATCTCTGACCAACGGCCTGTTAGACGGAATGACAACGACTTCCAGACCGTAAATCTGCTGGAACTCGAACGCCTCGGTGTCGGCGGTGCCCGTCATGCCGGCAAGTTTTTCGTATAGGCGGAAATAATTCTGGTAAGTAATCGATGCAAGCGTCTGATTTTCCTGCTGAATCGAAACCTTCTCCTTGGCCTCGATCGCCTGGTGCAGGCCATCCGACCAACGTCGCCCTGCCATTGTACGGCCGGTAAACTCATCGACGATCACGATCTGGTCGTCTTTGACGATGTAATCAATGTCCTTCTTGTAGATCGCATGAGCGCGCAATGCGGCATTGAGATGATGCAACAGTCCGATGTGGGTCGGATCGTAGAGACTCTCGTTTTCGCCAAGCAGCCCTTCTTCCTCGAGCAACTTTTCAACGTGATCCATGCCGGCTTCGGTCAGGAAAACCTGCTTACCCTTCTCGTCGAGGGTGAAATCGCCAGGCCCTTCTTCCTCCTCCTGCTTGACCAGGCTGGGAATAACCTTATCGATCGCCGAGTAGGTATCGCTGCTCTCACTGGCCGGACCGGATATGATCAACGGGGTTCGCGCCTCGTCGATCAGGATCGAATCGACCTCATCGACAATTGCGAAATTCAATCCGCGCTGGACCTTGTCGTCCAGCGACAGCGCCATGTTATCGCGCAGGTAGTCAAAGCCAAATTCGTTGTTGGTTCCATAGGTGACATCGGCAGCGTACGCCTCACGACGCTCGGGAGAACTCAGTCCGCTGACAATAACCCCGACCGACAGCCCCAGAAACCGATAGATCGTCCCCATCCATTCGGCATCGCGGCGAGCCAGGTAGTCGTTGACTGTCACGACGTGCACACCTTTGCCGGACAACGCATTGAGATAGACCGCGGCAGTGGCCACCAGTGTCTTGCCTTCCCCGGTGCCCATTTCGGCAATGCGCCCGTCGTTCAGCACGCACCCACCGATTAGCTGAACATCGTGGTGTCGCATCGACAACTTGCGCAGCCCCGCCTCGCGGCAAACAGCAAAGGCTTCGGGCAGCAGGTCTTCGAGCGTTGCACCGTCAGTCAGCCTCTGACGTAGCTCGTCAGTCTTGCCGCTCAGCTGCTCGTCTGTCAGCGACGCCGTGATATCGGCCAGGTGATTAGCCGATGCGACAGTCTTTTCGTACTGTTTGACCAGCCGATCATTGCGGCTGCCGACGATTTTTCTTACCAGACTGCCAATCATGTATGGATTACCTGCGCCGCGCGCATCTAAGGTCGAGCTGGCAGAACTACAAGCTGTAGGTTCTGCATGTGGGTAAACTGGCGACACCTTTGACAGGCGTCGTTGCCTGCAGGACGACACCTGCAGCTCTGCGTTGTATTATAGGTGTTTGTGCGCCGCTCGCGCAGCAACAGTTTCGGGCATAATCCGGGCGCCTGCCAACCGGTAAACATGTGGACATTTCCGCTGCACGCAACCGAATAGTAGAACCTGCAGTGCAACAGGCAGCAATATTGCCGCCGAGCCAATGAGCATCAGCCTCATTTTCGCGAGAAAAAGTCATTCCACAGCACGGTTAAGGCGACGTAATCTGCAAGCGTCGATAAAAGGCGTTTAGCAACAGACAAAGATTGACCGAACAGGAGCACAGTCAATGAAGGGGGTCGGAAGTTTCTTCAGTAACGAACTGGTCAGACGCAGTGAGGCCTGGTCAGATTTGCGAAAAGTGCTTGTTCCCGCACTGCCACCGGAGTACCTGGCACATGTTACCTATGCCGTTACCGATGAAAAAACCATCTCGATTTTCACCGACTCAGCCGCCTGGACGGCAAAGATCCGCTTTTACGACAGCGAAATTCTGAAATGCATGGCCCAGAACGGGCGCAAACTGCGCTATGTACAGGTGAAAACCGCGCCTGGAACCATGCCTGGCGCGGATTAGTCTTTCTGGTTATCGCAGAGGCTGGCTAGCGATTAGCCCAGCGCTTCTAACGGCTGGGTATAGAGGATCGGACCCTCTGCAGTTTCCTCGAAAGTCACCTCTTCCCAGCTACCGGGCTGTTCAAGCAGCGCTGTGACAAGCTTGTTGTTCAGTCCATGACCAGACTTGTAGCCGGTGAACTGGCCGACAATGCCGCGCCCCAACTGGAACAGATCGCCGATCGCATCGAGAATCTTGTGCCGCACGAACTCGTCCGGATAGCGCAGACCATCGGCGTTGAGCACCTTGAATTCGTCGACGACAATCGCATTGTCCAGGCAACCCCCCAGCGCCAGATCGCGCTTGCGCAGCGCTTCGATGTCACGCATGAAGCCGAATGTACGCGCGCGGCTAATCTCCCGAACGAAGGAGGTCGATGAAAAATCGATCGTGGCGCGCTGTGAGCCCTGGTCAATTGCAGGGTGATCGAAGCTGATTTCGAAATTGACTCGAAAACCATTGAATGGGTCAAACCGCACCCATTTGTCGTCTTCTTCGATCACGATTGGCTTGAGAATCTTGACGAATCGCTTAGGTTCGCGCTGCTCACGAATGCCAGCAGATTGAATCAGAAAAATAAACGGAGCGGAGCTGCCATCCATGATGGGCACTTCCGCAGCACTCACGTCAACAAAGCAGTTGTCGATGCCGAGACCGGCGAAGGCCGCCATCAAATGCTCTACCGTCGAGACCGTAGTACCCTCACCGTCGCCAATGGTAGTGGCAAGATTTGTTGACACGACGTTGTCAGCAGTCGCCGGAATATTGACAACTCGATCTTCTACGTGCCGACGAAATACGATGCCTGTATTGACTGGCGCCGGTGCAAGCGTCAGAAAAACTTTCTGGCCTGAATGCAATCCAACGCCGGTAGCGTGTATCGGGTTGTTCAGTGTTCGCTGGTGGGTCACTCTTTTCTTATCCCTTGTCCGAACTTTTTTCTTATGTGGGAATAGTAAGACTGTCTGCTGTCCAGACGCTGAATAGCGACTGGCACAAAACCGAAACACTTCCCTCAAAACGGGCGGCTAGACTAACACCCCAACGACTCACTTTCTCGTTAATTGACGGTAAGTAAGACGACACCCAATCCCGGCAGGCCCACGCAAGTCGAGTGCCGCACGGTGCAGTGTTTACATTCGGTAAGCATGAAATGAGAACGCGGCGGAGATTTCCGCCGCGCTATACCGTCGACCGCTTGTTGCTAGTCGGCCTGACGTCGTAGAAATGTAGGCAAATCGAGATACTCGACCAGCTCGTCGTCACGCGAAGACGTTCCCGACTCGTACTGTGGACGACCACGGCCAGCATCCGACGGTACTTTTGGCGTGACCGGACGAGACGCGGCCGGTGCACCCCTGCCCGCATTACGGCCGGTGCCGGGTGAAACCCGGGTGATCGCCGGCTTGTCGAGATCGCGGTAGGTGTCGCTGCGTTTGTCGCCTGAAGACTTGACGACCTTCATCGACTTGCGACCCTGCTCAAGACCAGTGGCCACGACAGTCACACGAATCTCGCCTTCGATCTCGTTGTCGATCGATGTACCGATAACGACGTTGGCATCATCTGCCGCGATTCCCTCGATGATATCGCCGACAGTCTGAAACTCATGCATACCAAGATCGGCACCAGCTGTAATGTTGGCCAGTATGCCCCGCGCGCCTTTAAGGTTGATATCTTCGAGCAGCGGGCTTTGAGTAGCCATCTCTGCAGCTTCGGCCGCGCGATTTTCACCATGCGCACTACCCGTACCCATCATCGCCTGACCCATTTCAGACATCACCGCGCGCACGTCGGCGAAATCGACGTTGATCAAACCAGGATTGGTGATGATTTCAGCAATACCCTGAACCGCGTTCTTCAGTACATCATTCGCCGCTTTGAATGCCTGCAGCATGGACACATTGGGTCCAAGTGCAGTCAGCAACTTTTCGTTCGGGATAACAATAAGCGAATCGACGTGCTGACGCAGCTCTGCCAAACCATCTTCAGCCACCTGGCGGCGCTTGCCACCTTCGAACGGAAACGGCTTGGTAACGACCGCTACAGTAAGAATACCGAGATCCTTTGCGATCGAGGCGATAACCGGTATCGCACCTGTGCCTGTGCCACCACCCATTCCGGCAGTCAGGAAGAGCATGTCAGCTCCGTTTATAACCTGCGCGATATGATCGCGATCTTCCTGCGCTGCCTGGCGACCAATGTCCGGATTGGTTCCAGCGCCAAGCCCCTTGGTAATTTCGGTGCCAAGCTGGATTGTGCTTTTAGCTCCCATTTTTGCGAGCACCTGCGCATCCGTGTTGGCGCAGATAAACTCAACGCCATGAATGTTGGAGCTCATCATGTGATCGACAGCGTTGCCGCCGCCACCGCCGACACCGATCAATTTGATCACTGCAGCCTGATTTTGATTCATATCGTATTGAAACATCGAAAATCCCCTCGTAGTTTGAAATGCAAACCTGTAAAAAATTTAGCTAGCGGCTAAAAATTGCGTTGAAACCATCCCTTCATACGCTGCAGTAAAGTCTCCTCTGACAATCCATCAGCTATCGGATTGTCTGCACCCGCGCCACCCCCTGCCCGTTGCCCGTACATCACGAGACCGACACCGGTCGCGTGAATGGGATTGCAAACGACATCAACCAGGCCAAATATGTTCTGCGGCTCTCCTAATCGAACCGGCATATGGAAAACCTCCTCTGCCAGTTCCACCACCCCCTCCATTTTTGAACTGCCTCCGGTCAGAACAATGCCGGAGGCACACAACTCCTCAAATCCACTGCGTTGCAACTCGGCATAAACCAGCCCGAGCAGCTCTTCGTATCTTGGTTCGACTACTTCGGCCAGTGTTTGCCTGGCCAGTTCACGTGAATCGCGATCACCGACACCCGGCACCTCGATGACTTCATCGGGGTTCGCCAGTTGGCGCAGCGCGCAGGCATAGCGAACTTTTATGTCCTCGGCATACTGGGTTGGTGTTCGCAGCGCCACGGCAATATCGTTGGTCACCTGATCACCGGCAATCGGGATCACGGCGGTGTGACGAATAGCCCCTTCAGTGAACACTGCGATATCGGTGGTACCGCCGCCGATGTCGACCAGACAAACGCCCAGGTCTTTTTCATCTTCGGTTAACACCGAGTACGACGATGCCAGTTGCTCGAGAATGACATCGTTAACAGTCAGCCCGCAACGCTGCACGCACTTGGCGATGTTTTGCGCGGCGCTCAAAGCACCGGTCACAAGGTGAACTTTGGCTTCCAGCCGGACGCCGGCCATACCAATTGGCTCGCGAATCCCCTCTTGATTGTCGATGATGAATTCCTGCGGCAACACGTGCAGGATTTTCTGATCGGCGGGAATCGCAACGGCCTTGGCGGCATCGATCACGCGCTCGACATCACCGGGCGTTACTTCTTTGTCCTTGATAGCAACAATGCCGTGCGAGTTGAGACTCTTGATGTGGCTTCCCGCGATCCCGGCGTAGACCGCATTGACCTTTGTGCCCGCCATCAGCTCGGCTTCATCAACCGCCGCCTGTATGGCCGACACGGTAGACTCTATGTTTATTACCACTCCCTTTTTTAATCCCTGCGACGGCTTGTGCCCAAGGCCAATAATTTCTACCCGGGAGTCATCGATGATCTTGGCAATGATGGCAACGATTTTTGAAGTGCCGATATCCAGGCCGACAACAATTCTGTTTTCACTTTGTACAGCCATTAATCTGCTCCCGAAGCGGTGGTAGCGGTGCTCTTGTGCGCCATGGCGAATCCATTTGTATGACGCATGTCAACTCGCAGCACATCATCATATACAGGTGCTACATGAGTTTCGAAGATACGCGCAAAACGCCTCGTGCGTTCCAGGAGGTCCCGGTGACCAACAATAACCTGCAAGCCTCCCTGCAGCTGCAGACTCACCGAACGTCTCTCGTCCTCTATTATGCCAGCTAATGGAACCTTTCCGCTGTCGAGAATAGGCTTTATTTCATTAAACAGTTTAAACATCGCGACATGCCGACGGTAGGGAGAAGAAAGAGCGGGTAATTGTGCCAGTTTTTCTGCAAGCACAGGATCACTCAAATTCTCAAGACCAGGCGGATTAAACAACTCATAGTTTCCACTGATCAAGCCATCCTTGTTCCACCGTGCAACCGGGTAGTGCTCCTCGAGTGTGACGCTGATACTCTCCGGCCAGATTCTTCTTACATAGGCCTTATCTACCCAGGGAAGTTTCTGCACTTTCTGTTGTATGCCTGCAATATCGAGGTTAAAAAAGCCACGCGTCGCCTCACTCAACACTTGTTCCTTGAGCAAATTCTGATCGCTGTGTCGATAGTCTCCTTCAACGACTACGCTGTGAATCGGGAATCGAGCCGGATCGCGAAAATGATCCAGAGCGATTTGCGCAACCAACATCGCCAGCCCCAGTATCACCGCACCGCCCAGCAGACTGCCGACAAGGTTGAACAAGCGGTTGTCGTCGACCGGCGTTGCGACTGCATGGAAACTATTCATGTGCGTGGCTCCATTGAGGTAGCCAGAATGCGCACGACCAACTCCGGAAATTCAATACCTGCCTGGCGTGCGGCCATCGGCACCAGGCTGTGATCTGTCATGCCTGGCACAGTATTTACCTCGAGCAGATAGAATCGATTGTTTTTATCGAGCAGGAAATCAACTCGGCCCCAGCCGTGACACTGCAATAAATCAAACACACGGGCTGCAGTCTCTGCTATCTGTCGCTCCAGGCTCGCATCGAGCCCGCACGGACAATCATAAACAGTGGAATCATTGAGGTACTTGGCATCGTAATCGTAGAACTGGTTCGGTGAGGTAATTTTCACAGCCGGCAGAATCTCTCCGTTTAAAATCCCGACCGTAATTTCGCTTCCATCGATGTATTGCTCCGCCATCACACTGCCGTATTGCGCGGCCTGCTCATAAGCGCTGGCAACCTCGTTCTGCATCACCAGTGAAACGCCAATGCTCGAGCCCTCGGCAACAGGCTTCAGAACCATGGGATAGCCGAATGCTTCAGCCGCACGATGGCATTCATCCACACTGGCTACAGTCTGCCATTGCGGCGTTTCAATGCCGTGCTGTCGGCAGACTGCCTTGGCAAGATCCTTGTCCATCGCCAGCGCACTCGCCAACGCCGCAGACCCGGTGTAAGGGATACCTGTCGTGTCGAGAAACCCCTGCAGATTGCCATCCTCACCCCAGGTTCCATGCAGCAAATTGAACACGCGATCGCACTTACCCACCAGCGCGTTATAGAGCTCATCGCGCTGCACATCCACACCAAACGCATCGACGCCGGCAGACTTCAGCGCCGCGAGTACCTGCTCCCCGCTCTTAAGCGACACCTCGCGCTCAGCTGACCAGCCGCCGATCAACACCGCGACACGCCCCATCGCTGCTGCAGTCGGTATTTCGAAATTAGCCATTGGCGTTACCCTGTGCCGAAAAGGCCTGCGGCAACGCAGCTGCCACGGCGCCAATCGAACCTGCACCCAGCGTTAGCACCACATCGCCATCAACCAGCAGAGGTTCAAGCGTGGCCGCGACCGCATGCACATCTTCACAAAAAATGGGGTCAATGCCACCGCGCTGTCGAATCGCGCGCGCCAGCGCGCGTCCGTCTGCTCCGCTGATCGGCGCCTCACCAGCAGGATAGACTTCTGTCAGCACCAATACATCGACATGACTCAACACCTCGGTAAAGTCATCGAACAAATCGCGGGTTCGACTATAGCGATGCGGCTGAAAAACTACCACCAGGCGATTGTCCGGGTGGCCTCGGCGCATTGCATCCAGCGTTGCAGCGACTTCGCGGGGGTGGTGCCCGTAGTCATCAACCAGTTCTGCAGTACCGTTTTTCAGATAGAGATTGCCGTGCGGCTGAACGCGCCGGCCAATGCCCTGAAAATGTTGAAAGGCACGCCTGATATCGGTGGAGCGCAATCCCAGCTCCCAGCCAACAGCGATGGCAGCCAGCGCGTTCTGGGCGTTGTGCAGTCCGGGCAAATTCAATGTTATCTGCCGCATTTCGCTGCCGTCAGGCAATTGCACATCAAAGCTGGATTTCATTTTCTCCTGCCGAAAATTGACACCCTTTACATCTGCAGCCTCGGCAAAACCATAGGTCATCACCGGACGCGCAATTTGCGCCAGCAAAGCCTCGACTACCGGATCGTCGATACAGACGACAGCGAGGCCGTAGAACGGCAAATGATGAAGAAATTCGACAAATGCCTGCTTCAGTCGCTCAAAATCGTTCTCGTAAGACGAGAGATGATCCGCATCGATATTGGTGACAATGGCAATCACCGGCTGCAGCGTAAGAAATGACGCATCGCTCTCGTCGGCTTCTGCAACCAGCCACTCCGATTGCCCCAGATAGGCATTGGCAGACGAGCTGTTCAGCTTGCCACCAATCACATAAGTGGGATCGAGTCCGCCTTCACTAAGCATACTGGCGACCAGGCTGGTAGTGGTGGTTTTTCCATGTGTACCCGCCACCGCGATACCCTGCTTGAATCGCATTAACTCGCCGAGCATCTCGGCGCGTCTGATCACCGGTATACGCCGCTCGCGTGCAGCCAGCACCTCCGGGTTATCTGCGGCAATAGCCGAGGACACTACAACGACATCGACACCTTCAACATTCGTCGCCGCATGTTGCTGGTACACCCGCGCACCAAGCGACTCCAGCCTTTCCACCAATGCATTGCGCGACGGGTCAGCGCCGCTGACGCTGTAACCCAGATTGATCAATACTTCAGCTATGCCACCCATTCCCACACCGCCAATGCCGACGAAGTGAATGTGATCGACTCGCCGCATCCAGTTCTGCGCACCTTGTGGACGGACCTTAACCATTATTTGTTTTGCTCTAGCAATTCGTTAACGATACGTTGCGTCGCATCGGCACAGGCGAGCTCGCGCGCGGCCAGTGCCATCTTCAGCAGTGCCGGTTTGTCCTTGCAAAATGCACTGACAATCTCTTCCAGGTGCTGCTCGCTCAACTGCTGCTCCGGTAACAATATTGCAGCACCGGCGCGCTCCAGAAATCGCGCGTTGGCGGTCTGGTGATCATCGACAGCGTGTGGGAACGGAACCAGGATGGATGCAGCACCGGCGGCGGCAAGTTCGGCAACAGTCATGGCGCCGGCACGGCAAATAACCAGATCGGCCCAGGCATAGGCATCAGCCATGTCATCGATAAACCGAACAACCGAAACACGATGCAACGCATTGCTGTAACGACGCTCTGTTTCAGGTTGCCAGTTAGCGCCCGCCTGATGTCGAATATCAAGCTTCGACCGCACCGAACCGAGTGCTGCCGGCACCACTTCATTGAGCTTTTTTGCGCCCTGGCTACCACCCAGCACAAGCACTCTGACAGCCACATCGGAAGTGGCGGAAAGGCGCTCACCCTTTCGTTGCCGGGGGTCGTCTATCGCCAGTATTTCCTGACGCACCGGATTGCCGGTGTGCACGACATCGGCTGCTGGCGCAAATGTTCCCGGCATCGCCTCCAGCACCCGGTTGGCGAAACGCTTTAGCACGCGATTGGTAAAGCCGGACACGGCATTTTGTTCGTGCACCAGCAGTCGCTTACCGCACAACTTTGCAGCCAGACAAACCGGACCCGAAACATAACCCCCCATACCCAGAACCGCGCGCGGCTTCAAACGCTGAATCAGCCCGGCAGACAGAAACAATGCACGCACCACGTTCACCAATCCACGTAGCCTTGCCAACAGTCCGCGGCCGCGCAGCGCGGTCACTCTTATAGTATGCAAATTAAAACTCGCGGCCGGTACAACGGTGGCCTCCATACCGCCAGGCGACCCAACCCACTGCACCGGCACATTGCGCTCACGCAGTGCACGTGCGATAGCAAGCGCCGGGAAAATATGCCCGCCGGTTCCACCGGCCACAATGAGTACAGGCGAGTCATTCATGTTGCAGTTGCCGGGTTGCCGTACATCAGCCGCTGCTCAACATCGCGCACAGAGTCGCGCGCCTGAATCTCGGAGCTCTCGCGGAAAATTCGAAACAGGATCCCGCAGGTGATGCACATAATAACTGCACTGCTACCGCCATAGCTGAACAACGGCAAGGTTATACCCTTGGTTGGCAACACGCCCGTATTCGCACCGATATTGATGAACGCCTGCACACCAATCCAGAAGCCGATACCCAGTGCGAGATGTGCACCGAACGGGTTACTGGCTCGTTCCGCCATGGCAGAGATTCGAAAACAGCGATAAATGATGGCGGCAAACAATCCAATAACCACACACACACCGACAAAGCCGGTTTCCTCCGCAAGTACCGCAAAAACAAAATCCGTATGCGCCTCTGGCAGATAGGCCATCTTTTGCACACTATTGCCCAGCCCCACACCAGTCCACGCCCCGCGACCAATCGCGATCAGTGACTGAGTTAACTGAAATCCCGTATTGAATGGATCTTCCCACGGCCGCATAAAACTCAGCAGTCGCGCAAAGCGATAGGGCGAAGTGACCACCAGCACGGCCGCCAGCGGTGCCAGCAGGCTGGCCATCAAAAGCAGATGCGACAACCGGGCACCAGCGACAAACATCATCGCAATGACAGTTGAAACAACCACAACGGTCGCGCCAAAATCAGGCTCGAGCATCAACAACAAACCACCAAGCGCGGCGACAAGCAGCGGATTAAAAAATACAGAAAACGAATTTTTCAAGCCAGCCCCCTTGCGTACCAGGTAACCGGCAAGGTAGATGATTAATGCAAGCTTGAAAGCCTCGGAGGGCTGAACGGAGATACCCACCTGCAACCAGCGCTGACTGCCGTTGACTGTCTTGCCGACGCCTGGAATAAGCACAATTAGCAGCATCAGCAACATGAAACAAATCAGTGCCGGGCCAAATCGCTCAAGGTGACGCAGGGGAACCATCCATGCAACATAACCCGCCACACAGCCAAGACCGATGTACATCAGCTGGTTGTGCCAGTAGTGAAAGGGATTGTCCAGGACTCGGTCGGCCTGTGCGATCGATGCCGAAAAAACCATTACCAGCCCAAAGCCTGTCAGTGCTACCAACAGTGTTAGCAGCGTCCAGTCGACGGTTTTATATTCCGGCACCAGAACGGTCTGCGGCACGTCTTCGATTTCATCTTCTACGCGCACTGTTTTTGCACCTCCTCTTCAAAGGCTTTACCACGAGCCTCAAAGTTCTGAAACATATCGAAGCTCGCGCAAGCTGGCGACAACAACACGCGATCACCTCGCCGGGCAATACCGGCTGCACACGCCACCGCTTGCGACATGCTGTCGCAATAGTGCAGTGGCACTCTGTCACCCACGACGCTTGCAATTCGCGATGCCTCTTCACCAATCAACATCACGGCTCGGCAGGACGAGGCGATGGTATTGGCAAGCTCCTCGTAATCCGCGTTCTTTCCCCTGCCACCCGCAATCAATACAACCGGACCATCCATGCCCTGAATAGCGCTGATCGTCGCACCGGCATTAGTGCCTTTCGAGTCGTTGTACCACTTCACCCCTTGCGCCGAGCCCACCAGACGCATGCGGTGTGGCAACCCTGCAAAGGAATTCAGGCCGCGCTCGATCGCAATGTCATCATTGATAACGAATGAACTCATGGCGGCCGCAACCAGCGCATTGGCTACATTGTGTCGCCCGCTAATCTGCATTCCCGATACCGATATCCGACTGCCAGTTGCACTGAGCAATGCCGACGGATCCTCCGGATCGTCAACAAACCAGTCAGCGCTCTGGTTCAACATTGAAAACGCATGTGACCCGCTGTCGTCATGATCCGGATGAGTCAGTGAATCATCGTGGTTAAACAGACTGTGCTCCGCATTGCGATAGATCCGACGCTTTGCCGTTGCGTAGTCGGCCAGATCATCATAGCGATCGAGGTGATCGGCGCTGATGTTCAGTACCGTTGCCGCCAGAGGACGCAATGAACTCAGCGTCTCCAACTGAAAACTGGATAACTCGATAACTACTACATCATCATTGGTACTTACCGCTTCAAGACAGGGCTTGCCAAGATTGCCCACCAGTGACACAGACTTTCCAGCCGCACGCAACATGCAGTCGATCAGTGACACTACTGTGCTTTTACCGTTAGATCCGGTTACTGCCAAAACCGGGCGCTGTGTCTCGCGGGCAAACAGTTCGACATCTCCGATCACTTCCACTCCTGCGCGCGCCGCACTGGCGATCGCAGCAGATCGAACCGAAATCCCGGGGCTGACGACCAGGCAGTCGAATTGACACAGATGCGACGCGGTGAATTCACCACCGATGAATGGAACGTCCGCGAGTAATGGCTCTTTTTCAAGCGCGCTTGCAGGCAGCGCTGGCACCTGGTCGGCGACACTGCAATCGCAGCCGTTGGCCAACAAATACCGCAGCACGGACTGCCCCGTCACGCCGGCGCCGAGAATCAGATAGCGAAGTTTCGTATCGAGCATGTCAGCGTATCTTCAGGCTGGACATGCCAACCAGCACCAATACGAAAGTGATGATCCAGAAGCGCACAATGACACGCGGCTCCGGCCATCCTTTCAACTCGAAATGGTGATGCAGCGGCGCCATGCGAAAGACACGCTTGCCCGTGAGCTTGAATGAAGCCACCTGCACGACAACGCTCAGCGTCTCCATGACGAAAACGCCGCCCATCACAAACAGAATCAGTTCCTGGCGCACCAACACCGCCACGACACCGAGCGCAGCACCCAATGCAAGCGCGCCCACATCACCCATGAATACTTGTGCGGGGTAGGTGTTGAACCACAAAAAACCAAGCCCGGCACCGACCAGACTCGCACAAAAAACAGTCAACTCACCTACGCCCTGAATTCCGGGTATCCCCAGGTAGTCGGCAAAGCCCGAGTGCCCCGTGACATAGGCAAAAATTCCCAGGGCCGCGGCCACCATCACCGTAGGCATGATGGCAAGACCGTCCAGCCCGTCGGTCAGATTGACAGCGTTGCTGCTGCCAACGATTACAAAGTAGGTGAAGGGTATGAACAACCAGCCCATGTACAAAGATACGTCTTTTACGAACGGGATAAGCAGATTGACTTCGGCAACACTTCGAGCGGTGAGAAATATAAAAATCGCCGCAGCCAGCGCCGCCACCGATTGCCAGAAGTACTTGGCACGCGCCGACAATCCCGCCGAGTTCTTCAACAGAACCTTGCGATAGTCATCTATCCAGCCAATTGCCCCAAAGGCAGTGGTGATGAAAAGCACCACCCACACATGCCTTACCGTCAAATCTGCCCACAAGATTACACTCAAACCCACTGCCACCAGAATCATTGCACCACCCATAGTGGGTGTACCGGCTTTCGACAGATGCGTGCTGGGACCATCCTCACGCACGCTCTGGCCGATACTGGCGCGGACCAGCCAATTGATCATCAAAGGACCACACAGCAGGCAAAAAACAAGTGACGTTAGCGCTGCAAAAATCGACCGCAACGTAATGTATTCAACGACGCGAAAACCATCGTTGAAGCCGGCCAGCCACTCACCGAGTATCAGCATCATGCCAGTGACCCTCCACTGACACTCGCAACAGTCGGCTGTTGCAACAACGCATCGACGACAAGGTTCATTTGCATCGAGCGTGAACCCTTAATCAAAAACGAGGTGTCTGATTTGCCAAGTGATAACAATTCGCCCAGCAATTCATCACGACTTTCAAACCAGCGACCGTCTATCCCGAAGGCATCGACAGTGTGACGGGTCAGTGCGCCGGTTGCAAAAATCTGCTCCACTCCCGCCTCCCGTGCATACGACCCTATCGCCTGGTGAAGCTGCTCCGCATCATCGCCCAGTTCGCGCAGATCGCCGAGCACCAATACGCGCCGTCCCGATGCTTTAACCAAAACATCGATCGCCGCACGAGTCGATGCCGGATTCGCGTTGTAGGTATCGTCAATAACGGTGAAGCCGTCGGCCAGCGTGTGATAATTTAACCGTCCTTTTACCGGTGTGGTGTTTTCGAGGCCGGCAATCACCACTGCATCGGTCAGTTGCAACGCCTGGGCAACGGCTACCGTCGCCGCAGCATTCATCGCGTTGTGTTTGCCCGCCAGTTGCAGGCGCACGGCCAACTGGCGATCCTGCACTTGCAGCAGCACCGGCGAGTCTTCGCCCTCCACTACCTGCACATCCGCCGGGTTCTGCCAGCCAAAAGTCACGATCTGTCGATTGCTGTTTTGCTGCATCCAGTCACCGGCAAAGGCGTCATCCAGATTGACTACCGCGACACCATCATCGCCGAGTGAATCATAAATACCGGCTTTCTCAGCTGCCACATCTTCAACAAGGCCAAAACCTTCAAGATGCGATTCACTAACGTTCGTGATCAACGCGACATCAGGTTCGACAATTTTACCCAGCCAGGCAATTTCACCACGCAGGTTGGCGCCCATCTCAATGACGGCAAACCGATGATGCTCCTGAATACCAAGCAAAGTCTGCGGAACGCCAATATCGTTGTTATCGTTGGCGCGGGTGTAGTGCACCTGACCCTCATCATCGCACGCAGCCGCACAAACACTGGCGAGCATCTGCTTGACAGTCGTCTTGCCATTGCTGCCGGTTACGCCGATCACAACAGCCGCCATGGTACGACGCCAAAGCCGCGCCAGCAGCCCGAATGCAACCCGCGTGTCGGGTACAACAAGCTGCGTCACTTCAGTGGCAATTGGCCGCTCGACAACCAGTGCCGCCACCCCTTTCTGCAACGCTGCCTCAGCGTAATCGTGGCCATCAAAACGCTCACCGCGCAAACAGAAATATATATCGCCCGGCGCCACCGATCGCGAATCAGTTGACACACCTGCGATGGAAACGTCAGCACCCTCGAGATGCCCGCCGGCGTCATTGGCCAGCTGCGACAATTTCAGGCTACCGTTCATCGCGACGCTCCACGGGCAATACACTCGGCAACCACGCTGCTGTCACTGAAGTGGCGACGCGTGCTTCCCGTTTGCTGGTACTGCTCATGCCCTTTGCCGGCGATAAGAATCCAGTCGTCGGGTTGCCCCATTGATATCGCCTGCTCGATCGCTTTGGCGCGATCACGCTCAATAGCAATTTGTTCCGGCTGGCTTGCGCCCGCAACAATCTGCTGCGCAATCAGATCGCCATCTTCACCGCGCGGGTTGTCATCAGTAACGATGCAGTAGTCGGCATATTGCTCAGCCACGGCACCCATTAGCGGGCGCTTGCCACGATCCCTGTCTCCGCCACAGCCAAACACGAGTATCAGCCTGCCATCGACATGGTCACGAATGCTCTTTAGTGCAGATTCAAGCGCATGCGGGTTGTGCGCATAATCCACCAGCACTTTGGCACCGTTGGCCGCTGTCGCAAGTTCCATTCTGCCGCGCACCGGTTTCAATCTTCCAATGGATTGCACTGCCAGTTCGGGTGAGATACCCAGCGCCAGTAAAATCGTGAACACTGCCGCGAGGTTGTCAACGTTGAAGTCACCAATCAAATTGCTGTGCACCTGATGCACAGCACCGGCATGGTGCAGTTCGAAGTGAAGCCCGTCGGCGGCTCGCGCGATATTGACCACTTGCACGTGCTGATCGGATTCACGCAGCGCGCGCCCGAAACTATAGCAATCCAGATGCTCAAGACGCTGCAGAAGCGCCTGACCGAATTCGTCATCGGCATTCAGTACAGCGGCCCGCAATTCCGGCGTTTGAAACAACATCTCTTTAGCGGCGCGATAATGTTCCATACTGCCGTGATAATCCAGATGATCACGACCAAGATTGGTCAACACCGCTACGTCATAGGAAACACCGGATATACGGCTCTGGCATATTGCGTGCGAAGACACTTCCATCGAAACATATCTGGCCCCTTTATCTCTGAATCCCGCAAGCATTTTCTGCAGCGATACTGCGTCTGGTGTAGTAAGACCAAAATCACTGCGTATCGAGGCAAAACTGCTGCCCAGCGTGCCAATACTCGCGCAACTGTCTGTTCCCGCATTGAGCGCCTGCGCCAGCAGTTCACAGACCGATGTTTTACCATCGGTGCCGGTTATACCCACAAGTTTCATCATTCGAGATGGATTGTCGTAGAACCCGCTGGCGATCTCACCGGCGCTTGCACCAAGCCTCGCAATCTCAAGTGTAACCACACCGGCCGAAAGCAGCGCCTCGGTATCCAGCTGCGGCAGACGTTGATCACCACTATCAACCAGAACCGCACCAATACCTGCACCTATGGCGTCGTCCAGAAAATCCAGCCCGTGCGATGTTTCACCCGCCAACGCGATAAAAACATTGCCTGGCTGCAGTTGACGACTATCAATTTCAACACCGGTAACCTCGCGATCCAGTTCGGGCTGCAGTGCAATCCAACGAGACAGCAACGCCGATAGTGTCACGCGCTCGCCGGCACTGACATGCGGCACCGCCAGAGACTCATTTGCGGTCATTGCGACAGAACCTTGTTAGTCGCACCGTTTTCGGCACGGTGCACATCGGGCTTGATGTTGCGAATCCTGAGCGCTCCGGCGACGATTCTGGCAAACACCGGTGCGGCGACTTCGCCACCAAAATAGCGCCCGCGAGGCTCATTTATAACCACGATGGCAATCATATCCGGATCAGTCGCCGGTGACATACCTGCAAACTGCGAGATGTAGCGATCGTCCGCGTAGGATCCACCCTCGGAAATATGCGTCGTACCGGTTTTACCGGCAACCGTGTACCCGGGTATCGCCGCCTTCTTACCGGTGCCACTGGCCACTACTGACTCCATCATGCCCCGCACCTGCCGAGCGACCGCGGCGGAAAATACCCGTTGCGTCTCAGGTTCGCCATCGAGCCTTTGAAAACTGATCTCGGGCATTAATCCATCCGATGCAATGGCTGCATAAGCCTGCGCCAGGTGCAGCACTGTGGTGGATATACCATAGCCATAGGATACGGTAGCCTGCC
The DNA here is from genome assembly GCA_937920585.1 of uncultured Granulosicoccaceae bacterium. Lineage (GTDB taxonomy): Bacteria > Pseudomonadota > Gammaproteobacteria > Granulosicoccales > Granulosicoccaceae > CAKZSB01. The sequence continues at coordinate 19,776 of CAKZSB010000046.1, read as the reverse complement.
GCACTACCGACCACGACGATGCGTGAGGCATGGAACCCGCCACGGCACCTGGAAACTCCATTACGCTGGGTCGGCCAAAACCCAAGCGGTCAAAAACATTCCACAACTGCGTACGATCCATTTGCAATGCAATTTTGCTCGCACCGATGTTGCTGGATTTTTTGAGAATATCGGTAAGGCTCAACGTGCCGTAGTCGGTAAAGTCACGCACCACATACTTGCCGACATTAAAGCGCCCGGGAGACGTGTCGATCACATCGTCTGACTGCAAAATCCCAAGCTCCAGTGCCGCGGCAATCGTAAACGGCTTGATTGTCGATCCCGGTTCAAGCACGTCGGTCACTGCACGATTTCGCATCGCTGCCGCATCGCCACGCTGGGAGAATTGATTCGGGTTGTAAGATGGATGATTGACCATCGCGAGCACCTCGCCTGAGCGCGCATCGAGTACAACCACCGACCCGGATACCGCGCCGTTTTGAATCACTGCCTGCTGCAACTCGCGGTAGGCCAAATATTGAATTCGCTTGTCGATGCTGAGCACCAGATCACCACCCTGATCGGGCTCTGAAATCAGTTCAATATCTTCAATTGCCTCGCCCAGTAAATCGGTTACCACTCGACGACTGCCGGCGCGACTGTCGAGCCAGTCATTGAATGTCATTTCCAGACCTTCCTGACCATTGCCGTCAATGTCTGTAAAGCCGAGCAAATGCGCGGTGATTTCAGCACTGGGATAGTAGCGACCGTATTCGCGCTGAACACTGACCCCTTTTATTTGCTGGCGTTCGCGCGCTTTTTGCAACGCTGCGGCGATACGCGGCGGCACATGCCGGCGCAAGTAGACAAATCCCTTGCCGTTGTCGGCCGCACTTTGTACCCGTTCGCGCAAACGACCCGGATCTATCTGCAGAATGTAGCCAAGTAGCTCGAACTGCTCACTGTGCTGCAGGAGAATACGCGGATCAGACCATATCGACTGAATCGGCGAACTGACCGCCAGAGGCTCGTGGTTTCGATCAAGCATAGTGCCGCGGTGAGCGGCAATCGGCAGCGTGCGTATTTGCCTGACGTCACCCTGCTCGGCATAAAACTCCTGGTGCAGGCCCTGCAACCAGAACGCCCGAACCAGCAACACAATCCCCAGCACGGCAAAAAAGCCAAGCAAAAAGTTTCGCCGACCAGCAAACCCCTGTTCACCCTCGATAGAGACACTCATTCGACCACCGTGCGAATTGCTTCGTGCGCCGGAGAGATCATACCGAGCTCGTCGGTTGCCAGCTCTTCGATTCGGCCATAACGGGCCAGAGTACTTTCTTCAATTTGCAACCGCCCCTCTTCGATGCTCGCCTGATCGATCAAGTCCTGCAACACACGCGACTGCTTGAACAACATTCGACTGGTGTGCTTGCTGTGCACAACGGCAAACGCCGTGGCAAAAGTTGCCGCCGCAAGAAAAATCACCAGTAGCAAATCACGTCGAATCACAATTTTTCCGCCACTCGCATAATGGATGAACGCGCCCGCGGATTGACACCGACCTCGGCCTGATCCGGCTTTGCAGCCTTGCCAACCAGCTTGAGCCGACACGGCAAATCCTGCTGCTGAACGGGCAGACCACGCGGCAATTCGGGCGCGCTCGACTCAGCGCGAAAAAATCGCTTAACAATGCGATCTTCGAGAGAGTGAAAACTAATCACAACAATCCGCGCACCCGGACGCAGCAACCCTACTGCCGCTTCGAGGGCGGTTTGCAGATGATCGAGTTCGCCGTTGATATAGATTCTCATCGCCTGAAAACACCGGGTTGCCGGATGCTTGTGTTTCTCCCAACGCGGGTGTGCCGCCTTGATGATTTCTGCCAGCTCAAGTGTGCCGGTCAATGGTGCGCTCGCCACGTGTTCAACCACCCTGCGAGCAATACGTTTTGCATAGCGCTCCTCGCCATAGTCGCGAAACACATCCGTGAGTGTTTGCACATCGACGGTTGCCAGCCAGGCCGACAACGGTTGCCCCGACGTCACATCCATTCGCATATCGAGCGGGCCGTCGCGATCGAAACTGAATCCGCGCTGAGCCTGATCCAGCTGTGGTGACGACACCCCCAGATCAAACAACACACCTGCCACCTGCCCGCGCCAGTCGCCGGCGAGCTCCGCGATCTGGCTGTAGTTACCGTGTGCGATACGGAACCTCGGTTCATCGGCAAATCTGGCGCTGGCATCGGCTACTGCATCGACATCGCGATCAATGGCCAGCAAACTCGCGCCCTTATCGAGTTGCGCCAGAATGTTTGCGCTGTGGCCGCCACGTCCGTAGGTGGCGTCGATATACATTCCGTTGCGATCCCCGACCAGCGCCTGTGTTGCCGGATCCTTCAGAACCGATATATGCCCGCCGAAAGCAGCGGCAGTCAAAGCTTGAAGCCCAGATGCATCCGCTCGCTGCGGGTTCTCATACGCTCCGCGAATTTCTCCCGGCCGCTTTGACTATGCTGTAACCAACGCTGCTCACCCCACAGCTCAAACTTCTTCCCATGTCCGATGAGCACTGCACTTTTTTCGAGAGAAACCAGTTCCCGCAACTGCTGTGGCACCAAAATTCGACCGCTGCCATCCATTTCAACATCGTGGGTGTAGTAATAGAGCATGCGTTGCATCTCTCGAAAATCTTCACTCTCGTCTTCAACCGCCTCCATTTTTCGCTCGCACTCTTCCCACTCACTGAGCGGATAGATCGGCAGGCATTCGTCGTAGGGATTGAACGTGACGACAAGCTCCCCTTCACACATTTCACGCAGGCGCTCGCGATATCGAGCGGGAATAGCAATCCGCCCTTTGGCATCGAGATTCAGGTTGTGACTACCGCGAAACATGAATGATTGACAAACCCGATCTCAGCCCTTTTGCCCCATATTGGGCCACTTACCGACACAACGCCCCACTTGCATTGCACTTTATCCATTGAGTTGACGACATTCAAGTTACAGCGAACTTTTCGCGTGAGAAAAACAGACGCACAGACAAACACTTAGCAGCTGATGCAGCTGCCAACAAAGGTCAGGCGGAGAATGAAAATCAATGGGTTATACGACTTGACAGATAAACTACTAGAGCTATGCAATCCAAGCCTCTGTAAAAAACGAGGCCGAGAAGCCGAATGGGTTGTGGAATTTTTACGTGAACGGCGATTGCCGCAAGGCGCCGATGGCGGCTACCTTGTCAATCTGTATAGAAATGACAGCGGCACGCGGGATGCGCGCGAAAAAGTAGTGACGGGTAACGAGAGGTGGAAAGTTGGCCATAAGCCGGGTTCTGTCTTGGACAATCATTCATCTGGAATGCTCGTCACCGAACATTTCAAGCGATCTACCCGGGGACGTCGCGGGCAACGACATAGCCCCCCTATTTGATCTTGCTCCGGGTGGGGTTTACCTTGCCACTGAATGTTGCCACCAGCGCGGTGCGCTCTTACCGCACCCTTTCACCCTTACCGTTCACCATTGCTGGCAAATTAGGCGGTCTGCTCTCTGCTGCACTAGCCGTGGGTTCACACCCCCCAGGTGTTACCTGGCACCCTGCCCTGTGGAGCCCGGACTTTCCTCCATACACTAATGTGCACAGCGACTGCCTGGCCAACTTTCCACCGCCCATGTTAGCACCAGATGTCGCCCGCCCCGTCAACAAAAACGTTATCCCTGCTGTTGCAAAGCGATCAATCGCTGATAAACCTCCCGCTTGGGCACACCGGAGAAATCGGCTATCAGACCGGCGGCCACACGCGGCGGCAACTGCTGCCCCAGTTGCATCAACAATTTTTCCGTCGCGGCGCACAGCACCGCCGGCCCGGCCGCCTCGGCGCCGCTGACCACAATGACAAACTCCCCGCGTTGCGCGTTAGGGTCAGCGCTGGTTCGCGCCAGCAACTCGCCCAGCGGCGCGCGCCAGATAGTTTCGAATGCCTTGGTCAATTCCCGACAGATCGCCGCAGAACGCTGCGCATCGAACACCTGAACCATATCTTCCAGCGATTCAACAATGCGATGGCGCGATTCGAAGAACACCAGGCTTGCGCTTTCGCCTTTCAACGCTTCGAACATTTTCTGCCGGGCGCTGCGTCGCGCTGGCGGAAAACCGCAATAACTGAATCGGTCTGTCGGCAATCCGCACACCGACAGCGCCGCCGACAGAGACGACACGCCCGGCACCGGACTCACCTTAATGCCGGCCTCGTGACAGGCCGCGACGATCCGGTAACCCGGATCACTGATCAACGGCGTGCCCGCATCCGACACCAACCCGACCGCACAACCCGACTGCAACAACTCGATCACCTGCGTGATACGGGCGTCCTCGTTGTGCTCATGCAGTGAATGCAGCGGCGGATTGACGCCGAGATGACGGCACAGGTTCATCGTGTGGCGCGTATCCTCAGCGAACAGATGATCGACCTCGGCGAGCACTTGCGCCGCCCTTTGCGTGATGTCGGACAGATTGCCAATCGGCGTGGCGATGACATAAAAAACGCCTTCTATAACAGACATAGTACAATCGGACCTTTCACAGTGGAGCCGGGCCAGCCGGGTGATGAGGACCTCACGAGCGAGGGGCCGAGCGGTCATGTTCGCACAACAGGTATTCAGCAGCCTGCCAGCCGGTAGTAGTCAATCTGGATGTCGCCCACACATGGCAAGGTACTTTCGACTTTCCTATGATCAACCCAACAGATGAACCAGTGAACACTACCATTTCGCGCGCGCTCACGAACTCCAAACCTGGCATCGCTGTGCTTCTTGCGCTTGTCCTTGCGATTTTGCAGGGCTGCGGCAATCCCGGCAACGGCAGGCGCATCAGCTCGCCGTTGTCGCAAATCGTGCCGACACCGCAACTGGCGGCAAGCCTCGTCAGTGAGGGCGACACGGCCCAGGCCGCACATGTGTATGCGCAACTGGCAAGCGACGAAGTCGACCCGGGCCTGGCGCTGCAATATCAGCTGCTGGCCACCGAACTCTACTTCGACAGCCAACTCTATCGCGAGGCTATGCGCGCCTTTGAACTACTCCCCGATGAGCTGTTCGAACCGTCGCTGCGCGAGCGCAAGACTTTGGTTGACGCCTACGTGCACCTGGCCCAGGACAATCCCGCAGAGGCGTTGGCCACAGCACCACAACCTCGCTCTATTAGTGATCGCATACTGCGGATCCGCGCACTGGAGATACAGGCACGCGCGCATGAATTGCTCGCCGATCCGGTCCAGGCGCTGAAAGCGAGAATTCTGATCGAAGCCAATCTAACCCTGCCCACCACGATTGCCAATAACCGTGAAGCAACCCGCTCAATGCTCTCGAAGGTAGATACCCCCAGTTTGCAGCAAATGGCGAACGTCACCGGTGGCACCGTTTACCGCGGCTGGGTTGAATTCATGCTGCTGCAACGCTCTGCAGGCACCGCGAGCCAGGATGCGATCAGCCGCCGCACACAGGTCTGGAGCAATCGCTATCCCGGCCACCCGGCGTCACTGAGCGAGAGTGATTATCAAACCGGCAACGATTTCGCCGGCAGCACCGCGATCTCCACCGATCGCGTCGCTCTACTGCTGCCATTGACAGGTAAATTCAGCAAAATCGGCAATGCCATCAAAACCGGTTTTCTCGCTGCTCGCTACAACAGCAATCCCAACCCGAACGCGCAGATCACCATTTTCGACACTGGCAGCAACCTCGGCAAAGCGATGAACCAGTACGAGGCCGCCGTCGCCAGTGGCGCATCGCTGATCGTCGGGCCATTGAGCAAGGCTGCAGTGATAAAGCTCGCCGCCACCAATCGCATTACCATCCCGACTCTGTCCCTCAATTACACCTCGGCCGACACCACCCCGAGCGCCAACCTCTATCAGTTTGGCCTGTTACCGGAAGATGAAGCTCGCGATGCAGCCAGCTACATCATCGGTGAGGGCTTGAAAAAAGTACTGGTCGTGGCATCGGAAAACACCGTTGGCTCGCGGCTGGCCGAAGCATTCAACGAAACCTTCACCCAAAACGGCGGCACGGTACTCGGGGTAGAGAAAATCCCGCAGGACAGCTACGACTATTCGCCACAGCTGAAAAAACTGCTGGCGATCAACCAAAGCAACGCCAGAGCCAGCCAACTGCGCACCCTGCTCGACACCAAACTCGAATTCGAGCCCGCGATACGCGGTGACGTCGAGGCCATTTTTCTCGCTCTCGGTGCAGAGCAGGCACGTTTGCTTCGCCCGCAGCTGCAATTCCACCATGCGAACAATCTGCCGCTGGTCAGCACCTCGCAAATTTTTAGCGGCAAAATAGACAAACGTGCCGACGGCGATCTGACCGGCGTGATCTACAACGAAATGCCCTGGATAATCGACAACAGCCGCAGCCCCTCCAAGTTGTATCGCCAGATTGCCGACGTTACCGCCGACCCTACGCCGCGCATGTCACGCCTCAATGCACTGGGAATCGACGCCTGGAACCTGCACAGTAAACTCGAGACCATGCGCTTTGACCGCGCATTTTCCGTCACGGGTACAACCGGCGCCCTCACACTGGCTGACGGCAATCGAATCCGGCGCAGACTGAACTGGGTTGAATTTGAGGCTGGAGAGCCAGTAAAGCGGCGCGGCCCACTGCCAGTCAATACGGTATTGCCGGCGCTGACCAGCGGCCTTTAAGCCACGCGCAAGTCCACGCGGGGAAGCAACCCGCAACAGCAGTAAGGAAGTAAGCAGTAATGAAGACCACCGAGACCGGCCAGGCGTTCGAATCCAGAGCGCTGGAATACCTGCAGTCAAAAGGCCTGAAGCTGATCGAACAGAACTATCACTCGCCGTTTGGCGAGATCGATCTCATCATGCTGCACGCCAAAGTGCTGGTTTTCATTGAAGTGAGATACCGCAAACACAAAGACTTCGGGGGTGCTGCAAGCAGTGTCACGCCGGCCAAGCAACGTCGAATTGCACAGACTGCCCAGGTGTTTATCGGGGAGTACAAGGCGCGGCAGATGACCTGCCGATTCGATGTCATCGCCTTCACCGGCCCGGACATCAACTGGATAGAAGCGGCGTTTGACTCACCGCTGTGAGACCTGCCGCTACTTGACCACCTTCAACTGCGGTCGCGTTACTTCCGGCTGCTTCTCAGCCTTGGGAGACGCATCACCCGGCTTGCGATCGGTCGGCGGCGTGGGGGGATTCTCGTTTTCGTTGAACATCATGCCCTGACCATTTTCACGCGCATAGATCGCGAGCACGCAGTAGGTGGGCACAATGATGCACACCGCCCGGCCACTGAACCGGGCGTTGAAAGTGATCTCGTCATTGTTCATCAGCAGTTCGCTGGTCGCGGTCGGGCTGATGTTCAGAATGATGCGCTGTTGTTCGTCGAGGTAGCCTTCCGGCACTTCAACGCCCTCTTTCGAACCATCCACAAGCAGGTACGGCGTCAGATCGTTGTCAACGATCCATTCGTAAATAGCCCTAACCAGATAAGGCTGGCTGGAGCTCATGCTTGGTGTTGTTGTTTCTGACGTCACTGGTTTAACGCATCTCTCGCTCACTCTCGGTGAGACTCAGTTGAAATCCCTCACGGTCAAACATCCTTTTTGCATATTTCGTGACAGCTCCGGCCTCTTTTGGTAATTCAATGCCATAGTGCTTAAGGCGCCACAACATCGGAGCCACAGTCGCGTCGACAAGTGTGTACTCGTCACTAAGGAAGAAAGGCTTGGCACCAAACACATCAGCAGATGCCACCAGGGACTCGCGCAAGGCTTTGCGCGCCTTGTCTGCCGCCCGCGAATCGCTGCCTTCGAGATCGGGCAGCAAGGCGTACCAGTCGGTCTCGATACGGAACAGCGCAAGCCTTGATCGCGCCCGGGACACCGGATCCACCGGCATTAACGGCGGATGAGGAAATCGCTCGTCGAGATATTCGGCCACCACTCTGGAGTCATAGAGCACCAGATCGCGGTCAACCAGGGTAGGCAAACTGTTGTACGGGTTCAAATGCAACAGTTCTGACGGCTTGTTGTCAGGGTCTACATCCTCGATTTCCACCGTTATATCTTTCTCGAACAGAACGATGCGGACTCGATGGCTGTAAATTGAAGCGGGGTCAGAATAAAGTGTCATGACAGATCTGCAGGTGACGGGCTCGGCCAAATTTATCTCCAGGACAGGACGGGATTGAGCAGAACCGATTCACCGGTTCTGCTCGCCTTCGCCGTGACCTGCCTAGTGCCTGACGTCCTTCCAGTACTCTTTTTTCAGCATTATTGCGAGCACCAGAAAGATAATCAGAAACAACATAACCCAAAAACCAACGGCATGTCGGGTCGCACGATTCGGATCGCCCAGGTAATCCATAAAACTTACCAGGTCGCGAATCAAGCCGTCGTATTCATCGGGACTCAGTTCACCGCGAGTCAGTTTCTCGAAACCGGTGAACACCTCCTGGCCATCCCTGTCCTCGTAATTTGCCGTCTGCCATCCCTGCAGATGCGCGAGCACGTGCGGCATGCCCACCTGGGGCAACACCACATTATTCGCACCGAAGGGCCGCGACTCGTCGAGGTAGAACGAACGCATGTAAGTGTACAGCCAATCGACCCCGCGCGAACGCGCAGTAAGCGCTAGATTGGGCGGCACGATACCGAAAGACTTTTCGCCGTAGTCCTCGGTCATGCTACTGGCCATCAATGCGCCGACTTTGGTCGCATCACCTTCCTTGTCGGTGGTGAATATCATGTTGTCGGCGACAAACTCATCGCTCAAGCCAATATCCGTCGCCATGCGACTGTAGCGATGGTAGTCGGCGGTATGACAACCCAGACAATAGTTTAGGAACACTCTGGCGCCGCGCTGCAGAGAACGCTTCGAGTCAGTGCTTTCAAACTCATCCAGGCTGGCACCGCCACCGGCGGCTGAACCCAGTGCGGGCATCAGCGCCGCACACAGACCAAGAACCAATAGACGTGTAGTTTTCATCAGTGAGTCACCCTGTCCGGTACGCGCCGGGTTTGTTCATTGCGACTGATAAAGAACAGCGCGACAAAGAAGCCGAAGTAAACCAGCGAACAAAACTGCGACAGAAACGTTCTGAATGGGGTGGGCTGTTGCATGCCCAGGTAACCCAGCACGATGAAAGCAATGACAAACGCGGCCAGAATGCCTTTGTAGGCCAGTGAGCGGTAGCGGATTGATCTGACGTTATTGCGGTCGATCCAGGGCAGGAAGAACAGCACCACAATCGCCATGAACATCGCGATCACACCACCCAGCTTGTCGGGCACCGCACGCAGGATCGCGTAGAACGGCGTGAAGTACCAAACCGGTGCGATGTGCTCGGGCGTCTTCAGCGGATCAGCCGGAATGTAGTTCGCGTGCTCAAGGAAGTACCCGCCCATCTCCGGTGCATAAAAGACAATTGCAAAGAAGATGATCAGGAACACGGCCAGACCGACCATATCCTTGACGGTGTAGTACGGGTGAAAGGGAATGCCGTCGAGCGGTACGCCGTTGGCATCCTTGAGCTTCTTGATATCCACACCATCAGGGTTGTTCGACCCGACTTCGTGCAGCGCCACAATGTGTGCAATCACCAGGAACACCAGCACCAGCGGCACCGCGATAACATGCAGGGCAAAGAAGCGATTCAGCGTGGCATCCGACACCACGTAATCGCCTCGCAGCCAGAGTGTCAGCGCATCGCCGATACCAAACGGGATGGCACCAAACAGCGAAATGATCACCTGCGCACCCCAGAACGACATCTGTCCCCAGGGCAACAGATAGCCCATGAATGCTTCAGCCATCAGCGCCAGATAAATGAACATGCCGAAAATCCACAGCAGTTCGCGCGGCTTCTTGTACGAGCCGTACATCAGCGCCCGGAACATGTGCAGATACACCACGACAAAAAACATCGAGGCGCCAGTCGAGTGCATATAGCGAATCAGCCAGCCCCAGTTGACATCACGCATGATGTACTCAACCGACTTGAACGCCAGTTCGCCATCAGGCTTGTAGTTCATTGTTAAGAAGATACCGGTCACGATCTGTATGACCAGTACGACCAGCGCCAGCGAGCCAAAGTAGTACCAGAAATTGAAGTTCTTCGGCGCGTAGTACTTGGAGACATGTGTCTCCCAGCTCTTGGTGAGCGGGAAGCGCTCGTCTATCCAGGCAATGGTGTCGGTAACTTTACTCATTAGGCGTTGCCTCCGTCCGCACCGATAAGGATGTTCGTATCGGTAAGAAAGGTATAGGGGGGCACTTCCAGGTTAGTCGGCGCCGGAACCCCTTTGTAAACGCGTCCGGCAATGTCGAACTTGGAACCGTGGCAGGGGCAGAAGAAACCACCGAGCCAGTCGGCCCCGAGATCGGCTGCCGCGACATCGGGCCGATAGCTTGGCGAGCAACCCAGATGGGTGCAGACGCCGACCATCACCATGATCTCGGGTTTCAACGACCGGTAGGTATTGACGGCAAATTCAGGTTGCAGTGAATCCTCGGACTCGGCGTCGCGCAATTCATCCGTCACCTCCTCCAGACTGGCCAGCAACTCCTCGGTACGCAGCACAACCCAGACCGGCTTACCGCGCCATTCGACGATGACGCGCTGTCCCGGTTCGAGTTTGCTGATATCAACTTCTACCGGTGCTCCCGCAGACCGCGCCCGCGCACTCGGTGACATCGATGAAATAAGTGGTCCTGCCAACGCTATGGCTCCGACCGCGCCAACCACACCGACGCCGGCTGTCAGCAGCCTGCGTCTTTTAGTGTCGACGTTACCGGAAACCAGCGCTCCCTCAGACGCAACATTGTCTGTCGCCATTGAATGCTCCAAAAGAGTAAAAAGAAACTTTTGCTGTGGATACAGCCCCGACATACTTGTGCACGCACCGGCGACGGAGCATTAGCAAAGGGCTGTATCACTCGTGAAACTTCGGGACCGGGCATTGCGGGGTCGCTTCAGAAGCTACGCAGTCAGACAACCCCGAATTCTATCACACCATGTAACAGAATTGATTGTCCAGCCGGACATCCCGTTCAACCAATACCCATGCTCCGTGCCATAAAAATGCCATCCGTGTGCACCGCCTTGTACCGCCAGATCTCCGCGCAAGCGCCTGTCAATACTCAACTTATAGTCGAGCCTCGGCAGATTGCGCATGCGCGACCAGCCCCTCGCCTCGCGCCAGCACAGATGCTGTGCCGGCCAGAGCCGACGAACCCTGCCTGCTACAACCGATAATACTGCTTCGTTTTTGAAAATCGTAAACGCCCAGCGGACTGGAAAACCTTGCCGTACCCGCCGTTGGCAACACATGATTCGGACCAGCACAGTAATCACCGAGCGCCTCCGGCGTATAGCGGCCGAGAAAAATGGCGCCGGCATGTCGAATCCCGGGCAGCCAGCTGTCAGCATCATCAACTGACAGCTCAAGGTGCTCGGGTGCGATCCGGTTAACCAGATCAATGGCCTGCTGCTGCGTCTGCACATCGATCAAACAGCCTCGGCTGCGCATCGATTCGCCAATCACCGCCGCACGCGGTTGATCCACAACCAGTCGCTCCATCGCCTCCGCGACCCGATGCGTAAAATCCGCATCGAGAGACACCAGAATCGCCTGTGCGTCTTCATCGTGTTCGGCCTGCGAAAAAAGATCGAGCGCAATCCAGTCAGCGTCGGTCTTGCCATCGCAAACCACACAGATTTCCGACGGACCCGCAATCATGTCGATGCCAACCTTGCCAAACACCTCGCGTTTGGCCGTTGCGACAAAAATGTTACCGGGTCCTACAATTTTGTCGACAGCGGGCACCGTATCTGTACCGTAGGCAAGTGCCGCCACCGCCTGCGCACCGCCAACGGTGAAAAGCCGGTCGACGCCGCCGATCGCAGCCGCGGCCAGCACCAGCGGATTGAGCTGATCATCCGGCGCAGGTACCACCATGATCAGTTCAGCCACACCGGCGACCTTGGCGGGAATACTGTTCATTAGCACCGACGACGGATAAGCGGCCTTGCCACCCGGCACATAGAGCCCCGCTCGATCGAGCGGACGCACCAGCTGACCCAGCCGATTGCCAAGCTCATCGGTGTAGTCCCATGACTCGGAACATTGCCGTTCGTGATAATCGCGAATCCGCGTTGCGGCGGCCTGCAGCGCATCACGGGTATCGCTATCGATTGATTGCAGCGCCTGCTGAAGCTGTTGCGGCGCCACTTCGAGAGCGGCGGCGGATGTAAGCTTGCGTCTGTCGAACTGATTCGTCAGCTCAACCAGCGCCTCATCACCGCGCTCGCGTATCTGGCGAATGATATCCCTGACCGTCGTCTCGACCGATTGATCCGACACGGCCTCCCAGGCCAGCAGCGCGTCCAGCCGCTCGTTAAAGTCAGCTGCGTTTACATTAAGACGAAGTGGCTCAATCACTGGGCGACTTTCTCGCGACGACGCGCCACAGCAGCGGCGAGCTCTTCGAGCATTTCAACCGTATCGTCCCAGCCAATACAGGCATCGGTGATGCTCTGGCCGCGCACGAGTTCGCGATCGGGAATCTGTTCCTGCCGGCCGGCAACCAGATTACTCTCGATCATCACGCCCATAATGCGCTCGTCGCCGTCGGCGAGTTGTCGGCAGATGTCACCGCAAACGTAGCGCTGGCGCTCATGTTTCTTGCGGCTGTTGGCGTGGCTGCAATCGATCATCACGCGCGCCTTCAAACCGGCTTTTTCAAGCATCGCGCTGGCGTCGTCAATACTGGCTGCATCGTAGTTGGTGTGCAGGCCACCACGCAGAATAACATGGCAATCGTTGTTGCCCGTCGTGGTGAAAATGGCCGAACCGCCATTTTTGGTCACCGACAGGAAGCGGTGCGGTCGACTCGAAGAGCAGATCGCATCGACGGCAATCTGCATATTGCCGTCGGTACCGTTCTTAAATCCCACCGGACACGACAAACCGGATGCCAGTTCTCGGTGGCCCTGGCTCTCCGTGGTGCGTGCACCGATCGCGCCCCAGCCAACCAGATCCGCGATGTACTGCGGGCTGATCAGATCGAGATACTCACTGCCGGCCGGCACTCCCAGCGCATTGATATCGCGCAGCAGACCGCGGGCAATGCGCAGCCCGTCATTGATCCGAAAGCTGTCATCGAGACCGGGATCATTAATCAGCCCCTTCCAGCCAACCCGGGTGCGCGGCTTTTCAAAATAGACCCGCATCACGATGAGCAGATTGTCGGCCAGCGACTCGCGCAGCGGCTGCAGCTTACGCGCATACTCCAGCCCGGCATCGGGATCGTGAATCGAGCAAGGACCAACAATCACCACCACGCGATCGTCGTTGCCGTCGAGCACATCGCGAATACCCATTCGGCTCTCGTGCACAATCCGCGAGATCTCGGCGCTGACCGGTATCTCTTCCATCAGCGCGGCCGGCGTCAGCAGCTCACGCATCTCCTTGATACGCACATCATCGGTTTCAAACTGCGACGTTTGCTCATTCATTTTCAGTGGAGTCCAGCAGAGTTTTTCGTAGATCGGCAATCAGCGCGTGAATGCGCTCATGCTTCATTTTCATCGAGGCTTTATTGACGATCAACCGCGAACTGATTTCTGCGATCGGCGCAAGCACATCCAGCCCGTTGGCTTTCAGCGTGCTGCCTGTGTCGGTGATGTCGACGATAAGATCCGCCATACCCACCAGCGGTGCCAGCTCCATCGACCCGTACAGTTTGATCACCTCTACCTGTTGCCCGCGGCGGGCAAAGTAATCACGAGTGACGAGCGGATATTTGGTCGCTACGCGTAGCCGGGAACCGGTTTTCTGATCGGCGCCAGGCTTGCCAGCCAGCACCAGCCGGCAGCGGCTGATACCCAGATCAAGCGGCTCGTAAATGCCACCGCCGGTGTGTTCCAGCAGAATATCCTTACCGGTAATACCGACATCGGCGCCGCCATATTGCACATAGGCTGGCACGTCCGAGGCCCGCACCAGCAAAATCTTCACCGATGGATCATCGGTATCGACACGCAACTTGCGCGTCGTGCTTGCATCTTCAGTCGGGCGAATACCGGCGCCAGCCAGCAGCGGCAGCGTATGCTCGAGGATTCGCCCTTTAGACAGAGCTATCGACAGGGTTTTAGACACGATACCAGGGTTTTCCGATCCGGCGCAGTGGCGTGCGGCCAACAACATTAAACGAGAGTCAGGCAGCGACCCGGCGAATCACCGCACCCAGCGCCTGAAACTTCTCTTCGATACGTTCATAGCCGCGATCGATGTGATAGATCCGTTGCAGATGAGTTTCACCGTCGGCGACCATGCCGGCAATGATCAGGCTCGCAGAGGCGCGCAGGTCGGTGGCCATGACCGGCGCGCCGGTCAAACGCGATACGCCGCGCGAGAACACCGTGTTGCCGCTGACACTCAGATCAGCGCCCATACGCTGGAGTTCCTGCACATGCATGAAACGGTTTTCGAAAATAGTTTCGGTTATCGTGGCAGAGCCATCGGCAATCGCATTGAGCAACGTAAACTGCGCCTGCATATCGGTGGGAAACGCCGGATAGGGCGCTGTGCGCAGGTCCACTGGCCGGGGCCGCTTGTCAGTGCAGCTGGCCGTGATTGTATCGGTGCCCACCTGCAGGTCCGCACCGGCATCCTCGAGCTTGTGCAACACTGCATCCAGCGTGTCGGGCCTGGCATCGCGCACTGTGACGGAGCCGCCCGTTGCGAGTGCCGCGGCCAGAAAGGTGCCGGTTTCGATTCTGTCCGGCACGACTCGATAATTACAGCCGTGCAGATTCTCCACGCCGTTGATGGTGATGGTATCGGTACCGGCGCCGCGAATGTCGGCCCCCATCGCGATCAGAAAATTGGCCAGATCCAGCACCTCGGGCTCGCGAGCGGCATTTTCCAACACCGTTTCGCCGTGTGCCAGCGTCGCCGCCATCAGCAGATTTTCAGTGCCCGTGACGGTCACGGTATCAAAGTTGATCCGTGCGCCCTGCAGCTTGCGGCAGCGCGCCTTGATGTAGCCGCCTTCAAGGTCGATGTCCGCCCCCATCGCACGCAAACCTTCAACGTGCAGGTTAACCGGCCGGGCGCCGATGGCGCAGCCGCCGGGCAAAGACACCTCGGCCTCGCCAAAGCGCGCCAGCAGTGGCCCAAGCACCAGGATAGACGCCCGCATGGTGCGCACCAGCTCATAGGCTGCCTTGAAATGATTGACGCTCGATGCATCCGCCTCGATCTGCATGCGATCGCCCAGCGTGAGTTTCACCCCCATGCGCCCAAGCAGCGTCATGGTGGTGGTCACATCGTTCAGGTGTGGCACGTTTTCGAGCGTTACCACATCACCGCATAACAAAGTGCCAGCCAGGATCGGTAGCACAGCGTTTTTTGCGCCGGAAATTTGCACGGAACCGCTTAGCGGCGTGCCACCTTCAATAATAAGTTTATCCATTCAAATCTGAGGCTGTTCGACCTGATACACCACGCTGCTCGCGGTCGTTGCGGCAGACGCAGGCGCACGCCCTGACAGCTTGGTGGATCAACTGGGACCATATGGCGCACAACACAAGCGGCCATCGCCCGAATCGATCGATCGGCAGGAGCGGAAAAGAGCGTACAGAACGCGCGCAAAGCGCGATCTTAACGGATTAGCGGGCTATTGAAAAACAATTGCGTTATAACCCGGTGTCCAGCGACCGCTGCCCGCAAGAATTTGCGCACCGGGAGAACGGCGACAGACAAGGATCCGGAACCACAAAGCCGCACAGGCGTTCGCCTCTGCGGCCAATACCCTTGTTGAGGCGGACCGTAAAAACAGCCCGCCGCGGGCGCCGAATCAGGCGCCGTTTTTCTCGCGCAATGTCCGGATCAGACCATCGAGCCCGCCTTTCGCGATCTGGCTTGAAAAGTCCGAACGGTAACCAAGCACCAGGCTGATATTCTCGACTTCGATATCGTAAATCAGCCAGGCGTCCTTGTTGCGCAGCTTGTAGTCGACCGGAAACTTCACTCCACCGCTGTCTTTAAAGATCGAACTGACCACCGCCCGGTCTTCGCGCTCCTCCGGCTTGAACGGCAAAAACTCAAGCGATTGCCCCGAGTACTCGTTTAAAGCGCGCGTGTAGGTGTTTACCAGCAAATCCTGGAACTCTGCAACCAGCGATTTCTTTTGCTCGGCAGTCGCGGTCGTCCAGTGTTTGCCGACTGCGAGCTTGGTCATCAGGGTGAAGTCAATGTGCGGTACCACATCGCGCTCAAGCGCGGTTTGAACGAATTTCTTGTCCACCTTGGCTTGCGGCTTTTCCAGCGTCTCAATGATCTCTGACGTCACCCGCTTGACCAGATCCTCTGCCGGATGGCCAGCCAGAGCAACGGTCGGCAGCAAAGCCATCGCCATTACAACCGCAAATAATTTCCTGAACATATCAATCCCCTTTAGGCATCGGGTGCGAGCGTGAAGCACCCGAATTTCGAATTAAAACTGGCCAGCCCGTCGCTGGCCCTGGTGAAGCGGCAGAGCGCTGATTCCGCCGCGCGCCTTGCCGCCCTGGCTGGCGATATCCACCTCGCGAACTGCACGCCTCACCTGCTGCGTGGCAGTTAACCACGCCAACACCAAACAGACGCTGAATCAGCCGTTTGACCGAGGCAAAGCCCCGTGGAATACAAAGGCAGCCGCATCCCGCCTTGCCAGTCTGAATTCTGGTGGTACCAATGCAGATAATCAAATGCCACATCGTTCAATATTAGCAGTCGGCAATAAACTCGCGTGATCGCTCACACTGTGACACGGTTGCATCTGCAACAACTTCAGCCACGGGTTGGCTGCCCGTACACCATTCGGGTGCTAGTATTCATAGACGAAACAGGTGCACTGCCCAAACACTGGCATGAGATCAACGACAGCAATCAAACAATGGACATTACTCATGTTCATGGCACTCGCCTGCAGTGCCTGTGCGGCACGTGTAGTGGACGTAAGCAAGCCAATCAACGACCCGTTCGAAAAGGTCAATAGAACGGTTTACAGCTTCAACGACAGGCTCGATCGCTTCGCGCTGCAGCCTTTGGCACGCGGATACAAAGGCCTCACTCCCGGGTTTGTGCGCCAGGGCGTGAGCAATTTCTTTGGCAATCTGGCCGATGTCACCGTTGCAGCCAATGTGTTCCTGCAGGGCAAGTTCGAACAGGGGCTGCACGACACGGCGCGCGTGGCAGTCAATTCCACGATCGGCCTGGGAGGCCTGCTCGATGTCGCCACCGCGCTCAAACTCGATCGCCACGAGGAGGATTTCGGCCAGACCCTCGGCGTCTGGGGCGTGCCGGAAGGGCCCTATATCGTGTTGCCGTTTTTCGGTTCCCGCACATTGCGTGGCACCGCAGGTCTGCTGGCCGACAGCGAGCTGGCCGCTTTGAACAACATGGATCTCAACAGCTCCGCGCGAAGCAAACTGGTCACACTGAATGTGATCAGCGCGCGAGCAAGATTTCTGGCCGCCTCGTCTATTCTGGAAACCGCCGCGCTGGACCCCTACACCTTTGTTCGCGACAGCTATGTCAAGCGCCGCCGCCGACTGATCAACGACGGGCGCATCGCAACACCACCCGCCGCCAGGCAGCGAACCAGCCAGTCGATCGACAGCCAGACCAGGCGCGACCAACTCGATGAACTCGACGAACTCGACGAACTCGACGAACTCGATCAATTGGACCAGCCGGATGAAATCGACGAGATCGATCGAATGGACGAGCTCGAAGAGACCGATGCCCCCGATGAGCTGGACGAAATAGACCAACTCGATCAACTCGATCAACTCGATTAGCAACCTGGCTATCTCCCGACCAGCCGCACCTGGCCTTTCCTTCTGCTCAGTAGACTTACCCCCCGCCTGAAACGACAATACCGGCCGGGTAGATCGGCCTCAAATAGAATTGAATAGAGAACAAACACAGCAGCTCGCGATTGATGTGCTGAACACCGAGGCCAATGCCATATTGGCCCTGCGTCAGCGAATCGACGACGATTTCCTGCGCGCCTGCGATTTGCTGTTGTCGTGCAGCGGGCGCGTGGTGGTTTGCGGGATCGGAAAATCAGGCCACATTGCCGGCAAAATTGCCGCCACACTCGCGAGCACCGGCACCGCCGCGTTCTTCGTCCATCCCGGCGAGGCATCGCACGGTGATCTGGGCATGATCCGGCCGGAAGATATCGTCATCGCCATTTCACACAGCGGCGAAACGGCCGAGCTGATGGTGATACTGCCAGTGCTTCAGCGCATCGGTTGCCAGATGATCTCAATCACCGGCAAGCCAGCCTCGACACTTGCGCGCACCGCCACCGTCAACCTGAACGTCGCAGTAGCACACGAAGCCTGCCCGCTCGGCCTGGCGCCCACCTCCAGCACCACCGCCACACTGGCAATGGGCGATGCACTTGCAGTGGCGGTATTACAAACGCGTGGTTTCAACGAAGAGGATTTCGCCTTCTCGCATCCCGGTGGATCGCTCGGCAAGCGGCTACTGCTGCGCGTCTCTGACGTCATGGTCAGCGGCACCGATATACCGCTCGTGAGCGCCGATGTTGTGGTCAAGGAGGCGCTGGTTGAAATGAGCGCCCGGCAACTCGGCATGCTGCTGATTGGCGACGAAAACCGCAAATATATCGGCGTTTTCACCGATGGCGATCTGCGACGCTCGCTGGATCACGACATCAATATCTACGAAACCCGCATCGGCGAAATCATGACCCGCGGCGGCCAAACCATCGAACCCGATCGCATGGCAGTCGACGCGCTCAACCTGATGGAGCAGCAAAAGATCATGGCGTTGCCCGTTGTCGAGGCAGACGGATCAATCGCCGGCGCACTCAATATGCATTCCCTGTTTCGCGCCGGTGTCGTGTAGGGTGAAGACATCAACGCAAGCGAGCACACTATGGTAACGGCGACAAACCGGGCACAGAGCATCAGCCTGGCAATATTCGATGTCGACGGCGTTTTGACCGACGGCGGCCTCTATCTGGACGACAACGGCGTCGAGAGCAAGCGCTTTCACGCACGCGACGGGCTCGGCCTGCGGATGCTGCAAAGCGCTGGCGTAGAACTGGCAATCATCACCGGGCGAACCTCGGGGGTAGTCGCCCACCGCAGCAGCGAACTCGACATAAAGCACGTCTATCAGGGCCGCAAGGACAAGCTGCCCGCCTTCGAGGAACTCTGCAAAGCGACCGGAAAAACCCCGGATGAAATTGCCTACATGGGCGATGACATCGTCGATCTGCCGGTGATGAGCCGAGTCGGCCTGGCGCTCACCGTGCCCAATGCCTGCGACGAGATTGCCGCCATATCGCACTGGGTCAGCAGCGCCTCCGGTGGCAACGGTGCGGCGCGCGAGGCCTGCGAATTCATCCTGCGGGCCAAAGGTCAGTACAGCAATGCCATCGAGCGCTATCTGGTCTAGTGGGCCCTCAGCCGATAACAACGAGCCGAATAATCCCGGTGCTCAACTGAAATGCCAAAGACGCTCATTCGCAAGCTGCTGGTTCTGGCCCTGCTGGTAATCGCCGTGCTGTCGTGGCAATGGCTCGACGAACGCGCGCCATCCGGCGACCGGCAAACCGCCGAGGTTAGCGCGTTGAGCAACGAGACCAGCTACTTTCTGGAAGAATTCAAAATCGAGAGCGTGTCCGCCGACAGCGACACCCGCATCCAGATTCAGGGCGATGTGCTGGCAA
>CAKZSB010000045.1 GCA_937920585.1 uncultured Granulosicoccaceae bacterium | reverse complement strand
TTCGGGAGGATCGGTGTCATAGCCATCGGATAAAACAATGACCACACTTCTGCCCGTGACACTTCTGGCCGCGTACTGCTGATTGAATCGTTCGAGATTGCTGCCGATACGCGTACCGCCACCAAAGCCCTGTGCCATAAGGGACAATCGGTTGATGGCCCTGAAGGTATCGTGGTCGCGCAACACATCGCTAACCCTCACAAGCGCGGTGTGAAACAGATAGGCATCGGTTTGCAGATCGTGACTGATAAGCCCTTTTAAAAATGCCAGAAACACTCGCGCGTAAACCGTCATCGACCCGGACACATCGAGCAAGGCGACAATCTTCACCGGTCGATCCGGGCGCTGGCGCGGATACAATCGCAGTGGCACACCGCCATGCGCCAGACTGGCGCGAAGCACTCTCCGCATATCCAGCTGGCTGCCGCGCCGCGCCGCACGCTTGCGACGTGAACGACGATCGCGCATCGCACTGGCCAGTCGCGCGGCCATTATCTCAGCCTCGCGAATAGATTCAGGCGTCATCAGCTCGCGAAAATCTACTTTCTCAAGATTGCGCGTCTGCGATGCCAGCAGCCTGCCCTCACCGGACTGGCTGGCCTCGGCTTCGGTATTGTCGTCGGCAGATTCCGCCTCGCCTGTGGACGTTGTGCTATGACTTTGATCGACACCTGGTTGGTAAGCCGACTGCCCTGCGCGCCTGCGCTGATCCAGAACCTCCATGGCCCCTTTTTCACGACCACGGTTGAACCAGTAGGCATTAAACAATTCATCGAAGCGTTCGTAGTCGTCGCTGTGACTGGTGCAGGCCACTTTGCACGCCAGCCGCACTTCATGGTGATCGCAGATATCGATTTGCTGCAGTGATTGCAACACGCCTGCGCTTTCGCCCACACCGAGCTGCAATCCATTGTCGCGAAGATGCGCCATAAAGCCCGCGACGCGCTCGGTCACACCACTCGCGCCACTCGGGAAACGTGTGGTTTTCAAGCGACGACCTGACCGACCAGTCGCTCACTGACCTCACGCGGAACCGCGGCCTGATCGCCCTGGGTTTTCAACAGGCACACAAGTGTTGCCTGCAATTCAACCGGATCGTCGCTGAGTTTGGCGACACCAAGGCCGGCAATCGCTGCAGACCAGTCGAGCATCTCTGCCACACCCGGTTTCTTTTCCAGCTCTTCCTTGCGAACAAGCTGCACAAAACCGACGATCTGCTCTGCCAGTTCGCCATCAATATGGGGCAGGTGTTTTTGCAGAATCGCAAGCTCGGTGCGAGCGTCGGGGTAGTGCACGAAGGTATACAGACAGCGCCTGCGCAATGCATCGGATAAATCGCGGCTGCCATTTGATGTTAAGACGACCCTTGGTTTCGACGTTGCGGTGACCGTGCCTATTTCCGGAATGGACACCTGATACTCGGATAACACCTCGAGCAGATAGGCTTCGAACTCCTCATCGGCACGATCGATTTCATCAATCAATAATACCGGCGCGTCTTCCTGGCTGATCGCCTCGAGCAAAGGACGTTTCAACAAATAGCGTTCGGAGAATATTCGATCTTCCAGTTGCTCGGCAGATACTTCGCCATTGCCCGCCTGCACACTGAGCAATTGTTTTTGATAGTTCCATTCGTAGATTGCGGTGCTCGCATCGAGCCCCTCATAACACTGCAGGCGGATCAGGCGCGCGTTATTAATCGACGCGAGCTTTTTGGCTACCTCTGTTTTGCCCACGCCCGCCGCACCTTCCAGCAACAGCGGTCGTTCCAGTTGCACCGATAAATGCATAGCCATCGCCAACGCATCGTTGGCGATGTAGCCGTGCGCCGACAAATCGGCTTGCAGCGTTTTCCAGCTCATCTATGACTGATTAGCTGTGCAGACCAAGATCGTTGGCTGTTTTCCAGATACGCCAGTGATCGTGGGGCATGTGGGTGTGGGTTAACCCAAAGGCGCGAAACGCATCGTTGATTGCGTTGGAAAACGCTGGAACTCCACCGACATTCGGACTTTCGCCAACACCCTTTGCACCGATCGGATGATGCGGGCTGGGGGTTTCGGTGAAGTCGGTCTGATAGTTTGGCGTCTCCCAGCTGGTGGGAATAAAGAAATCCATCAGTGAACCGGTTTTCACATTGCCGAGCTCGTCGTAGGCGATCTCCTGCCCGAGTGCTATGGCCAGCGCTTCGGTCAAACCGCCGTGCACCTGCCCTTCGATAATCATCGGGTTGATGCGGGTGCCGCAATCGTCGAGCGCATAGAATTGACGAATATCCGATTCACCGGTATCGACATCTATATCCATCACGCAAATGTAGGCGCCAAAGGGGTAAGTCATGTTGGGCGGATCGTAGTAGCTGACGGCTTCCAGTCCGGGCTCAACACCGGGTATCACCTGTGTGTACGATGCGAATGCCACTTCTTTCATAGTCTTGAATCGTTCCGGCGCACCTTTTACCACGAAGCGATCTACTTCCCATTCGATGTCATTGTCGTGTACTTCCAGCAGGTAGGCGGCGATCATCTGCGCTTTGGCGCGAATCTTTCTGCCAGCCATAGCGGTGGCTGCACCGGCAACCGGTGTGGATCGCGAGCCGTAGGTGCCAAGGCCGTAGGGTGCGGTATCGGTGTCGCCCTCTTCCACCGTGATGTCATCGGCGGAAATGCCAATCTCGGATGCCAGAATCTGCGCAAAGGTGGTGGCGTGCCCCTGGCCCTGTGAGATGGTGCCGAGCCTTGCGATCGCAGAGCCTGTGGGGTGAATGCGAATTTCGCAGCTATCGAACATACCCATGCCGAGAATATCGCAATTCTTAACCGGGCCCGCGCCAACGATTTCGGTGAAGTGACACAGGCCGATTCCCATCAGTTTGCGGGTTTTTCCTGCTTTGAAGTCTTCAACCTGTTGCGCTTGTTCTGCGCGCAAACCAGTGTAGTTCACCGCTTCAAGGGCTTTGTTCCAGGCGGTGTGATAATCGCCTGAATCGTACTCCCATCCGAGTGCCGAGTGATACGGAAACTGATCCTTGCGAATGAAGTTCTTAGCTCGCAACTCGGCGGCATCCATATTGAGCTTGATCGCCAGCACTTCGATCATGCGCTCAATAAAGTACGCCGCTTCTGTTACGCGAAACGAACAACGATAAGCCACACCACCGGGGGCCTTGTTGGTGTAGATGCCATCGACCGCCAGGTAGGCCATCGGGATATCGTAGGAGCCCGTGCAAATGTTCATGAAGCCGGCCGGGTACTTGGTGGGATCGGCGCAGGCGTCGAAGGCACCGTGATCGGCCGTTGTATGGCACCACAGCCCGAGAATTTTACCGTCATCGGTGGCGGCAATTTTGCCCTTCATCCAGTAGTCGCGGGCAAACGCGGTGGCGCTCAGGTTTTCCATTCGATCTTCGATCCACTTGACCGGCTGGCCGGTCACGATCGATGCCACGATGGCACAGACATATCCCGGATACACACCTACCTTGTTGCCAAAGCCACCGCCAATATCCGGGGAGACCACGCGAATATTATGTTCAGCAATACCGGACAACAAAGACGCCACGGTTCGCACCACGTGCGGCGCCTGAAAAGTGCCCCACAGCGTAAGCTTTCCATTGACCTTGTCCATCGACGCGACAGCGCCACAAGTTTCCATCGGGCACGGGTGGGTTCGGTGGTAATAAACCATCTCTTCGGCCACGACTGGCGCCTCGGCCAGCACTGCCTCGGTGGCCGATTTATCGCCCTGTTCCCAGGTGAAGATATGATTGGGATGGCGCCGCGGCCCGTGCGCACCTTCGGTGGCGTCGGCGATATCTTCGCGCAGCACCGGGGCATCGGGCAATTCGGCCTTGAATGGATCGACGAGCACCGGCAGCTCTTCGTATTCAACCTGTACCAGATCGACGGCGTCAGCGGCGATGTAGCGATCCTCGGCGACGACAAAGGCCACCTCCTGGCCCTGGAACAGTACCTTGCCGTCGGCCAGCACCATTTGCTTGTCACCCGCAAGCGTGGGCATCCAGTGCAGACTTAGCGGCTCGAGGTCCTGGGCCGTCAGCACCGCAATCACGCCCGGCACTGCCATCGCTGCGCTGCTGTCAATCGATTTGACCCGCGCGTGGGCATAGGGTGAGCGAACAAAATCGCCGAACAGCATATCGGGCATTTTTATGTCATCGACATAGTTGCCCTTGCCCTGTGTGAAGCGGGCATCTTCAACACGCTTGCGCGATGTGCCCAGGCCCTTGAGTGCGGCGGTACGTTCCTGAATGGTCTCTTCTGCAGCGCTCATGCGACGGCCTCCGGTTGATTGAGTTCGTCGGCGGCAGCCATCACCGCCTTAACAATATTTTGATAGCCCGTACAGCGGCACAGGTTGCCGGCAATGCCAAAGCGCACATCTTCTTCTGTGGGATTGGGGTTTTCCTCCAGCAGGCGGTGCGCGCGGGTGATCATACCCGGGGTGCAGTAGCCGCACTGCAGGCCGTGGTGCTCCTTGAACTTTTCCTGCAGCACGTGCAGCTTGTCCGGATTGCCGAGCCCTTCGATCGTGGTGATCTCAGACCCCTGCGCCTGAATCGCAAACAGCGTGCAGGATTTGATCGACTTGCCGTCGATATCGACGGTGCAGGCACCGCAGTGAGAAGTTTCGCAGCCAATGTGCGGGCCGGTAATCTGCAGCTGCTCGCGCAGTACGTGGATCAGCAGTTCACGCGGCTCGGCCTGCGCTTCGACACTTTGGCCGTTGACGTTTAATTTGATTGTAGTTTTTGACATGTTCTGTTCCCGATGAGCGGCGCGGCCTAGTTGCGCGACCAGGCGATATCAATCGCCCGCTTAAGAATCACGGCGGCTGCGTGTTTTTTGAATTCGGCCGGGCCGCGGTTGTCATCGACCGGCTCGATCTGACCCATCGCCGATTGCACCGCGCTTTGAATGCTGGCTGCGTTGACGCCGCTTTGCAACAGTTGTGCACAGGCCTCTTCACAGTAAATCGGAGTGTCGGCGAGATTCGTCAGAGCAATGGCTGCGTGATTGCAATTGCCGTCTGCGCCCTTGCCCAGCAGCACTGCCGCCGCGGCGGTGGCGTAATCGCCGATTTTTCGTTTCTGCTTCTCGTAGGCGTAACCCGCGGTGCTGACCGGGAATAGGATCTCGGTGAGAATTTCAAGATCATCGCGAGCGGTAAAATAGGCGGCTTCATAGAATTCGCGCGCCGCGACCTCGCGTTCACCTGATGGACCCTGCAACTTGAACGAGGCGTCGAGACACTGCATCAGCGCGGGCATGTCGTTGCCAGGGTCGCCATTGGCCACATTGCCGCCAATAGTGCCCGCGTAGCGCACTTGCGGATCGGCGATCTGCAGCGAAGTTTCACGCAAAATCGGCGCAGACTGCTGCAGCGCTCCGCTGTCGATGATTTCGGCCTGAGTTGTCATCGCACCGATGCGCACCTGGCCATCGGCCACGGTGATGTGTCGCAATGTACCGATTGCGCGCAGATCGATCAGGTGCTCCGGCATTGCCAGCCTGAGTTTCATCATCGGGATGAGACTGTGCCCCCCCGCGATCACCCGGGCATCCTCGCCCAGATCAGATAGCAGCGCGACCGCTGCTGGCAGCGTCTCGGGCTGATGGTATTCGAAGCGACCCGGAATCATTGTTTACCCTCTCGAAATGGCGACCCGAGCAGAGTAATGAGTGAGACAAAAATGGCCTAGCATTCGTGCACGAGCGACGTGAAATTTCACCAGCGGTGTCCGTCTCACCAACGACGTTCATGAAACACGAATGGCTAACTAATTGAAAAATAAAACGACTCAAGCACTTCTGACATCGATCTCACCGCTGCGCCGAGCAAGCACCTCGGACAGGCCAATCACACGGTTGCGGCTGACCGGCACACTGCTGAGTTGCGGATAATCGCGAAACAG
>CAKZSB010000044.1 GCA_937920585.1 uncultured Granulosicoccaceae bacterium | reverse complement strand
TCATCTTTTGCGCTTCGAATGTGGAGATACCCCCAACCTCCGGAGTGCCGGTACCCGGCGCATAGACCGGGTCGAGTGAATCGATATCGAAAGTGATATAGGTCGGTTGATCGCCGACAACTCGCCTTGCCTCGGTCATTGTGGCGTCCGGCCCGATATCGAAATACTCCTCGATGGTGATCATTCGGATTCCCATCGACTGGCAGTAGTCGTAGTCCTGCTCAGTGTATAGCGAGCCGCGAATGCCGATTTGAATCATCCGTTTCGGGTCGACGAGGTTTTCTTCTATGGCGCGCCTGAACGGGGTGCCGTGGGTGTAGCGGTTGTCGCCGAAATAGGTGTCGTTGGTATCGGTGTGTGCGTCGAATTGTATCAGGCCAGCCGGGCCGGATTTAACCGTGCCGCGCAGTATAGGCAGGGTGGTCAGATGGTCTCCGCCGGCACTGAGTGGCAGCGTGCCGGCACGCTGAAGCCTGGTGTAGAATTCCTCGACACGCGCCAGCGTATCCAGCACGTCGATGGGGTTGACGCTCGTATCTCCCATGTCAGCAACATTGCAAATGCTGTAGGGGCTGCGCATTGTGACCGGGTGAACCGAACGGATAAATGATGATTGATTGCGTATCTCTCTTGGTCCGTGCCGGGCGCCGGGGCGATTGGTGGTGCCGCCGTCCCACGGAATGCCGATCAGTGCGATGTCGATGTCATCGGGGTCCTGTGAGTGAGGCAGGCGCATGAACGTGGGCATGCCACCAAAACGCGGCACTTCGATGCCGCTGACAGGCTGGTTGAAAGTTTTACTCAATTCAGGTTGCTCGTTTGCGTCGATGGAAATCAGTCGCGATCAAATGGAGGAAAGGCAGCTGATGGCCAGTATTCTGGGCTACTGCGGCTATGTCAACCCGGCCGGGCATCGGTGATGAGCGCTGGTATTTTGTTGATCGCAGCGGGTCAGACTGTCGTATGGGCAGGCTTGTTTTACGTCTTTCCGGCCATGTTGCTGCAGTGGGAAAGTGGACTTGGCTTTAGCAAGGTAGACCTTACCGCGGCCTTTTCGCTCGCCATATTCACGTCGGCGATTTTCGCCCCGGTCGCCGGTCGCGTAATTGACAAGGGTTATGGACGCGTGCTGATGGCCAGCAGCACGCTTTGTGGCGCAGCCGTATTGTCGCTTTTGTCACTCGTCGAACAATTATGGCAATTTTATTTGTGTTGGGTGCTTCTGGGCTGTGCCTGTGCCGGTAGTCTTTACGAGAGTTGCTTCTCGCTTGTCACCAGAGCGTTGGGTGGCCAGGCCAAAAGTGCCATTGTCAGAATTACGCTCGTTGCAGGTTTTGCCAGTTCACTGAGTTTCCCCGCTGTGCATTTTCTGAGTGCTGCCTGGGACTGGCGAATAACGTTACAGGTGTTTTCCGCAGTGGTCTGTTTCGTCGGCACGCCGCTGATCTGGTTCGGCGCTGGATTGATAGAAGCCGGCGGCAGCGTGGCGGTGATTGCCAGCAGGTCGTCCACCAGAGTACGGCTCGATAGTTTCCGATCCCCGATGTTTCTATGGCTGGCTACGAGCTTTGCGTTGCTGGCTGTAGTGCACGGGGCGGCGCTGAATCACCTGTTGCCATTTCTCAATGAACGCAACGTGCCACAGGATACAGCCATACTCTGTGCTTCATTGATCGGGCCCATGCAGGTTTTCGGCAGATTGATGATGATGGCGATGGAAAAGAAAGTCTCAAATCAGGCGCTGGTCGGGCTGTGCTTTTTTCTGATGGCCGGGTCTGTGGTGTTGCTGTTGTTCAATGTCGGGGTCTCGTGGTTAATGTTTGGCTTTGTACTGATGTTTGGCGCAGGCTACGGGATGGTGAGTATCGTTCGTCCCGTCATCACGAGGGATGTTCTCGGCGCGGAGGGCTTTGGTGAAAAATCCGGAGGGATGGCTTTGTTTTATCTCACTGGCGCGGCACTGGCGCCGTGGATTGGTTCGGTGATCTGGAGCATCGCTGGCTACAGTGTGCTGCTTGCGTTACTCGGCGGCATGGCTTTGTGCGGCTATGGGATGTATCGAATTGCGGCGCGGTACGCTGCTGCGGAGCGGTTGTGACAGCCTTTGAACTGCGTGTCTTTTCTGTGCAAGCGTAATCTGCCTTATCATGTACACTTTTCAGATCAGTAGTTTTCCCAACAAGCCAGAGCATACTAATGAGCGATACAGTAAATCTACCGCAACTGACAGAGGCCGGTGCCTTGAAAGTAATCGACGCAGCGCGTAGTAAGGCTGCTGAAATGGGTGTGCCGCAAAGCATTGCCGTGGTCGATACCGGCGGCAATCTGCGGGCGTTCAGCCGTATGGATGGCGCGAAGATTCATAGTGTTGAAACCGCCCAGGCGAAAGCCTATACCGCTGTATCTATAATGGCTGCCTCTGGTCATGCGCCGGATCCGTTTGCGCGCAATGTCGCCGCGGCGACTAACGGCGCGTGGACCAACCTGCTCGGCGGCTTTCCCATCTTCATTGATGGCGCACTGGTTGGTGCCATTGGCGTTGGCTCCGGTAAGCCCGACGAGGACATCGAAGTAGCGCAGGCGGGTGTTGCTGCGGTCGGAGCGGTGTCTGCCTAGTTGCTGTTATTGAAAGCAGTATCATGGCGCTGCGCACTCGTGGCAAGTGGCCCGAGTCGCAATGAGTAACGGGGGAATGAATGAAAGTACTGTCGGTAGATGATCACAGGTTGTTCGCTGAAGGGCTGCGCAATCTGCTGACAGACTTCGTTCGCCCGCAGGATTTCAAAGTCTGTTATTCGTGTGAAGAGGCGTTCGAGCTCGCCGATCTGGATTCGTACAATATCGTGCTACTGGACTACATGCTTGAGCCCGGTGGTATTGAGGGAATGGAGGCTCTGACGCTGTTTCGCGAGCGCTGCCCGGCTGCAAGAATTGTGGTGGTCTCGGGCGAGAAGCGCGCCGACGAGATTCGTCGGATGATCGAAAATGGCGCCGTCGGTTTTATCCCGAAAGCGGCCTCTTTCGAGGTGCTCCAGGCGGCGCTGAATCTGGTGTTGGCCGGTGGGATCTATCTGCCACCGGAAGCCCTGGATGAGGTCGGTGACCCGCGTCTTGAGGATCCTTCAAAAGGTCCGACGCTCGAGCAGCGTATCGATAGCCTGACACAGCGGCCAAAGGATGTTTTGAAGGTCATGGTGCAGGGTAAATCGAACAAGCAGATTGCCAGCGAACTGGATATTTCGGTTCACACCGTCAAGGCGCACGTCTCGAAGGTTTTCACCGCGCTGGAAGTGACCAGTAGAACTCAGGCCATTTATGTGGTGGCGAAGCTGGGGCTGGACTGGCTGATGATGCTTGAAGAAGATCAGGAAGACGAAGATAAGGATTGAGTCTTCCGGGGAGCTGCCACGCTGGCTGCGTGGCAGTTAGAACCGAAGGTTACGGCTGTGCTACTTGGCTGCATCCATGGCGGCGAAGTAGGCCGAAATGTCTTCCATGTCCTGATCACTTAGCGGCATAGCCATCGGTGCCATCAATGCCGAGTTGGCACCTTTGCGCTCGCCGGATTTGAATGCCTTCAACTGGGCCACCATGTAGGCGGCTTTTTGACCAGCAAGATTGGGATATATTGGCGCGATAGCGACGCCGTTGGCGCCGTGGCAGGCAGCGCACGTGGCCGCTTTTGCCTTGCCGGCAGCCGCATCGCCCGCGGCGATTGCTGAAGTGCTGAGCAGAGCAAATGCAAGGGGCAGTATGTATTTCATCGAAATCTCCAGATTGGGGTTGCAAGCTGTAAGTAGTTTATTCGCCGCAGGCTGAATCAGTGCTGAAGCTGCCTGGCCTGATGTTGGCAGGTCTGTGCCAACCGGCGTCCGGGTAATTCAGAATACAAATTTATCGCAACAGACGCAGAAGTCATCTGGCCCGGGCAAATCCGGGCCAGATGCACGCGTGGCGTGTCAGGATGCCTTTTTGAGCTCGGCAGCCTGAGCGATCACGACCTCGGCAACGTTAGCCGGGCAGGGCGCATAGTGCGAAAATTCCATTGAGAATTGTCCGCGACCTGAAGTCATGGTGCGTAGATCGCCGATATAACCGAACATTTCGGACAGCGGCGCGTCAGCTTTAACTCGAACACCGGAAACGCCGGCTTCCTGCGCTTTGATCATGCCGCGTCGACGGTTCAAATCACCGATGACGTCACCGACGTGATCTTCAGGGGTGAAGACGTCGATTTTCATGATCGGCTCGAGCAGTTGAGGTCCGGCTTTCGGCATTGACTGACGGTAGGCCGCTTTTGATGCGATCTCAAAAGCCACGGCTGAGGAGTCGACCGCGTGAAAGCCACCGTCCATCAGCACAACTTTGAAATCGAGGCACGGGTAGCCGGCCAGCACGCCCTGTTCGAGACTCTGCGCGAAGCCTTTCTGTACCGCTGGCCAGAATTCTCGTGGCACGTTACCGCCTGTGACCTTGGATTCGAACACAAAGCCATCACCTGGCTCGCCGGGCTCGATGACATAGTCGATTTTCGCGAACTGTCCTGAACCACCTGTCTGCTTCTTGTGCGTGTAGACGTCTTCGATGCGCTTGGTGATCGTTTCGCGGTAGGCAACCTGCGGCTTGCCAACTTCTACCTCGACACTGTGGGTTCGGCGCAGGATATCGACCTTGATATCCAGGTGTAGCTCGCCCATGCCTTTGATGATTGTCTCGCCGCTTTCCTCGTCGGTCTCGACGTGAAACGATGGATCTTCCTGAACCATTTTGCTCAGCGCGAGACCCATTTTTTCAGAAGCTGCCTTGTCCTTTGGAGACACGGCAATCGAGATGACCGGATCCGGGAATACCATCGGTTCCAGTGTGGCAGGTGCTTTCGGATCACACAGGGTGTGGCCAGTCTGTACGTTCTTCATGCCAACGATCGCGACGATGTCGCCCGCTTGCGCTGTGTCCAGTTCTTCGCGCGAGTCGGCGTGCATTTCAACGATACGACCGATTCGTTCGGTTTTGCCGGTGAAGGTGTTAAGCACAGTGGTGCCCTTGCCCAGGCTGCCGGAGTAGATGCGGGTGAAAGTCAGTGCACCGTAGCGGTCATCCATGATTTTGAATGCCAGCGCGCGCAATGGCTTTTGCGGATCGACGATAGCCAGTTTGCCAGTCTCGTTGCCTTCCATGTCGACTTCCGGCTGAGCGGGAACTTCGTAAGGATTGGGCAGGTAATCGACAACCGCGTCCAGTACGTTCTGCACACCTTTGTTCTTGAACGAGCTGCCGCAGAAAGTCGGGAAGAAGGCCAGGTCAATGGTGCCTTTGCGAATGCAGGTCTTGAGGGTTTCAAGATCCGGCTCTTCGCCATCAAGGTACTTTTCCATCGCGTCGTCATCTTGCTCGACGGCTGTCTCGATAAGCTTTTCACGCCACTCTTCGACCAGATCAACCATATCTGCCGGTACGTCTTCCAGCGTGTAATTCATCGGGTCACCGGAGTTGTCCCACACCCAGGCTTTGCGGGTCAGCAGATCCACAACGCCGGAGAAATCATCTTCGATGCCGATTGGCAGGGTCATTACCAGCGGCACGGCGCCCAGGACGTCTTCAACCTGCTTTACGACACGGTAGAAGTCAGCGCCCATGCGGTCGAGCTTGTTGACGTAAATAATGCGCGAAACGCGAGAATCGTTGGCATAGCGCCAGTTTGTTTCGGATTGCGGCTCCACGCCACCAGAGCCACAGAACACACCGACACCGCCATCGAGTACCTTCAGTGACCGGTAAACTTCAATGGTGAAGTCTACGTGGCCAGGGGTGTCGATGATGTTCAGTCGATGGTCATTCCAGAAGCAGGTGGTCGCTGCAGACTGAATGGTGATGCCGCGCTCCTGCTCCTGCTCCATGAAGTCAGTGGTGGCTGCCCCGTCATGCACTTCGCCGATCTTGTGGATCTTGCCAGTCAGTTTGAGGATGCGCTCTGTGGTCGTTGTTTTACCCGCGTCAACGTGGGCAAAGATCCCTATGTTTCGGTACCGTGAAATGTCAGTCATGTTGATTCTCGAAGAAGAAATACGCTCCGTCCATACGGGGCGCGCTTGGGCTGTGCCGGAGCTATCCGGTTTATGCTTCGTTAGCGCAAAGCGTACTGCCGGGGGCTGAGTCTCCTGGACAGTGAATAACAGTGTACCCGCACCAACATCGCGGACTTGCGATGCTGGAGACTCGTGAAACTACACATGATGGCCGACCGGGCAGCCACGGAACATATGCGTGTCGGAAGCTCAGTCCGCGGACGTGAAGTAGTGCCTGTCGTCCCGGCGAGAAGGTTCTGGCGTTGCTTGTTGTTTGCCAGATTTGTGTTATTCGCAATCGTGCGCGCGAAGCGGAATATAGGTTAACAACCACTCGATTTCAAGGCGTTAGGACCTTTTCGCTCAAGAGAATGCGGATTGAGCCGAAACAATGGCCCGGAACCACACTTATGTTGGTGCTGTCTGTAAGAGTCACAGGCGTTATGAACGGGAGAATAAACCGGGTGTTCGTGCAGCGAGGGAGGTGCTAGTTGAGAGCCGTGATACTGATTTTGATAGCGTCCACGCTGCTTGGTGGCGCTGAAGATGCTGCCGCAGTCGACTGCTCGCGAGTCCATACGGCACTGGAAAGGACCATGTGCAGCAATTCGGAGTTGCTTGAGCTTGGCCGGGATTTCCGCGCGCTGGCAGCGCGTTTGGCCGAGTCGAAACAACATGATTTGGCGGCACTGCAGCAGCTTCGCCATCGTTTTGCTCGTCGTTGCAGAAGTTCGCAACAGCCTGTCGAGTGTCTGCGTCGCCAGCATCTGGCGGGAATCGCTGAGTTGCAGAATCTGGCCGGACCCGCTCTTGAGCCACCACTCGGCGCGGCGCGAGCAGCGGAAGTACTACCGCGCGACAGCGTATATGACGAACACGGCGAGCTGGCGATGTTAGAAGTCTATCGGGCGCGCATACAGGCCTCGGGCGATATCCAGTCAAAGCAGGGCGCCGAGCAGTTGCAGGCATTGGTCCGTTCAGCCTGTGCCAACGGTCGCGAGAAGCTTCGCCAGAGATTGTCGTGGTACGGTCTATCCTGCGGTCGTCGTTGACAGGCCGCTGCAATCGAGGCCAGATGTTAAAATACACCGACACCCGCGCGAATTGGCCACAACCCATTGAAATGCATAATCTTTGACAGCGACGGCACGCTGGTAGACAGCGAGCTGCTCAACTGTCAGGCGTTGTCTGCGGAGTTGGGCGAGTCCGGTATCGACGTCGGTGCCCGTGAATTGCTCGACTCCTATCGTGGCTGGCAGCTTAGTGCCGAGCTGGAAGAGCTGCAGCAGCGACATGGCGTTGCACTTGATATCGCATTCGTCGACCGCTTTCGCGATCGCGCACTGGCCCTGTTTACTAAACAGTTGCAGCCCATTGCCGGTGTGGCACAGGCGCTGCGGCAATTGTCGCAGCCGTTGTGCGTCGCCTCCAATGGCCCTGCAGAAAAACTGCGGCTGGCATTGGTGGTGACTGCGCTCGATCAGTATTTTGGCGACAACGTGTTCAGTGCCTACGATGTAGGGATTTTCAAACCGGATCCGGGCTTGTTCCTGTACGCGGCTAATGCCATGGGGTATGCGCCGGCAGACTGTATCGTTGTCGAGGACAGTGAGGTGGGGATCCAGGCGGCGCATGCTGCCGGGATGCGTTCTGTTTTCTACAACCCCGAACAGCTTTCCTTCGCGGTGCCCGACACTGCAATTGAAATCACGACGATGGATTCTCTAGTCGCGAGTGTGCAACAAGCCTGACAGCGCGACCGACGCTTTTCAGGCAGCCCGGCGTGGTCTATGCTCTGGCCATGTCCGAGCGATCCAAGTTTGGCTCCTGTGCGCTTTGCCAGCGCACCATGGCTTTGACGTGGCATCATTTGATACCGCGTAAGCTGCATCGGCGCAAACATTTTCAACGCAACCTGTCGCGCGATCAGTTGAACGCAGGGATAAACATCTGTCGACAATGCCACCGCGGCATACACAAGCTATTCACCGAAATGCATCTGGGGAAAAATCTCTACACCTTAAGACTGTTACAAGCTGACTCGGCCGTTGCGCGACACGTGGCGTGGGTGGCGCGTCAGCGCGTAGCATCGAATGAGCTTGGCAATGATCCTCAGGGGTTGCGTGGATGAGCACTCCCCTGGACCCGATTCGGGTAGAAGTGGCCGATGTGCGCTACTGGCAACGAGAGGCCTTTGGCCTGCTGCGTCGCAAGGCCCTGTTGTTTGCGGTGCTCTCAGCGGTGTATTTTTATGCGGCCCACGTCCTGCAGGCGCGCACCTGGCTGACATTTTTCGTGGGTTTGCTGGCCTGCCACGCCAGCGTTGCCGTCTGTATTGTGATTGCCAGAGACGCCGATAACTCCAGGCAGCCAACGATTGCAGAATGCTACAAGGGGCTGCTGAGTGCGATCGTTGTAGTATCGGTCACCAGCGTGGTGCACGCGCTCGTCTGGTTTGTCGCGGCGACGGTCGCGAGCTTCGTCACTATCGACATTCCGATGAACGACTATACCCACTCCGCCGGCTACCAGCTGCTGCAGTGGCTGACGACAGGCACGATGAATTTCTTTGTGTTTTATTGCTGCTTGATGGTGTCAGCACTTTGGTTCCTGCTGCCCCTGGCTGTCTTCCATCGGCTGAATCTCATTGAGGCTGTGAAACTCGCGCGGACTGCGGAGCAAAAGAATTTCCTCGTCGTCATGACGGCAAGCTATGTGCCGTTTGTGCTGTTCCTGGTGACGTTTCTGATCAGTGAGGTGGCGCTGGCAATCGCTTTTGCTGCCATGCCCATGCTGGGCGCCTATCTCTACGTGGCGTATCGCCATGTCTTTCTGGGCAAACGCGAGAATGAACCGCTGCGTGCAACGCTCAGCGTGACCCAGTCTTCGCCATCCTGAGCAGTTTCTTACGAGGCTTTGCGACGTCGCCGTGAACCGCGCGTGGCGCGCCCCGAAACCGATCCGCCGGCAACACTCATATCGCCATTGAGCTGTGAAATCGCACCGGTCGAGACTTCCCCCAGTTGGGCGACGATTGTGTCGAGCGTGGGCACCGGGCCAGCGACGTGGTTGTCGAGGGCATCGCGCATTGCACGAATGTGGTCGGGCGTAGTGCCACAGCAGCCGCCGATGATTCGGGCTCCGGCGTCGAACGATAATCTGGCGTATTGCGCCATCAGTTCCGGGGTACCGTTGTAGACAATTTCACCCTCGACATACTCCGGAATACCGCAATTGGCCTTGGCTACCAGCGCCGGTTTTGTCGGGATTGACTCGCATGCGTTGCGCATATTCAGCATCGCTGCAACCACTTCGGCGGCACCGACTCCGCAATTGGTGCCGCAGGCGACCAGGTCGGGTACCTTGCCAACAGCTGTACTGACGACGTCGGCCGCAGTAATACCCATCATCGTGCGACCATTGGTGTCTATGCTCATGGTGAATACAAGCGGCAGATTGGTGGTTCTGGCGCCGGCAAATGCCGCTTCGACTTCCTCCAGCGATGACAGTGTTTCGATCCAGATGAGATCGGCCCCGCCATCTGCCAGTGCTTGCGCCTGTTCGGCAAAGGCCTGTGTGGCTTCTTCGATAGATAAGGTGCCGGTTGGCGCAAAGATCTCCCCGGTTGGACCAATATCGCCGGCAACCAGCACTTTCCGATCAGCCTTGTCTGCCGCGTCGCGAAGCAGGCTGGCGGCGGCGTAGTTCAATTCCCGAACCCGGCTATCGCCGTGGTGGAGCGCGAGGCGATAACGGTTGCCGCCAAATGTGTTGGTCAGGATCAGGTCGGAGCCGGCGTCAATGAAGCTCTGATAGTGGCGGCTGACCCGATCCGGATGGTCGACGTTCCAGAACTCCGGCGCGTCGCCGGTCTGCAGGCCCATGCTGAAGAGATTGGTGCCGGTAGCACCGTCGGTCAGAATGTAGGGCTGGTCTGCCAGCATTTGTGAGAGGGCGTCAGTCATCGTTGTGTCGTTTCTGAATCTGTTGTTAGGGTAAAACGCGTTTCACGGTTTGTGGTCGCAATCGCATTACACGTATCATGTGCAGTATTCACGATCAATGGACTGCGGTTTCTATGCCCGATCTTCCAATTCTCGATCTCGGCACGGCCGATGACGCTGCCGGCATGCAGGCGCTGGCGAAGCAAATCGCGGCAGCGACAACGCAATGCGGTTTTTTTTATGTCCGGGGTGATCAGCTTCAAGCTAACATAATCGAGGCCGTAAGGCGGGAACAGCGACGGTTTTTTGCGCAATCTGTCGATCAGAAAGCTCAAGTTGCGATTGATCTCAATAATCGCGGGTATCTGGCATCCGGTCAGGCACGGATGCACGGTGCTGCGCGCAGCGATCAGAAGGAAGTATTCTTCTGGGGACCTGAAATCAGTGCTGATGATCCCCGGGTGTTGGCAGGCGTGCCGCTGTGCGGGCCAAACCAATGGCCGCAGACACTTACCTCGCTGCAGCCGGCGGTACTGGACTATGCCGCCATGATCGGGCGCATCGGCGATCTTTTGCTGCGCGCCATGGCATTGCGGCTCGGTGCCAGCGAAGACTTTTTTGCCCGGCGTTACCGCAATCCAATGCTCCGCGGTCAATTACTGCGTTATCCGCCAACCACAGGCGGCGAGGATCAGTTTGGCGTTGCCGCCCACAGCGATTTCGGGTGCGTGACTTTGCTGTTACAGGAGACAGCTGGCCTCGAGGTGCTTTTAAGCGATGGCAACTGGGTCGCAGCGCCGCCGATCGAAGGCACGCTGGTCGTTAATATCGGGGACTTACTCGAGCGCTGGACGAACGGCAGCCTGCCCTCTACCCGGCACAGGGTGCGAAATGACTCGCCCGCTGATCGCTACTCGATCGCCGTCTTCTACGATCCGGACCCTGAGGCGATCGTTGACCCGGCCGATCTTGGATTGCCAGGTAGTGGTGAGTATCCGCCGGTGGCGGCTGCAGAGTATATATTGTCTCGCAATCGCGGCGCGTTCTCGCACTATCAGGAGCGTGCTGCCAACTGACAGATCGCTACCGATATAGCTGATCTGTAAAGTGATCGCTTGTCCACTATGGCCCCATATAAGCTCAGTTTCGACTGTGTTGGCACGCGCGTTTCGAACCAGAGGGTTCATTGGCCAGTCGCGCAATTCCTGTTAGCTGATCGAAGTCATTAACGGGTTTGCTTTGGCACTGATTTCTAACGCAAAAAGCCTAATCGTGAGCGTATCCGTACTCGTGGTTTCGCGGCTGGCCAAATATTTTGCATTCGATATGGAATGAGTGTTTAATGTTTTCTGCTGTGTTTTCAGCTCAGTCATCGACAAACCGCGACGTTGGTGGCTGCATTCCAATCGATCGAACCCCGGCACTGCAATCCTTGTTTGTCTCGCCCTTGATGGCAAATCAGGTACGAGTCGCCAGTGTGATTGAGACGTGCCGGGTGTGCACATGCAGTCGTGACATCTGCTCATTCGGGAGGGTGAGCCGGTAGCGAGTCAGGTTAACTTTAAAACGAGGAATTATCTTGAAAACTAAACTCAAATCATATGCCTTAGGTGCACTTGCTGCGTCAGTGCTGTGTGGGCCAACCGCTTTCGCTGCCACTGAAGTGCAGTTCTGGCACGCGTTCACCGGGCGTTTGGGAGAGCTCGTCGCCGAGCAAGTGGAAACTTTCAACGGCAGCCAGAGTGACTATCAAATAGTCGCCTCGCACAAAGGAAACTATTCAGAAACCCTGAATGCCGGGATAGCCGCTTTTCGTGCGAAAGAGCAGCCACATATTCTGATGGTGTTTGAAGTTGGTACCGCCACCATGATGGGTGCTAAGGGCGCGATCAAGCCGATTCACGAAGTGATGGCCGATGCTGGCGCAACCTTCGACCCGGACGCCTACATCGGATCGGTGAAGGGTTACTACACCACGACTGACGGCAAAATGCTTTCGCTGCCGTTTAATTCATCGACACCGGTATTGTGGGTCAACAAGGATGCGTTGAAAGCGGCGGATGTAGATCCGGAGGTCGATCTTTCAACCTGGCAGAAAGTCGGTGAAGTACTCGACAAGGTCAAGGCAGCCGGTAGCGAGTGTCCACTGACAACCGCCTGGCAAAGCTGGATACATCTTGAAAATCTCTCCGCTTATCACAACACGCCTTTCGCTACAAAGGACAATGGCTTTGCCGGGCTGGATACCGAGCTTGCGTTCAACAGCGAACTGCAGGTTCAGCACGTCCAGGCAATGGGTGACTGGGCAAAGGATGGCAAGTTCATGTACGCCGGTCGACGCAACGAAGGCGGTGCGAACTTCCGTGCCGGTGAATGTGCGTTGTTTACCGAAAGCTCTGCAGGCTACGCCGGTATCAGTAAAGAGGCACAGTTTGAATTTGCCGTTCGGCCGTTGCCATACTGGGAAGGCTCCGAAGGTGCACCGCAGAACACCATTATTGGTGGCGCATCTCTATGGGTAATGGAGGGTCATGAAGCTGACGAGTACAAAGGCGTAGCGGCATTCCTCAATTTTTTGTCCACCGCTGATATTCAGGCTAAATGGCATCAGGATACGGGCTATCTGCCTATTACCGTCGCAGCCGGAGATAAGACCAAGGCCGATGGTTTCTACGATAAGAACCCGGGAACCGATATAGCGGTTATCCAAATGACAGCCAAGGCACCAACGGCCAATTCCAAAGGCCTGCGTCTCGGCTCCTTCGATCAGATTCGCGGCATCATCGATGAGGAACTCGAAGCAGTCTGGTCCGGTGATAAAACCGCTCAGGTCGCACTCGATAGTGCAGTTGAACGTGGTAACAAACTGCTGCGTCGGTTCGAACAAGCCAACAAGTAGGTCGGTGTAGTCATGGAAAAACGGGTAACGTTCAAAGGCTGGCTACTCCCGCTGTTACTCGTTTTTCCTCAGTTACTGATATCCGCAGTATTCTTTTTTTATCCGGCTGGTCAGGCAATCTGGCAGTCGCTTTTTATTCCCGATCCTTTCGGACTTTCATCGCAGTTTGTCGGGCTCGGGAATTTCAAGTTTCTGTTCGGCGACAGTTACTACCGCGCCTCATTCGTCACGACGGCGATCTTCTCGATTCTGGTTACCCTCGCATCCTTGATACCTGCGTTGTTGCTCGCGGTCGTTGCGGATCGTTTAATAAAAGGTGCGACGGTCTATCGAACTTTATTGATTTGGCCTTATGCAGTTGCACCCGCAGTGGCCGGGGTGCTGTGGCTTTTCATGTTCAACACTCGGGTGGGTGTGGTGTCTTGGTATCTGGGGCAGTTCGGTTATGACTGGAATCACGTTCTAAATGATGGTGAGGCAATGGGGCTGGTGGTGGTGGCATCGGCATGGGGAAGAGTCAGCTACAATTTTCTGTTCTTTTTTGCCGCTTTGCAAGCCGTGCCCAAGTCTGTCGTAGAAGCCGCCGCGATAGACGGGGCAAGATTCACACGGCGTTTTTTTACTATTGTATTGCCGCTGATATCGCCGACGACATTTTTCCTGCTGGTGGTCAATATCGTCTATGCGTTTTTCGAGACCTTTGGTGTCATACATACGATTACCTCAGGTGGCCCACAGCAGGCAACGACCATACTGGTTTATAAAGTTTTTTCCGATGGGTTTGTCGGCCAGGATCTTGGTTCGTCGGCAGCGCAGTCAGTCGTGCTGCTGGTGGTGGTTGGTCTGATGACCATTATCCAGTTCAAGTATCTGGAAAAACGGGTGCACTACTAATGAGGGCTCTCGATACGCTGCCCGACGGCATGGTAGAAAAGCGTGGTAGTAGTTTGTGGTTGTCGCATCTGGTGATGATCGCCGGTGTGCTTGTTATATTTTTTCCGATCTGGCTTGCGTTTGTGGCTTCAACAGTAACTCAACCAGAAATCGTGAAGCCGCCGATGCCATTGATGCCGGGTGATCATTTTTTCGAGAACTACAGTCGTGCATTGAACGCAGGTGTCAATGTTCCGGTGACGACGATGCTCGTCAATTCGCTGATCATGGCTATCGGGATTGCGCTCGGAAAAATCGCAATCTCGTTAATTTCGGCGTTCGCGATTGTCTATTTTCGTTTTCCCGGTCGGACTCTGTTTTTCTGGATGATTTTTCTCACGTTAATGTTGCCAGTAGAGGTGCGAATTGTGCCTACCTACGAGGTAGTTGCCGGGTTTGGCATGTTGAATTCCTATTCGGGGCTCATCTTTCCCCTCATAGCATCTGCGACAGCAACGTTTTTGTTCAGACAGTTTTTTATGACGATCCCCGATGAACTTGCAGAAGCTGCTCGGGTTGATGGCGCCAGGCCCTTACGGTTCTTCTTTGATATTGTGCTGCCGATGAGTCGAACCAATATCGCGGCGTTGTTCGTCATCCTGTTTATTTATGGCTGGAATCAGTATCTCTGGCCACTACTTATCACCACCGATCCTTCCATGAATACTATCGTTATGGGGATCAAGCAGATGTTTCCGTCGGGTGACGATACTGCTGACTGGCCCGTGATAATGGCAACATCGATTCTGGCTATGATTCCCCCGGTGATTGTTGTGGTCTCAATGCAAAAGCTGTTTCTTCGTGGTCTGCTGGAAAGCGAGAAATAATATGGCAACGGTTTCGCTTGATGAGGTCAGGAAGTCTTTTTCAAAGATCGAGGTGATAAAGGGAATCAGTGTCGATATTGATGATGGTGAGTTTATCGTCATTGTCGGGCCATCAGGCTGTGGAAAATCGACGCTGTTGCGGATGGTTGCGGGGCTGGAATCGGTCTCGGCAGGTGAAGTGAGGATTCGCGAACAACGAGTTAACGAGAAAGAGCCCATGGACAGAGATATCGCCATGGTATTTCAGAATTATGCGCTCTATCCACATATGTCAGTGCGCAAGAATATGGCTTACAGCCTGCGAATAGCCGGGGTGCCCAAAGCGCAAATCAATCGAAAGGTTGAGGAGGCAGCCAGATTATTGCAACTGGAAGCGTACCTTGATCGCAAGCCACGGCAACTGTCAGGCGGGCAGCGCCAGCGGGTGGCCATGGGGCGTGCGATTGTGCGCGAGCCGGCAGTGTTCCT
Source organism: uncultured Granulosicoccaceae bacterium (assembly GCA_937920585.1). GTDB lineage: Bacteria > Pseudomonadota > Gammaproteobacteria > Granulosicoccales > Granulosicoccaceae > CAKZSB01. The sequence continues at coordinate 2,790 of CAKZSB010000044.1, read as the reverse complement.
CTTTGATGAACCGCTTTCAAACCTCGATGCGAAACTGCGAGTGCAGATGCGGCTTGAGATAAAGCGGCTGCAGTCCAATTTAGGTGTTACATCGCTTTATGTGACGCACGATCAAGTCGAGGCGATGACGATGGCCGACCGTATGATTGTTATGAATGAAGGCGTCGCCGAACAGATTGGTACGCCGCTGGAGGTTTACCAGAATCCACGAACCTTGTTTGCGGCACAGTTTATCGGTAGCCCGGCGATGAATATTTTCGACGGCAAACTGGCGAATGGCAATGTGACGCTGGCTAATGGCGCGGTTGTTCCCTGCGAATCGAGTTATCGTGGTGATGTGAAAATAGGGCTCAGACCAGAGCATCTCATTGTCGATAGCGCGGGCACGATAGAATTGGAAGTCGGATTCACAGAACCCCTGGGTGCCAACACGCTTATGCATGGTCGGCTACAGCAGACGGAATCTGTAATGACGGCCAGTTTGATCGGCGTTCATCAATCGCAACAATCAATTATCAATCTGGCCATCGCACCCGAGAATATACATCTCTTCGACGCCGAGAGCGGTCTGAACATCAAGTTTCTCCGCTGAATCCATTGGTGTTGTTTAAGTGATCTGTCTGGCAGGGTGTTCGCAGAGTTGTGCTGTGCACGCCGACAGGGTTAACAAGTGCTATATTAGGGTTTTTTATTCGGGCTGCTGGTTGTCAGCTCTGGCGGTGCACCGCCGTATGGTCACATCTCCCGATTACAGGTAAAAAATGTCTGAACTTTTCGTACTCGCCGGGCGTTCTGTCGCGGTGCCGATTACGCTTGTTATGCCTGCAGCGTTCTCGCGGTTCAAAAAGAAACTGTCGCCAGCGCAGTGCAACTGGCTTGAGGGCAATGGATTTTCGGCAAAGCCGGAACAACTCTGCGCGCTGCCCGATACCGATGCGGGTGTTGAGCGATTCGTGTATTGCGTGGCGGATCTGGATGATCCGTTTGCGGTGGCTGATTTACCATTGCGTCTGCCGGAGGGTCTCTACCAGTTGGAAGGCACTGGTGTGCGCACCCGAATCGACAGTCTCGCGTTGGGGTGGGGGCTTGGTGCATATCAGTTTACCCGTTACAAGTCCGCCCCTCGGGCTGCGGCTCGCCTGAAGCTGCCCGCCGCGGCGAACCATTTGCAAATTCTCGAAACGGTCGCTGCAACCGCGCGCGTGCGAGATCTGATCAACACACCGGCAGAAGATATGATGCCGCAGCATCTCGCGGCAGAAGTGGAACAACTGGCACAAACCCATGGCGGGCAATTTCGGGAAATTGTTGGCGAGGATTTACTCGCCGAGAATTACCCCTGTATCCATACGGTTGGACGGGCAAGTGTCAATTTACCTCGTCTGCTGGAGCTGCAATGGGGTAGTGAGAAGATGCCGTTGGTAACGCTGGTTGGCAAAGGCATCGCATTTGACAGCGGAGGTCTGGATATCAAGCCCGCTGCCGGGATGCGGCAGATGAAAAAGGATATGGGAGGTGCTGCGCACGCTATCGGGCTTGCCAGTATGATCATGGCGATGGATTTGCCAGTGCGATTGCGCTTGATGATCCCTGCTGCCGAAAATGCGATATCCGCAAACAGTTTTCGACCCGGCGATGTTATTCGGACCCGTTCCGGGATAACGGTAGAAGTGGACAATACCGATGCGGAGGGGCGATTGGTGCTCTGTGATGCGTTGACCGAAGCAAGCGCTGAAAAGCCGGATCTGCTGATTGATTTTGCCACCCTGACAGGCGCGGCACGTGTGGCGGTCGGTACCGAGATTGCCGCCTATTTTTGTAATGACCGTGCAGTGGCGTCGGCGCTGCTCGAAGCCAGTGAGCAGGTGGGGGATCCGGCCTGGCAGCTGCCGCTGCACGCGGGTTATAACGGCATGTTGAAAAGCCATGTGGCCGATATGCAAAATGCCGCCAACACGCCGTTTGGGGGGGCGATCACCGCAGCGCTTTACCTGCAGCGATTTATTGATGCGAAAGTACCCTGGATACATTTTGACATCATGGCGTTCAATAATCGCAGTCGTCCAGGTCGTCCCATTGGGGGCGAGGCGATGGGTATGCGCGCAATGTTTGAGCTGCTAGTGCGGCGCTACGCAGATGATAGCTAACGATGGAAGATAAACCGGCAATAGAACAACGGCTCGCTGACGGTTCAGCCCCGGCGACGCCCGCTGATGTCTTCGCCAAGCTCGACGGCCTGGGTATCGAGCATCAAACAGTGTCGCACCGGCCGTTGCGAACGGTGGAGGATTCAAAGGCCGTTCGAGACGGGGTGCCGGGCGGATATTCCAAAAACCTGTTTCTGCGTAACAAAAAGGGCCGTATGATTTTGGTCACGCTACATGAAGATCGTGTGGTCAACCTGAAGGCGCTGGGGGAAATGCTTGAAATGGGCAAGCCCAGTTTTGCAAGCCCCCAACGACTGATGCATTTCCTGGGGGTGATTCCGGGCGCTGTAACACCGCTGGCAGTAATCAATGATACCGGCCGGCAGGTAACGGCGATTCTGGATAAGTCGCTGCTGGATTTACACCCGCTACATTTTCATCCCTGCGATAACTCGATGACCACCACGCTGGGGGCGCCTGGACTGCTGCAGTACATGCAAAGCTGTCACGCGGATCCCCTGGTGCTGGACTTCGATCAATCAGCGCTGCAAACGTGAACCCGGTTTAGCGGACCACTTGCGCTGTTTTTGAGCCAGGCGCATCGCGGCGTTCAAGCCGGTTTTACATTTGTTCGCAATTGCCA
>CAKZSB010000043.1 GCA_937920585.1 uncultured Granulosicoccaceae bacterium | reverse complement strand
GCAACCCCCGAAATCCTTTTCTTTCTCCGGGCAGGATCGACACGGCTCCTGCATCCAGTCGAAACCGCGAAACTTCTGAAACGCATCGGAGCTTTTCCAGATCTCGCCGACGCTCATATCGAGCACATTCGGAAATTCGATTCCCGGCAGCTGGCGTGCCGAGTGACAGGGCAGAGCGGTGCCGTCCGGGGTGACGAGCAGAAACAGGCTGCCCCAGCCGTTCATGCAGGGTTTGGGGCGATTCTCATAGTAGTCTGGGACAACATAGAAGATCTTCATCGCCGGATCGGCTTTTTCATCCCGAAATCGATTCACGGCCATCTCTGCCGTTTTGAGTTGCTCGCGAGTGGGCATCAGTACATCTCGATTCAGAAAAGCCCAGCCATAATACTGGGTGGTGGCAAGCTCGACGTAATCGGCGTCCAGCCGGGAGGCGAGTTCGAGGATGTCGTCGACCTGATCGATATTCTCGCGATGGGTGACGAAACACAGCACCATCGGAAAGCCGTTGGCTTTGACCGCTCGCGCCATTTCGATTTTGTGATCGAAAGAATCGGTGCCGGCAATCCAGTTGTTCAGTTCGCTGGAGCTTGCCTGAAAGCTGACCTGGATGTGATCGAGTCCGGCCTCTTTCAGTCCCTCTATACGCTCGGCAGACAGGCCGATGCCGGAGGTGATCAGGTTGGTGTAGTAACCCAGCTTGCGCGCCTCGGCGACGATGATCTCGAGATCCTTACGCACAATCGGCTCACCACCGGACAGCCCCAGCTGTGCTGCACCCAGGTCGCGCGCCTCACGCAGCACGCGCAGCCAGTGTTCGGTATCGAGTTCAACACCGGTGGTGTTGGCAAAATCAACCGGGTTGCTACAGTAGGGGCACTGCAGCGGGCACTTGTATGTCAGTTCTGCCAGTAGCCATGTCGGCGTGCCAATCTCAGACATTCATCCAGCCCTCGTCCACAGCACTTTGAAAGAAGTCGATCACATCCTGACGCAGATCGGCATCGGGAAATTTTTTAATTAACGCGGCGATGATGTCGTCGATGCTGCGCTCGCCATCGCATAGCGAGGTGATCTCCGAGGCACTTTCGCTCAGCACCTTCATGCCCTCCGGGTAGAGAAGTACATGGCTGTTTTGCGCCGGTTCCCACTGGAATCGAAAACCATTGGCAAGTGCAGGTACAGCATCGGTTGACAACGTGCTCATGCATTTACCTGCGCGGAATCGTTGGCCACATTGAAATACGGCGGCATATCGTTGATGTAGGCCATGTGCATGGCATCGAGCATGGTCCAGAGCACATCCAGTTTGAACTGCAGAATGTCCAGCGCGCGCTGTTGTTGTTCGGCAGTGGCGAAGTAGTCGAGCGTTAGCGCCAGGCCATGTTCAACATCGCGATGTGCTTCCTTGATTCGGTTCTTGAAGTAATCGAGACCCTGGCTATCAATCCACGGGTATTTATCGGGCCAGCTGGAAATACGCTGTTTGTGGATAGTGGGAGCGAACATTTCGGTGAGCGACGAACAGGCCGACTCCTGCCAGCTGTGGTTGCGCACAAAATTGATGTAGGCATCGACGGCAAATCGCACCCCGGGCAAGACCATTTTCTGGTCAAGCACATCGTCTCTGTTGAGGCCTGTAGCCTCCGCAAGGCGCAGCCATACTTCGATACCGCCTTCGCCGCCATCGGTGCCGTCGTGATCCAGTATGCGCTGAATCCATTGCTGGCGAATTAGTCGATCGGGACAGTTGGCGAGAAAGTTGGCGTCTTTGCGCGGAATGCTGATCTGATAGTAGAAGCGGTTCGCTACCCAGCCCTGAATCTGCTCGCGACTCAGCTCGCCGTTATGCATCATTACCTGAAACGGATGATGAATGTGATAACGGTTGCCGAGTGCTCGCAGGCGTTGCTCGAATTCATCTCGCGGCCACGGCGTCGAGTGTGTCATAAGGTTATCCGCAGGCCATCCTCTGCCACTTCAATGTTGTGGCTGGCAAGTATTGCGCGCTCGGGCGAATGGTCATCGAGAATGGGGTTGGTATTGTTGATGTGGATCAGAATTTTTCGGCAAGTCAGATCGGCCAGTTCCTCGATCATGCCGCCGGGCCCGCTCTGCTGCAGATGGCCCATCTCCGACGCCAGCTTGGTGCCGGCACCGCGGGTACTCATTTCGTCGTTGGTCCAGGTGGTGCCGTCTACCAGCAGGCAGTCGACACTGCGCATCGTGGCGCGGGTGCTCTCTTGCAGGCCGCCAAGGCCGGGCGAGTAAAATAGCTGTTTGCCAGAGCCGGTATCGCGCACCGTAATCGCCAGATTGTCACCCGGGTGCGGATCGTGGCGATGGGGCGAGTAGGGCGGTGCCTTGCTATCGATCAACAGAGGCTGGATCTCGATCCCGGGCACGCCTGGAATAGTCAGCCAGTCGCTTGAGTCAACGGAGATTTCGTTCCAGTCCACGCCGCAGTAGTGTTCGAGCATGGTGATTAGCGGGAAGCCGCTGGTCAGGTCGTTGTAGACCATTTGCGTACAGTACAGCGGCAGGCGTTTGTGGTGTTCGCGCAGGCTTAGCAGGCCGGTGGTGTGATCGATCTGGCTGTCCATCAGCATCACCGCGGCGATGCCGGTGTCGCGAATGCCGCGTGCCGGTTGTAAGGCTGGTTGCTCGCGCAGTTGCTGACCGATATCGGGCGATGCGTTGATCAGCAGCCAGTGAGTGTTGTCGGTGCTAACCGCAATGGAAGACTGGGTTCGGGGTTTACAACCGGGTTTGCCGGCTCGTGCCGCGGCGCAGGTTTCGCAGTTGCAGTTCCACTGCGGATAACCGCCTCCCGCTGCGGAGCCCAGTACCAGTACGTTTAGCAAGATTGTTGTGTTCTTGTGCGCAGAGGAAGTTTGGAGTGGCCGCTCAGCGGCCACCCCGCACAGGTACTATCGGTTGTAGCAGTACATGGTGATCTCGAAGCCGAGACGGATGTCCTGAACAGTAGGCTTAGTCCACATGAGGTGTTCCTCCAGTGTAGTTACACAAGTGTTCTACACAGGCACATGCCTGTGCTACGAATGCCGGAATAGTCCCCGGCAAACTAATACTAAAGCATTGCCGATGTGTCGCTAGGGATTATTTCCCGCCGCCGGTATCCTGCCGGAAGCCCGCTGCACTAATCGCGGGTTGGTGAAATGATGCCGTTCCTGATCGCCAGATGGACCAGCTCGGCGTTGCTTTTGACCTGAAGTTTCGATTTTATCTGGGTGGTGTAATTCGCCACCGTCTTGCTGCTGATACACAACTTCTCGCCCACGGCGGCGGTGGTATTACCCTCGGCCAGCAGGCTGAAGATCTCGAATTCGCGCGTCGAGAAATCATCGAACGGGCGGTGCTGTCCCTTTTGCCGATTGACGGCGCGTCGGCTGGCGATGCCCTCGGCGAGAAATTCGCGGCCACCGGCGACTGTATTGATCGCCTCGATCAGAATGCCGGGGTCACTGCTTTTGGGAATGTAACCGAGCGCACCCGCCTGCAGCGACTGCTCCACAAAAACCATATCCTCGTGCATGGAAAACATTAGAATGCGGGCGTCCGGTGCCCGTGCGATGATTCTCCGCGTCGTCTCCAGGCCGCTCATGCCGGGCAGGGTAATGTCCATTACCACTGCGTCCGGGCCGATTTCACAGAACATCTTGTAGCCCTCTTCGCCACTGGACGCCTCGCCCGCAATGGCAATGCCGGCGGCTTGTTCTAGCAGTGCGCGGTAACCGGTGCGGACCACGGCGTGGTCATCTACCAGCAGCAATCGAATCGTTTTGGCCATGGTGCTCACTGTGCGGTGACGGGTTGCCCGCTGTCGAAAAAAGCGGTTGTTTGCCGGACGTCCGGTCGATTAACCGGCAGTATGCAGTCGAGCGAAAAGCCCTGATTCGGCTGCGATGTAAGGGTCAGGCTGCCGTTCAGTGCGCGGGCTCGCTCACGCAGGCCCCGCAGTCCGTAGCCGTCGGTTGCGCTGTCGATACGATAGCCTCGGCCGTTGTCACGGTAGTGCATTTTAATAGCCTGGCCATTCACGGTTCGAGTGATGTTGACGTCCACATTCGTGGCTTGCGCGTACTTGCGCGTGTTGGTCAGGCATTCCTGAATCATGCGGTAGGCCGCCAGTGTCACCGCATCATCGCAATCGGCAAAATTGCCCTGCACCGAGAGACTGCAGAAAACGTCGTCGTCGATTTCGTTCCAGTCATCAACCATATGCTGCAGCGCACTGGTCAGGCCAAATTCATCGAGCACAGCCGGCCTCAGGCGGCGCATCATGCCGCGCAGTACATCGTGCAGATGATCGCACAAACGCACAATGCTCAGGCGCTGGTCACCCTCGGCACTCTGCTGGCGAGGGGTGACCGCCAGCGCTTTTATGGCAGTGAGTGACTGGCCAAACTCATCGTGCAGCTCGCGCGCGAGGTGGCGGCGTTCCTGTTCCTGGGCGCCGATGGCCGCCAGCCGGAGTCGATTCTCGTTCGCCTCCGCCTGTTGCAGTTTGTCGGCCAGTGAGTTGACGCGCCTTGATACCGAGCGCAGTTCCGGCAGCCCGGCCACTGGCAGGCGGGTCGCGTAGTCGCCTTCTGCGAGTTGATCGAGGCCGGTGAGAATGCGCGTGACCGGTCGCAACGCGAGGCGCACGCACAGGTACACCAGTGAATAGCCCAGCACCGCGAATCCGGCCAGAAAATACAGCAGCGGGCTGATCTCACGCCAAGACTTTTCTATTCGGTCTGCCGGATTGATCTGCACCTGCACGCGGCCCTGTCTCGATTGCGGAATCTCGTGCGCATACTGGGGCGAATTGGTCGGCGACATCAGGCTCATGAACCACTCGGGCGCTTCGCGCGCGGTTTTTGATTCAATGGCGTGAGCGCGAAACACGAACTGATTGCTCGGCGTGCGATGATCGACCGAAACCTGTTCGGTGTCGGCGATGCTGCTCAGGCCGACGATCAGTTTGCGCTTGGCGTTGTCGCTGATACTCTCATCGGCAACCACCGAGCTGATCAGCTCGAGGCTCTCCTCGGTGGCGGTACTGACCTCGTCGAGCACCGCATTGCGCACCCGCTCGACAACCTCGAACAGTGCCACGCCGAGCAATACCACCAGCAGCGCGGTCACCATCAGGTTAATTCGAAATACCAGTCCCATTAGCCAGCCCTGAGCGGTGTAATGATAGAAGCGCGTTCTGGCCGACAACCCGGAACGCGATGATAGACTTGCCGCGACTGTCGGGCCAGGCCTGACCGCCGACCCAGCTATCCCGGAGGCCCATGATATGACACCCGCGCTGCAAGCCGTCAAACTCGAAGACAAATACGCACGCATGGAAGGGCGGGTGCACATTACCGGCAGCCAGGCGCTGGTTCGACTGGCGATCCTGCAGTCCATGCGCGATCGTGCCGCCGGGCTCAACACGGCCGCCTATATCGCGGGCTATCGTGGCTCGCCGATGCACAACCTCGATAAGGAGCTGTGGCGTGCCGGCAGTGTGCTGGATACCAGCAACATACATTTCTGGCCCGCGATAAACGAAGACCTTGCCGCCACGGCGATTTGGGGCACACAACAGATTCACGGCTTTGGCGATGCAACCGTCGATGGCGTATTCGGCATGTGGTACGGCAAGGGGCCGGGGCTCGATCGCAGCATGGATGCGATTCGCCACGGCCATATAGCGGGCTCGGCAAAACACGGCGGCGTGCTTGTCGTGGTGGGCGATGACCACGCACTGACTTCAACCGATGCACCGGCCGCGCATGAATATGCGTTTGTAGAGATGATGATGCCCCTGCTGTATCCGGCCGGGGTGCAGGATATTATCGACTACGGGCTGTTTGGCTATGCGCTGTCGCGCTACAGCGGCTGCTGGACAGGCTTCAAAGTGATCCCCGACACCGTCGACGCATCAACCTCGCTCGATGCCAACCCGGATCGTCTCGCCTTCACGCAACCCGTCGACTTTCAAATGCCGGCCGATGGCCTCAACCTGCGAGTACCGGACTTCTGGCATTTCCAGGAACCGCGTCACCGCGCCTACAAACTCGACGCAGCACTCGCCTTCGCCCGTGCCAATGGCATCAACCAGACCGTTATTGGTTCTGCCAGAAAACGCTTTGGCATTGTCGCCTCGGGCAAGGCCTACAACGACGCACGCCAGGCCTTGCAGGAGCTCGGGATCAGCGATGCGCAAGCGGCCGACCTGGGCATTGTGGTCATGAAAATGGGTATGTTGTACCCGTTTGATAATCAGACGATGCTGGCGTTTGCCGATGGCCTCGAAGAGGTTTTCATCGTTGAGGAAAAGCATCAGCTCACCGAGAACGGCGTGCGCAATGCTCTGTATTCCCTGCCGGATTCACGGCGCCCGCGCGTGGTTGGCCAGTTCGACGAAAAAGGTCAGCGGTTGTTGCCGGTCTGGCCAGAGATTACGCCTGAGGATGTCGGTCGGGCGATTGCCAGGCGCATAGAGTATTTTCACGATACCGAACAAATCCGCCAGTACCTGAAGCGGCTCGACGAACTCACCCAACGCCAATCCGCACGATCGGCGTTGAGCATCGTGCGCCAGCCGTATTTCTGTTCCGGCTGTCCGCACAATAGTTCGACAAAGGTGCCAGAGGGAAGTCGCGCGCATGGCGGTGTGGGCTGCCACTACATGGCAACTTATATGGATCGCGACAACTTCACCCATTCGCATATGGGTGGCGAGGGTTTGACCTGGGTCGGGCAATCGGCGTTTGTTAAAACCGATCACGTGTTTCAGAACATGGGTGATGGCACTTATTATCATTCCGGGCTGCTGGCAATTCGTGCCTGCATCGCCGCCAAAGTGAATATTACTTTCAAAATCCTGTTCAATGACGCCGTGGCGATGACCGGTGGTCAGCCGGTCGATGGCCAGATCAGTCCTGCGATCATTTCCCGCCAGGTACATGCCGAGGGCGTAACAAAAATCTATGTGGTGTCGGATCGGCCCGACCAGTACACCGACGACGACACCTTCGCTCCGCAAACGATAATTCGGCATCGCAACACACTTGATCAAACTCAGCGCGAGTGTCGCGAGCACAAAGGTACCAGCGTGTTGATTTATGATCAAACCTGTGCAGCCGAGAAACGTCGCCGCCGCAAGGCCGGTAAAATGGATGATCCGAAGAAACGCATCTATATTAATGATCGCGTTTGCGAGGGCTGCGGAGACTGCGGTGTGAAATCCAACTGCATGTCAGTGACGCCCATCGAAACAGCCTTTGGTCGCAAGCGTGCGATCGATCAGTCGTCGTGCAATAAAGATTATTCCTGTGTAAACGGGTTTTGTCCAAGCTTTGTCAGTGTATTGGGGGCAGAGCCAAAAAAGTCGGTGGCAGCGGTTCAGGTGCCGGCGCACTTGCGTGTATTGCCCGAGCCCGATCGCCCCTCGCTCGAGGGCGATGAGGTTTACAGCATTCTCGTCACCGGCGTCGGTGGCACCGGTGTCGTGACGATCGGTGCGCTGTTGAGTATGGCGATTCACATGGAGGGCAAGCACTTTTCAACTGTCGATCAGTTTGGCATGGCTCAAAAAGGTGGTGCAGTCACCAGCCATATTCGCCTTGCCGCCAGTGAAAAATCCGTCCACGCGGTTCGTTTGAACGCAGGTTGTGCCGATCTGGTGCTGGGTTGCGACAGTCTGGTAACCGCGGGAGATATTGCGCTCAACGTGATGTCGCCTGAGCGTACGCGCGTGATTCAGAATACCCACCAACAGATAACCGGCCAGTTTAACCGCGATCCCAAGCTGCGCTTTCCGGTGGTAGAGCTCAACTCGCGTCTGGCCGGCACGGTTGACTCGCGACTCATCGATTCCTTTGACGCCAGTGCGATCGCCACCCGCTTGCTGGGCGATTCAATTGGCAGCAATCTGTTCATATTGGGTTATGCCTATCAACAGGGTCTGATACCGGTGTCAGCGGTCGCGATTGAGGCTGCGATTGAACTAAATAATGTAGCAATCGAGCTGAACAAACAGGCCTTTGTCTGGGGGCGTCGGGCAGCCAGAGATCTGCCTGCAATCCAGGCGTTGGTACGTAGTGGATCGGGCACCGCCACAGCGCCGCAATCCCTGCATGACGCGCTTGAACTCTACAGCCACGAGCTCGAGCAATACCAGAGCAAGGCACTGTCGCGTCGCTATCGCCGCGTGGTTGAGGCAATCCGCGAACAGGAAAACAATGCGATACCCGGTAGCGAGTCATTCAGCACGAGCGTCGCACAAAATTTATACAAGCTGATGGCCTATAAGGATGAATACGAAGTGGCCAGGCTATACAGTAACGGGCAGTTTATCGCCGATGTTGAGCAGCGCTTTGGCGGTGACTACAAACTGAAATTTCATTTAGCACCTCCATTGCTGGCGCGGCGTGATCCGATCACAGGTCACCTGCAGAAACGCGAGTATGGCAGCTGGATGCTCGGTGTGTTCAAGACTCTGGCCCGTTTTAAGTGGCTGCGCGGCAGCCCATTCGATCCGTTTGGTTACAGCCGCGAACGCAGGCAGGAGCGCGCGTTGATTCGCGAGTACCAGGCTATGGTGCAGCGGGTCGCCGGCGAACTCACCACCGAACGACTGGATCTGGCGCTGGAACTTGCCGGGCACGCCGCAGAGATTCGCGGTTATGGCCATGTGAAAGAGGCTTCGATGGCCGAGTACCAGCAGCGTCTCCAGCACTTGCTGGCGCAGTGGCAGCAACCGGAGCAGCCAGCGCGCAAACGCGCCTGAACACTTGCGGGCTTTACGGCGCAAAATAATCGTGTAGTGTTGGCGGCATGCCAACCCGCGAGGAAAGACCATGCCGGTAATCGACAAAATCGCAAGCTATGCTGATCAACTCACCGCTATAAGGCGCGATTTTCACGAGCATCCTGAAATCGGGATGGAAGAGGTGCGTACTTCGGGAATTGTCGCCGACTACCTGCGTGAATGGGGCATAGAAGTGCACACCGGGATTGGTGTTACCGGTGTCGTGGGCGTGCTCAAGGGCAATGGCGCGGGTCGCACAATCGGCTTGCGGGCGGATATGGATGCGCTGCCAATCGATGAACGCACCAATCTGCCTTTTGCCTCCAAAACACCGGGCGTTATGCACGCCTGTGGTCACGACGCGCACACCACCATGTTGCTTGGCGCGGCCCGCTATCTGGCTGAAACACGCGATTTTGATGGCACGGCGATTTTCATTTTTCAGCCGGCCGAAGAAGGGCTCGGCGGTGCCCGTGCCATGCTCGCAGATGGCCTGTTTGATCGCTTTCCCTGCGATGAAATCTACGGCATGCACAACAACCCGACTGGCCAGCCTGGCAAAGTGGGTGTCAAGCCCGGTGAGGCGATGGCCGGTGCCGACTTCTTCGATATCGAAATACGTGCCTCCGGCTCACATGCGGCGATGCCGCACCAGTCGCGCGATCCAATCGTGATTGGCACATCGCTGGTGCAGCAACTGCAGAGCATCGTTAGCCGCAATGTGCCGCCAACTGAACCACTGGTGTTATCGGTCACTCAAATTCACGCCGGTTCAGCCTACAACGTGATTCCGTCAGACTGCACGATCGCCGGCACTATGCGCTACTTCGATACTGATCTGGCCAACACGGTTCGCCAGCGCATGCTCGATCTGTGCAGCGGCATGGCGCAGGCCTACGAAGTCGAAATCGAGCTGAAGAATCGCGAGATTTTCGATGTGCTGGTAAACGACGCGACACTGTCGCAGGCAATGCTCGATATCGCCGCCGATGTGGTGGGCAGCGACAACGTATCGGTGACGCAACAGGTGCGCACCGGCTCCGAAGACTTTGCCGATATGCTTCGCGTCGTACCCGGGGCCTATTGCACGGTTGGCCACGAAGGGACGTTGCCGTTGCATAACGATGGTTTCGTGCTGGGCGAGGAGATATTACCGGTCGGCGCGTCGATATACGCGAAAATCATCGAACAAAGAACACGCGCACAGGGCTAGACTATGGACTTTAATCAACTGCCGTTCGATTCCGATGAAATGCTCAAAGGCCTGATCCCCTGGATCGAGACCGAGAGCCCCACCTACGATGCCGCAGCCGTCGATCGCATGATCGATCTGGCCAGCTATGATCTGGTTGCAGCCGGTGCAACGATCGAGCGCATACCGGGACGCATGGGGCTGGGTGGCTCGGTTCGCGCGCGCTTTCCCCACCCGGATCAGGGCCAACCCGGTATTCTGATCGCCGGCCACATGGATACCGTCCATCCGGTTGGCACGCTCGAGCAATTGCCCTGCAGACGCGAGGGCAACAAATGTTACGGGCCGGGAATTCAGGATATGAAGGGTGGCAACTACCTGTCGCTCGAGGCCATTCGGCAACTCGCGCGGGCAGGCTTACAGACACCGCTGCCGATTACCGTGCTGTTTACGCCCGACGAGGAAATCGGTACCCCGGCCACCCGTGAACTGATCGAATCCACCGCGGCAAACCAGAAATACGTATTGGTGCCAGAGCCAGCTCGACCGGATGGTGGCGTTGTGTGGGGGCGTTATGCCATTGCGCGCTACAACCTCAAAACCACAGGCGTGCCGATTCATGCTGGGGTTGATCCGCGACTGGGGCGATCGGCGATCATGGAGATGGCGCGAAAGATCGTCGAGATCGAGGGCATGACCACAGACGACTGCACGTTTTCAGTCGGGGTGCTGAACGGCGGGCAGTGGGTTAATTGTGTCGCATCCAGTTGTACGGCACAGGCCTTGAGCATGGCCAAACGACAGAGCGACCTCGATGCCGGAATAGAGAAAATGCTCGCCCTGAACAACGACACAGCCGACGTGAAATTCTCGGTTAGCCGCGGCGTGACGCGTCCGGTATGGGAGCCCGATGAAGGATGCAAGTCGCTTTATAAACATGCGGCCGAGTTGGCGAAATCGCTCGGTTTTGATATTCCGGCGCAAATGTCCGGCGGCGGTTCGGACGGCAATTTCACCGGCGCGATGGGTATTCCAACCCTGGATTCACTCGGTGTGCGTGGCGCCGGTTTGCATACCCTAAACGAGCACATTGAGATCGACAGTCTCGCTGAGCGCGGCAAGTTGATGGCAGCGCTGCTGGCTACCTTGAAATAGCGGGCACGCCCGGGTGGTTATCGGGCAAGCCTAAGCAGCGTTTTGCAATCAACGGTTGTTTTACGGATCGACGTCAGATGCAAGTGGCGTCGCAACGTTGTCTATCTTGAGTTTTCGCCACACCGGTTTGCGTCCCATCCGGGCGTTGAAATACGCATTGTAGGTGTACTCATCCGGCACATTGGCAGTGATGTCGGGCCCATAGATTGCACTGACATCAGCCTCGCTGTAGCCCATCAAGCCGAGCGCGGTTGAGAAAAGTCTGTAGTGGCTGGTGGCGTTGTGATGTGTGACGGCCGCCTGTTCAAAGGCCGAACCCAGGCGCTCGGGCGTGATAAATACCAGCGGCACCGCGCCTTCTTCATCTCTTGGCTGGGGAGAGCAATGCGTGTTCTGCCCGGGGGAACCGTCTTCATGGAGCCGCTGTCCGTGGTCGGAAGTGTAGATAATCACAGTGTCCTGCAAGTTCGCCTCGTCGAAAATCCGGTCGAAAAACTCGCCGGTGTTCCAGAGCAGGGTGTTGCGGTAGGCGTTGCGATACAGTCTCCAGGCTTCCGGGTCACCGCTGAAACCGGCGCGGTCGCCGGTATCAGAAATGTTCACATAGTTGCCGCGCGAACTGACCGGTTTGTAGATCAGGTGACTGTCGGGGTACTTATCCTGCACTGGAAAGTGTGCCCCTACTTTGTTAATCAGAATGAAAGAGGACTTGTCATCGTTGGTCAGGTTGATGATTTCCTCCGCAAGCTTCTGGTCACGCTGCAGCACAGGGGTGAAGTTCATCGTGACGTGTTGATCCACCAGGTCGAGTTCTGCCTGGTACATCAGGTTGCTGAAGAGCCCCGGTATCGCCTGAGCGTCCAGGTAGACCGTGTGCATGCCGGCGTTTTGTGCGTAGGCGAAGATTGATGGCAGGGTGGCATTCATGTTTGCATAGTCGGCGCGGGAACCACCGTGGCGCAGTGTGTAGTTCACGCTCGAACTGCACAGCGCAATTGAGGCAGCAATGCCGAAATTCGCGATGCTAACGCCTGCCTCGGTTCTGTCCAGCCCTGAATAGACACCATCCGGGTGATTGATATCCAGATAGGTGCCAAGCACGCTTTCATCGATGATGTAAATCAGGTCGCGAGCGGCTGGCGGTTTTTGCGGGGCGAGCGTGATATCTCCTCGCTCCAGTTCCGGCGACAGGATTCCATCTACGATGTGGATAACCGAGAACGCAATGCCCGGAAACGAGGGTGGAAGGCCATTGGCGCCATCGCCACCGCGCGCGAACAACATGCTGCTGAGCAGCGCGATCGCGGCGAGCGGGGCCAGCGCCAGTTGCCGGGCCCAGCGGAAACAGTGGCGTGGATTGATCGCAACTGCCAGTAACACGACGGCTGCGTGCGCGGCAGCTTGCAGCAGTGGCAGGCGATGATGGTCCCAGGCATTGCCTGCGAAACCAATCGATTCCAGCATAATTACGTAAGTATCGTATGTCGGCCACATGTCTGCTGTGAGTCTGAAGCTCTCGTAGAACTGCACAGACGCAGCAAACAAAACACCGAACAGCAACCTGAGCCAGAACGGCCGGCAGTAAGCTGCTGCCACGAACGCAGCCAGCAGCAGGCCATACAGGCAGAAGTAGAAAATCGCGCCCGACGCTGTGTCGATCATTGTCAGTCGCTTGACGGCACCGTCGGCCCCAAGTGCGATCGCCAGCAGCACCAGCAGCATCTTGATGCGACCTGGCAGCGAAGACGGCGCAGCATTGTTGCGATTGGCGCTCACAGCGAGATTGGCGCTAGGTTGTTCAAGGCTGTCAACACCTGAATGCTTACTCAAAAATATTGCTCAATTATAGATGTCTTATCAAAGTCTGCATCGTAAGTGGATACTGCACACGCGCTAAGCCTGGTCTGCCAACCTGTGTTGGCTAAGTGTGAGTTTGTTTGGCGACGTTTGTATTATTCCGGTCTGGCGGCACAGTCGATGGCACACGCCAGGGATCGCTCCTCACAGGTTCGACTTTGACACAAACGCAATGGCAGCTTTGTGGCGCCTGCCCTAGACTGACATTTATTAACATTGTTTTGTGAAAGCTAAATGCCCAAAGTGCTTTATCAGAGGGATGGCAGAATTGCCCGTATCACGCTGAATCGGCCCGAAGTGATGAATGCCATCGATGACGACCTGCCCGCAGAGCTTGCCGCCGCGGTTGCCAGGGCCGATGCCGATCGGTCAGTGCACGTGATCGTACTCGCCGGTAACGGACCGGCTTTCTGCGCGGGCTACGACATGACCTACTATGCCCAGCAAACCAGTGGCAGTGGCAATCAGGTCACCCAGGACATGCCCTGGGACCCCATGCAGGATTACGCCTTCATGTGGGCAAACACGCAGCACTTCATGTCATTGTGGCACGCAATGAAACCGGTAATTTGCAAAATTCATGGATTTGCCGTCGCCGGGGGCAGTGACATCGCCTTGTGTGCCGATCTGACATTCATGGCAGATGACGCGAAGATTGGCTACATGCCAGCGCGAGTATGGGGAACGCCCACAACCGCTATGTGGGTCTATCGGCTGGGGGCAGAGAAAGCCAAACGCATGCTGTTTACCGGTGACAAAATTACCGGCATAGAGGCCGAGGAGATGGGCCTGGTATTGAAATCGGTGCCGGCCAGCGAGCTCGATTCTGCGGTTGAAGCAATGGCAGAACGCATGGCAACGGTGCCGATCAACCAGCTCGCGATGCAAAAGCTGGTAATCAATCAGGCGATTGAAGCTACCGGCATGCTACAAACTCAAAGACTGGCAACCATCTTTGACGGCATCTCGCGCCACAGCCCGGAAGGGCTGAATTTCAAGGCGCGCTCGGAGAGTGCCGGCTGGAAGCAGAGTGTTCGCGAGCGTGATCAGGGCCTCTACGACTGGACTCGCGACAAGCCCATTGAATAGCGACAATTGGGCTGCACAGCAACCCGATTCGGCTTTCACATTGCCTCCCGCTTATAATGTTCCAATTTTTACCGGGACATGTTCCCTCTAATGGCAGCGTAGTCAACAATGACAAAACCAGTGGTAGGAGTAATCGGCAACGCTCGTCTGCTGGATGAGCGTTTTGACGTCCAGATGACCGGCACAAACAATTTTCATGCGATCAGCCAGGTTGCCGGTGCGTTGCCAATGATGTTTGCCGGCGATCCGCGGGCCACCGATATCGGTGCTTTGCTCGAAACGGTCGATGGCATTTTGTTAACCGGCGCCCGCGCCAATGTGCACCCGGATTGTTTTGCCGCCGAGCCCGCCGAATGTTACGAGCCCTATGATCGCGATCGCGACGACGTCGCCCTGCCACTGATCCGGGCCTGCGTAGAGCAGGGCGTGCCGGTGCTGGGGATCTGCCGTGGTTTCCAGGAGATGAACGTCGCCTTTGGCGGTACCTTACACCCCGAGATTCGCGATGTGCCCGGGCGCATGAACCACCGCATGCCACGGCTGGAAAACGGCGATATCCACCCTGACATGACCGTTGTCTTCGGCGAGCGGCACGATGTCGATCTCACCCCGGGTGGCGTATTCGAATCTCTCTATGGTTGCGCGAAAATTCGCGTCAATTCGCTGCATGGCCAGGCGATCCTTGATTGCGGCGAACGTGTCGTGGTGGAAGGAGTTGCCGAGGATGGCACCATTGAGGCGATTCAAATTGCCGAAGCTGCCGGTTTCGCGCTGGGCGTGCAATGGCATGCCGAGTACAACAGCGCCGAGAATGCCGTCAACAAAGTGGTGATCGAGGCT
>CAKZSB010000042.1 GCA_937920585.1 uncultured Granulosicoccaceae bacterium | reverse complement strand
TTATTACACCAGAAATCCATTGATGCATCGAGATCGCGCACGCGCACCATGGTGTGTAGATATCGCATTGTATTCACTCCGGCTGATTGGAAATTCGCGCAGCTATTGTAACCGCTATTGCCTGTCTGGCGTGCGCTAGACAACCAGATGCTGGGCAGCGTTCATCGCGCCGGTCAGCCCGAATTGTTCCTGGGTGCAGAGATAAAGCGGCGTGGAGCTGCGCAGGCGGGTGTAGGTTTCGCGGCCGCCAGCATTGAACGCTTGCAGGAATGTATCGTTAAACAGCCAGGCGTTTCGCAACGCGACACCGCCGGTAATGAACAGCCCGCCCTGCGGGGCGAACAGCAGCGAAAGATCAGCGCTAACCTGTCCAAGGTAGTAGCTGAATAGCTCAGCCGTCTGTGTGGCGCTGTCGTCGCTGCCTGCCTGCGCGGCATTGAGGATTTCTTCGGCGCTCTCGCAGCCGATTGTTGCCTGGCGCACGGCACAAACGGCGCGATACAGGGTCGGCAAACCGGTACCACTGAGAAATGCCTCGGCTTCAAAGCGCAGGCCGGCGCCTATCTGCATATCGGCATCCAGTGTTGCATAGGCCTCGAACACGGGAATGTCCTGGCGGCGCGCGGGTGATATGCCAACATGTCCGCCCTCGCCCGGCACCACGACTGGATGCCCCTGCCCCCAGACCAGTGCGCCAACTCCAAGGCCCGTGCCCGGCCCGACCACCATTCGATTGCCGTGCGGCAGCACGGCACTTCCCTGCAGCACCTTTGTGTCATCTTCGCTGATGGTCAGCAACGACCAGGCGGCCGCTTCGAAATCATTGATGATCCAGGCCAGGCCGGTTGTACTGAGATTGGCAAACGCGGCTGCCTGCAGCCGGGTTTTCTTCGCGTTGGTGAGCGTCACGCCGCCATCAGCGACCACGCCGGCGGCAGCCACCACGATGCGCTCAGGCGATGTGCCGACCTGTTCGATAAAATCGACCACTGCCTGCATCACAGCGCTGTCAGTGGTGGTGGGACTGGATTTCCGGTGCTGCAGCTGGCCGTCACAGGCCATCGCGAGGCGGCAATTGGTGCCACCGATGTCGGCGACCAGATTCCAGTTCATGGGTACTTGAGTGTCCAGAGTGAGCGTCATACAGCGCGACGAACCGCCGCAATCGGGCATTGAGCCACAGCACAGCCCCCGCTGACAAGCTGCCGGCATGACAATGCAATCACGACTATGGCCGCAATCCACGTTCATCTTACAATGCCCTCTGCCGGCGGGCGATAAAAAGGCCGCGGCACCCATTCAAGCAACATCCGGGAGCTCGTTCACATGAGTATTCGCAGCAGCTACGCCTCCACGAGCGGTGGTCTCGATCGGCGAACGCCGGTGTACCGGCTTTTCGAAAAATCGAAAAAGCTGGGTATCTGGAATCCGGCCGACATCGATTTCAGCCAGGACAAAGCTGACTTTGCCCGTATGAGCGATGTAGAGCAGGACTGGATTCTGCGTCAGATCGCACTGTTCGTGACCGGCGAGGAGGCCGTTACACTCGACCTGCTGCCACTGATCATGACAGTTGCTGAAGAAGGTCGGCTCGATGAGGAAATGTTTCTGACAAGTTTCCTTTTTGAGGAGGCTAAACACCTGGATTTTTTCACCCGTTTTCTCGATGAGGCAGTTGGTGATGCAGCCGGTGATATGGCCCGTTTTTATACCGATAACTACAGTGGCATTTTCGATCAGGCACTGCCGCAGGCGATGCAGGCGCTCAGGACAGATCGCTCACCGGCAGCCCAGGTTCGCGCGTCGGTAACCTACAACATGGTGGTTGAAGGTGTACTGGCCGAGAATGGCTACAACAGCTGGTTCAAAGCGCTTCGCAATCAGGGCAATCTGCTGCCTGGCATGCAACAGGGGCTTGAATTGATTCGGCTGGACGAGTCGCGGCATATTGCCTACGGCGTGTATTTTCTGTCGCGCCACATTGTTAGCCAGCCCGAGGTGTGGGAGGTGGTCGAGCAGACCTTTGGCGAATTGATGCCACTGGCGCAGGGGCTCAGTGCCGATGCCGCCGAACGCTACGGTAACAATCCCCCGTTTGCCCTGGATATCGAGGCCAGCCGGGCTTTTTTAATGGGTCAGTACGAGAAAAGACTGGCGAGGCTGCAAAAAGCCCGCAACAGCACACTGGCCGATATACATCGCACGACGCACGAGATTATTGATGCCGACGATGGCTAGTTATCACCAGAATATGCCACGGCCAGCCCAATGTCGTGGCCGGTAATTGCCCTGTGGGCACACCCGCGCTCGATGTCTACCGCTACCGAGCGCATCATGCACGAGCGCGGCGATTGCAAGGTATTTCACGAACCGTTTCTGGCCTACCACTACCTGCATCAACGCGCTGACAGTATGCCGATGCTGGATACCGAACTGGCACAGCCGCGCGACTACACCGAGATCCGCCAGCAACTGCTCGAGGCCGGTGAGCGCCTGCCGGTGTTTTTTAAAGACATGAGTTATTTCGCGATTGATGCGCTGTTGCAGGACGAGCACTTCTGCAGGCGGCTGTGCAACGTGTTTCTGATTCGCGACCCGCGGCGCTCTATCGCCTCTTACTACAAGCTCGATGCCACAGTTTCACTGACCGAGATCGGACTCGATGCACAGTGGCGGCACTGTCAGTATCTGGTAGAGACCGGACTGACACCGCTGGTGCTGCAAGCGGAAGCTATAGCGCTTGATCCACGGTCTGAAATTGGAAGAATGTGGCGTTACGCTGGTCTGAAGCCGCTTGATCACGCGTTCAACTGGAACGCCGATGCCGCACCGGCGGACTGGGAGTACGTTCGCGGCTGGCACACCGATGTGATCGGATCATCGGGGATCAGAACGGATAATCGAGACGCCGACGAGTTATTCGAGCAGGCCGCCAGCAACGCCCCGCACCTGCGAGAGTATCTGGATCATCACCTGCCGTTTTATGAGAAGTTGCGTGAGGTGGCGACGGAGCAACGTGGATAGTGCGTTGGCAATGTGTCCCGGTTGTCTGGCTGCCGGGTTACGCTGGCGCCTCCGTGGGTAGCCTGGAGCGTGCGCACGGTGTTTTCGGGTGTTTATCGCTGCCCTTATACGTGCCTCGCTTACGCGTCGGGCTTCCGGCTTTGCCTGCGTACCGTTGGGGTAGCCTGTAGCGTGAGCAAGGTGTTTTTGCGGGTGTTTATTGTTCCCCTTACACGTGCCTCGCTTACGCGTCGGGCTTCCGGCTTTGCCTACGGACCATCGGGGTAGCCTGTAGCGTGAGCAAGGTGTTTTTGCGGGTGTTTATCGTTCCCCTTACACGTGCCTCGCTTACGCGTCGGGCTTTCGGTTGTGCCTGCGTACCATCACGGGAGCCCGCAGCGTGAGCAAGGTGTTTTTGCGGGTGTTTATCGTTCCCCTTGTACGTGCCTCGCTTACGCGTCGGGCTTCCGGCTGTGGCTGCGTACCATCACGGGAGCCCGCAGCGTGAGCACGGGGTATTGGCGGGTGTTTATCGTTCCCCTTATATGTACCTCGCTCACGCGTCGGGCTTCCGGCTGTGGCTGCGTGGCATTACGGTGGTCCCCGGCGTGAGCACGGGGTATTGGGGTTGCGCCCATGCGCGCCATCGGGGTCGCAGCTACAACAGGCTAAACCGCTGAGTCGCATAGAATCGCTGCTTTAGCTGAGTGTGTTGCCGCCATGATCCAATCCCCCTTCCGTCGCCTCGCCACTGGCGTGCGCGCCTCGTGACATCGGTACCGGACAACCGCTATCGCAATGGCGTGCTACTCGTGTTGCTGGCAGGCGCGCTGTGGTCGACGATGGGCATTGGCATTCGCATGATGGAGGTGGCCAATGTCTGGCAGATTCTTTTCTATCGCTCGCTGGCGTTTGCGCCTTTTTTGTTTGCCATCATCACGGTGCGCTCGGCGGGCCGGCCGTTTTTGGTGATTCGCAAGGCAGGCGTTCCGGCGGTGTTTGGTGGCATGGGGCTGGTGCTGGCGTTTGCCGGTGGTATTTTCGCGATTCAACAAACGACGGTGGCCAATGCGATGTTTCTGTTTGCCGCCGCACCGTTTTTGGCCGCTGTGCTGGGGCTTGTCATTCTCGGCGAATCGGTACGCCGCGCCACCTGGGTGGCAATGACGGTAGCTATTGCCGGTATCGGCATTATGGTGGTCGACGGTTTCGCGGCAGGCAACGGTGTCGGCAATATCGCGGCGCTGGCCTCGGCAGCGGGTTTCGCCATTTTCACGGTCGCGCTGCGCTACGGCAAGCTCGAAGATATGCTGCCAGCAGTATTTCTGGCCGGAGTGTTTGCGGTGATTACCGGCGCTGCAATGTGCTTGCTGCAGGGTTATACCTTTGCCATACCAACACGTGACATCGCGATCGCGTTTGGTCTGGGCGTCGGCCAGATTGGCATCGGGCTCAGCCTCTACACCCACGGTTCGAAATCGGTACCGGCAGCGGAACTCGCACTGTTGTCGATGACCGAGGTGCTGCTGGGCCCTGTCTGGGTATGGCTGTTTCTGGCGGAAAAAGCATCGTTTGCAACCTTGCTCGGTGGCGCAGTGTTGATGCTTGCAATCGGCTACAACGCGTTGTCGGGTTTGCGCAGGCGGCCGGTGCCGGTGCTTTAAGGCGGCTGGCGGGCAGGCTTTAGCCGGCTTTTTCCAGTAATACTGCGGGCGGCTAAAGCCTGCACTCCAGCGCTGCCCGGCTCGCAATGTCGCAAAAACACTAGTATCCGGCCTCACATTAGCGACTTAAGCCTTGCTTTCCGCCTGCCGATAATTTAGTTTATATATTAATCATTCATATATAGATGAACTATCAGCTATGCCGGGCTTTGACAACTCACTCCCGATGATCCTGAATCGCACACTCGATTCGATCATGCCACCCTACCGCGAGCTGTTCGCGCGCCACGACCTCACCGAGCAGCAGTGGCGGATCATGCGCGTGCTCTGGACTGACGGCAAAGTGACTTCGATCGAGCTATCCCGCCGCACGCTGCTCGCTCCTGCCAGTCTGGTTGGTATTCTCGACCGGCTGGAAAAAAAGGGCCTGATCAACCGCGTGCGCTCCACCACAGACCGGCGCGCGGTGCACGTGCTGGCCACCGCACGTGGCCGAGATCTGGAAGCGGTGGTGACGCCGGAAGTACTCGCCATCCAGACGCGCATTCGCGCCTGCGTCAGCGACGACGAATGGCAATCCATGCAGGCAACGCTTGAAAAAATATCCCGTCTGTCGAGTGATTGTGCACTCGATGACGCGGCCAACTCCTGAATAAACCAACGCTGGAATCTGAAAAAATGGCACTGGCAACTTCAACTAAAACCAACGATGCAGGCGGCAACGGAATACGTACCGGCGCCGAATATCTGGCCGGCTTGCGCGATGATCGCGAAGTCTGGACCAAGGGCAAGCGGGTGGCAGACGTCACCGCCGAACCCGGCATGGGCAGAGGGGCGGAAACGCTCGCCACCTTTCTCGACAAGCAGCACGAGCCGGAATTTCGCGATACGGTGACCTATATCGATGCCGATGGCGATCGCTGCGGCATGGCCTACCAGATCCCCGGCTCCATGGAAGATATCGCCGCGCGCGGCCGCGCCTACTATGAGTGGGCCAAGTGGTCGAACGGTATGTTCGGCCGCACGCCGGACTACAAAAACGCCTCGGTGATGGCATTTGCCGCCGCCACGGACTTTCTGGCCCAGGGCACCAAGGGCCAGGCAGATTTTGCTCAAAACATGCTGAACTTCTACGAGTATGTGCGCAAGAATGACAAGGTGCTGACCCACACGCTGGTAAATCCGTCGGTGTCGCACCAGCAGGCATCACAGGGCAAATTCAACGATCAGGTCGCTCTGCACGTGGTGCGTGAGACCGACGCCGGCATAATCGTTAACGGTGCACGACTGCTGGCAACGCTGGGGCCGCTGGCCGATGAAATCGAAGTGTTTCCGTCCACCGTGCTGCGCGCCTCTGAAGACAACATTCCCTTTGCGTTCGCCTTTGCGATTCCGATCGCAACCAAAGGTCTGAAACTGCTTTGCCGCGACACCTACGACCACGACAAATCCACCTTCGACGCCCCGCTGTCATCTCGCTATGAGGAGATGGATGCGGTGGTGATTTTCGAAAACGTGCTGGTGCCGTGGGAACGCGTGTTCATGTATGGCCAGCCCGAGCTTTGCAACCAGGCGTTTGGTGCGACTAACGCAGTGGTGCATATGGCGCATCAGGTGGCGGCAGGCAAGCTTGCGAAATCGGAATTCATGGTCGGCATTATGTGCGCGATCGCCAAGGCCACCGGCAAAGACAAGGACATGCACACCAAGAGCCTGATCTCGGAGGTGATGATGATGACGGAGAGCGTGCGCGCGTTTCTGCACTCGGCTGAAACACAGGCGCACGTTGATCAATACGGCAACTTTATTCCGCTGCGCCGGCCGCTGGATACCTCGCGCAATCTGTTTCCGAAAATGTATCCGCGAATGGTGGAGATTCTGCAATTGCTGGGTTCATCGTCGCTGATGGCAACGCCGTGTGAAGCGGATTTCAGCAATGCCATGGCCGGTGATGTCGAGCAGTATTTTCAGGTCGCGAATCTCGAATCGCGTGACCGCGTCGCGCTCTATCGGCTGGCGCACGACGTCGCGGTATCGGGCTTTGGCAATCGTCAGGCACTGTACGAGCGCTTTTTCTTTGGCCCGCCCATTCTGATGCAGTCGGCCTACTTTGATCTTTACAACAGGGACGATATGATCGATCGCGTCGATACCCTCCTGAAAAGCTGAACGACCGGACGTCAAACCATGAGCGCGCAATCTTTCACCCAACGAAGTCTGCGCGAAGCGCTGTCCAGTTTCGCCACCGGTGTCACCATCGTCACGACTATCGACGGCGACGGTGCACCGGTCGGCATGACGGCATCGAGTTTCAACTCAGTATCGATGGATCCTCCACTGGTGTTGTGGAGCGTGACCAAGACAGCCTTGTCTGCCCAAGCTTTCAAGGCTTCATCTCACTTCAACGTACATGTTCTGGCCGCCGATCAGGTAGCGCTGTCCAACCGCTTCGCGATGAGTGGTGAGGACAAATTCGCCGGCATTAATTACACCACTAACGAACACGGAATCCCGGTACTGTCGGGCGCCGTCGCCCGTTTTGACTGTAGCAACTGGCAGGCTTACGAAGGCGGCGATCACTGGATTCTGGTGGGCGAAGTGTTGCGGCTGGAACACGCGAAAGCCGAGGGGTTGGTGTTCAGCGCCGGCTCCTATGCCACCGCCAGCCCGATTGCCAAAACATCGGCTGATGCAACGCACGCCGCCAGTGCCGACGCCGAAGTCGACAACCTGCTGTTTTATAATCTGTCTCGCTCCTACCGGCTGATGGCCGATCAGTTCCACGGTGTGGTTAGGGCCAGCGGACTATCGGTACCACAGTGGCGAATTCTGGCCTCACTGCGTGGCGAGGCGACCCGCTCACTGGCCGACCTGGCGGTTCGTACGTTCATCGAAGACTGGTCGCTGCTGGATACCATAATGACGATGCAGGACGAGGGTTTGTGTACCAGCAACGCCGGTACAGGAGTGGCTGACGCCGATGTGATCATCACCGGTACGCGGGTCGGCCATGAGCGTGTCGAGCACCTTTTCTCACTGTGCAGCCAGCAGGAGCGCGAAGCACTCGGCAATGATGATCCCGAATCACTGTCGAAATTAATCGAGCTGCTACAGCGACTGGTTGAACACGGTGATGCCCGCCAGTGATAGGCTGTCGTTGAACTGATTCGATCCAGCACCCTCAATGACCCGATACTTTTCAGACAAAAAACGGCCAGTCCATCTGGGCAGCTATCCGCTGGAATTGCTGGAGCGGCAGGATCAGCTGCCGGATCTGGCAGCAGTACCCGCAATGCAGCCGACATCATTTCATCGCCCCGACGCACCAGCGTCAATCGTCAACGCGATGCGCGACTACCAGGCGATGCTCGATGCCATCCGCAACGGTTTTACCAACAAAGCGACCAGCGAGATTCCAGCTGACCCACAGCAGCGCGCCAACAATCTAAAAGGCTTTGCCTACTTCAACGACGCCAGCATGGCAGGCATCTGCCAGATTCCCGATCAGGCGCGGCTGGCACAACCCATTCTGAATCCGGACATCGGCCCGCTGGCCGAAGAACTGCGCACACGGCAAACCAAAACGCTGGCAGCCGGTATCGACATTATCATGGCCGACCTTAAAGACAGTATGGATGCACCTCAGACCAGTATCGATACGCACACCCACGCGCTGGTGATCCTGGTGCAGCATCCGCGAGATCCGTCCAGCGATGAACCCGGTACCGAGTGGCTGGCCGATGCACAGCAGGCGCGTGGTTGCCTGCTGGCCGCCGAAAACGCCATCGTGCTGGCCAACTATCTGCGCGCGCTTGGCTACGATTCGCGCGCGCATACCGGCGCCTGCAGCGATGTGAATCTGCATGCGCTGGTGGTGGCGGCAGGCCTTGCCTGCCTTGACAATGGTGACACGGTCAATCCCTATATCGGCAATCGCTTCTCGCTTGCGGCGGTCACGACCACACTGGAACTGGCCGCAGACAAACCGCTGGCGCCCTTGTCCGCGCAGCCGCAGGCACGCACCCACGGCTGGCGCTGGAAGAGCGGTTACGGTTTTGCCAAAAATGCCGCCAACAATATCCCGTTTGAAAAACGCCGCTACGTCGACGGCGCCCATCCGTTTGAAAAGCTCAAGCGCGTCGATAAGCCGACCACATTCATCGATGAAGCACGTGTAGCACGCGTACCCAAACGCACCGATATGTTTGCCCGCGCGCAGTTTGGCGACATGGGTAAAACAGTCATGGAAGGCGCACTAAACGGTAAATACGCGATTAAAAGTGCCACATCCCTTGCCGAGCGGCGACCACTGGGCGCCTTTGTGCTGCTGCAGAATCAGGAGCACGAACCAAACCGTGCCGACGGGCTCGACGATCCACAGCGCAATGCCGAGAACATCAAGGCCGCGTGTTATTTTCTCGGGGTTGATGCAGTGGGTATCTCGCGCTGCCCCGACTGGACCTGGTACTCACACGATGCGCGCGGTGATGAACTGATTCCGCCGCACGATCAGGCGATCTCAATGATCATCGATCAGGGCTACGAGACCATGGAGGGCGCCTCCGGCGACGACTGGAT
>CAKZSB010000041.1 GCA_937920585.1 uncultured Granulosicoccaceae bacterium | reverse complement strand
CTTGCTCCGGAACCCAGATGTTTGACCTGTTCGGGTATGACTTTTTTCGCCAATCAAGCCCCGAAAAAACATCTGGATACCGGAGCAAGTCCGGCATGACGGCTTGTTGTGATTGGTGAGGTAAAAACGGTCTGACAGTCTTAGCAGTTAGTGGCGTAAAGTCGCTCGTTTTCCTGCTCGCCCACCGTAGCCTAACCATTACCCCAAAACCTACCCACCTCCCGACCCCGTCATTCCGGACCTGCTCCGGGTAACCAGATGTTTTGTTTTATACGCCGCAGGACACGCACACTCAGCATTCACGCCAAACACGGCATGACGTAAGCACGGTATGACGCCAAGGGGGAGGCAACCAGTCATCAGGTCGACGAATAAGCCCCCAACCACTCTAACCCGTCATTCCGGACTTGCTCAGTAAACCAGATGTTCCGTACACCAGGACATCAATACATTCGCTGCATCCATTTACAACGCAAACACCTGATACCATCGCGTGGCAAGCACGGCATGAGGCTGGCAACCAATCATCAGGACTATACACAAGCTCCTCAAGCACTCTCACCCGTCATTCCGGACTTGCTCCGGCAACCAGATGTTTCACACACCCGGCACATCAATACACCTGCGCATCGCCGCATCACACACGCTGCGGTGTTGAAACGTTGCTAAAGCCACCCGCTAATGCGCCGATACCCTCCAAACTGTGATTTGTGTCAGGTTTTCTGCAACCGGGTCCTGTGCCGCAGATACACCGGATTTGAGAAGACCGCACATCGATTCCAACCGGCGAATGGCGCTTGGAAACACTGCCAAAATATACAAATAAAACAATAACAAAGTAGGCAATCATGATGAAAATACTACTGATAGAAGATGACAAGCGTATAACCACCGCCATGGGTATCAGAATCAAATCCTTCGGCTTTAACTTCAGCTCTTCACCTGACGCGATCAGTGCGGTATCTGAAGCTGTTCGTTACAAGCCTGATCTTGTCATACTGGATATCAATTTGCCTGGCGGCGATGGTTTCACGGTAGCAGAGCGGCTGCAATGCCAACCAGAATTCAATCAGACACCCATTGTCTTTATTACAGCCAGCAAAAAGGACGGACTAAAAAACAAAGCACGTGCCGTGGGTGCTGTCGGTTACCTGGAAAAGCCTTTTGACTCCATGCAACTGCTGCAGGCAATCCAGGACTCGGTCGACCCGGACACCGCATCGAGCGACCATCATGCCTGGTAGTGTACAGAGATTAACATCAAGCGAAACCACACCAAGCATACTTCACGACCTGAATGGGCCATTGATCAATATCGATGCCTTTTCCCGTGAAGTACGCAAATCGCTGACAGAACTACACGAGTTGGTGATGCAGGCCGACGGCAGCCACGACGACAAGACCCGACACACAATCGAATCAATCTTTGAGAACGATCTCTATTTCTGCCTGAATTGCATAGAAATATCGATTAAAGATCTTCGCGAAAAGCACCAGGCCCAGTTCGGCTCCGAGGCACCTGGAGCAAACGACGAGTAATTCCGCCATCAGCAACTCTCCTGGGTAGGCTACTGTCCGGATGATTGCTGCAACACAGGGTTCGCAACAATGAATAATAATGAAGTCGAATCTAAAACTGAAGTCGACATACTGGTTGTCGACGATGACAAGTTCTATCCCACTCTATTAACCCGATATCTAAATAGAGACACGCTGTACAATTACAACATGATGGTAGCCAATACAGGTCACTCCGGACTATCGTTGTGCACAGGAAACGATTACGATTTACTGCTGGTAGACCACAATCTGCCTGATCTGACCGGCCCATCTTTTTTATGTAAACTGCGGCAATCATCGGTTCAGCGCCCACCGCCGGCGATCATACTCACCGCGGACGAAGGGCAACTGGCTGCCAGTGAAGCACTACGTGCCGAGGCAGCTGACTTTCTGCCAAAATGCCACGTGAACGAGGAGTCGCTGGCTCGATCTATTCACAATGCCCTCGCAAAAGACCAGCTGAGGCGGTCTGTCGATATGCGGACCGCGGAACTACAAGCAGCCAATGAAGACCTCAAAAAGAAGAACAAACAAATTCAGCACTTCTATCAAACTGTATCCCACGAAGTAAAGACTCCACTGGCGGCAGCGAGGGAATTTGTTGCGATAGTTAAAGATGGTATCTGTGGCCCGGTTACAGATGAACAAGACAAAATTCTGGATTACGCGATCGCGAGTTGCGATCAAATTGCAACACACTTTAACGATCTCGTCGAAATTACCCGTCTGGACACCGGCAAGGTAACTTTGCAATGCAGCGAGTGTCCAGTGGAAAGGCTGGTCCAAAGAGCAATTGCCTCCTGCTCCGTAGCCCTAAAGGCCGGAGATCTGATACTTTCCACGAAAATGGAACAGGCTGATCTATCGGTTCATGTCGATGAAAATCGAATGGTACAGGTCATCTCCAATCTGCTTGGCAATGCGATCAAGTACACAGACCCGGGTGGGAAAATACACATCACCGTAAGTCGATCGAAAAACGATCTGCATTTTTCCATCAGTGATACTGGCTGCGGTATATCTGATCAATACTGCGATGAAATCTTTAACCGGCTGTTTCAGGCCAGCGACAGAAACCACGAATTGCTGGGGGCCGGCCTCGGACTTGGATTGAGCATCGCACAGGAAATTGTCCTTTTACATCAAGGCAAAATACGTGTGGAAAGCAAACTGGGTAAAGGTAGTTGTTTTAGTTTCAATATCCCCGCTGCAAACGACGAAGCGCCGGAACCACAAGTTCAGCGCGCAGCCTAATTCTACTCAGTTACATCGAGGTTTCACAATTAGCGGTTGACAGGAAATCAATTCGAAAGGCAGGTAAACCCTATGCAAAAGAAAAAAATATTGCTCGTTGAAGACAATCCTGCACTCATGACGGCGCTCACCATGCGCCTGGAGTCGACAGGCTATCAGCTTATAGCGGCCCGAAGTGTAGCCGAGGCAATGTCCAGATTAATTCACCGGCGACCGGATGTCTCGTTGATCGACATCAACTTACCAGACGGCGACGGGTTTTCTCTCGCACAGCAAATGCATAGCAACCCCAATGTACCCAGGACACCAATAGTGTTCATCACAGCAAGCAGCAGCCCTGCATACATTGAGCGCGCGCGGACGTTCGGCCCGGTCG
The DNA here is from genome assembly GCA_937920585.1 of uncultured Granulosicoccaceae bacterium. Taxonomy (GTDB): domain Bacteria; phylum Pseudomonadota; class Gammaproteobacteria; order Granulosicoccales; family Granulosicoccaceae; genus CAKZSB01. Next base: position 2,407 of record CAKZSB010000041.1, on the reverse strand, counting down.
CATTCCTGGAGAAACCTATCGATCCAAAGACACTGATCAAGGTCATCGAACAGTCAACCTATTCCACAGAAGAGTTCTCTGCTCGCTCGCTCGGAAATGCAGCATGACCCAGGAACTCCCACAGGGCTCGCGCACCACCCAAACTCTGGTTGTACTGGACGACGACACGATTATCATTGAGCTTTTCAAGAGAAAATGCCGAAGATCCAACTTCCAGTGCAAGGGATTCACAGATCCGGACGACGCCTTATCGTTTGTCAGCCAGCACGATGTATCACTGCTGTTTATCGACTACAACATGCCCCGGACAACCGGGCTGGAAGTTCTCGCCTTGATCGAGCAACTGCCCCGGGCTGTCGCACGAAAATACCTGTGTTCTTCTGCATCGCTGCCCGGCGACATTTCAGCGAGGGCAAAATCTCTCGGCGCTGAGACACTACTAAAGGATCATTTGTTCGATTTCGAATTAGCGTAGAACCTGCCAAAGTAAAATCTGCCTCGCTAACGACTGTATCACCCAAACACAGATCCTACATCGAAAAAACCAGCCCTACAAATCTGACATCACAGCACTTAATCGTGGCGGATACTTCCTGCGCAGCTCTGCCCACCGTTCTTTCTGTGCGCTGAATTCCGAACGGTCGTTAATCAACGTCCACTGCTGAGAGACATGAGTCAGAGCTTCTTCTGTTGAAATAGAACCATCTATTGCCCTTGCCAGCCATTTTCCAAGGCTGCTGAAATAAAGGGATTGATTTGCGAGATACAAATCCGGGATTGCCGCGCGCATACTGGCTTCATGGACGGCAAGAAACTCCGCAGAATAGGTTTCGACGATTCCAGGATCCCGATAGTGCTCGGGCCTGAAAGGATCGAAGAAGCCCCCCTGTTGCCTTACTGCAACTGTGGACATCGCTGGCGTAGACGCGAATAACGCAAAAAGGTAGGCCAACTCAGGCATACTACTTTGTGTTGTGACTACATAGTTCCAACCCCAATTGAAATAGGGTGTTGTGACAGCAGATCCGTCAATCGAACCGCCCGGTGTCGCGCTGTAGGACAAATGCCCACGCATCGCAGAGGCAGGGCTGTTCAAATATTTCTGGGTGCCTCCCCAACCAATATTGGCGTAGATATTCCCCTTGCTATAGCGTTCCCAGTTTTCAAACAGACTCATCGATTCTACACCGGGAGCCAGAAACCGACCGACACTAATCATCTCTTCCAACGCCTCCCGGCCGGCGTCCGAATCGATCTGCGGCCTTAAGTTCGGCGACAAAGGCCACACACCCTTTGCATGGAACCTGACCCACCATTCCCAAGCGAGATAGCCAGTGTTTCGAAACAGGACCCCGCCATACATATCTTCTGTCGGCCTATGAAAAAATTCAATCTGTCGATCAAGTTCCTTCCATGTATCAGGTACCCGCAGAGCGGACCCGTGGCGATCCTCGTAGGCCTTTTGCTCATACTCATTCAGCATCATGTGATTATTGTAAAACATCACATAGGCATCACCGTCGGTCTGAAAACCGTATATCTCGTCGTCGAAGGTATCGCCGGTTGGAAACAGTACATCCTCACGAAATCCATCGGGCTCGTGTTTGGCGGCGTAGTCCGTTAAAGGGATAATTACATCACTTGCGACAAGATCTGGTATGCCAAATGTCGCAGGCAAAGCCAAGTCGTATAGTCCCTTCTCATTCATGCGATCAAGTAGAAGTTGCGTATTGATATCATCAACAGCAGCCTCTGAAACCGAGATTTCTATTCCAGTAAGTTCGGTAAATTCCCGGACGACCGGTGACAGATTGTCGGCACAACCATGAGGTATGAGAATCGCCAGTTTTTGACCGGCAGCCAGTCCGTGAGATCGCGCCTTTTCCGCTACCTCCCGGTGAAAGGAATTTGACATACTTCCGGCATGCAGTTGTGGACAAGCAACTTGAAAAACGCCGACACCAATACTGGCCAACAGGCCACGCCTTACGCTATCTACCTCTATTCGTTGCATAGTTAAGCCTCACTCCCTGACACGCGAATATCCAAAGTGGGTGAAAATTGACCAATATTTTGACCCGATCACCCAAAACCTCTATGTAATCACACTGATCAGACACTATTTGAGCCAACCGGATTCGCATTGCGGACTATGGGCAAAAACGCCTGTTGGAATACACACCATAATCGTCATTCCATTCAAAAATACTAAACGACACTACAATATCCGTAAGTAAAAAAGTACACCGGATCTTATTGCGTGCTCGCTATCCTTCAACTACAAACAACTGTGGCCTCTATGGATTGAATATGGCAAACGATTTCGAGCCGGTAAATTTCCTGATCGTCGACGACGACGAGATTAGTGTTATGGCGATAAAACGCTCATTAAAAAAGCTCAACATCT
>CAKZSB010000040.1 GCA_937920585.1 uncultured Granulosicoccaceae bacterium | reverse complement strand
CGGCGTGGTGAACATCAACGCGATGGTGCGTAACAATGGCGAAAATGCCGTCGGCATATCGGTTATTCGCCAATCGCAGTCCAACACTATAGCCATCTCACGCGCTGTACACGCTGAAATCGATCGCCTGAAACCGACACTACCGGACGGCATGCAAATTCAGATCGGCTCCGATGACGCCATTTTTGTGAAAGCGTCGATCCGCGAAGTCATTGTGGCGCTTTTATTATCCTTGCTGTTGGTGGTGGCTGTGATCTTTGTTTTTCTGCGCTCGGCACGCGCCACACTGATTCCGGCGATAACCATTCCGGTATCTTTAATCGGCTCTTTCTGGCTGATTTATCTATTGGGTTTTTCGATCAATGTGCTGACGCTGCTGGCGCTGTTACTGGCGATTGGACTTGTGGTCGATGACGCCATTGTGATGCTGGAAAATATCGAACGGCGACGCGCGGGTGGCGAAACCCTGTTGCAGGCGAGCGTTCGCGGTTCAAGGCAAGTCACCTTCGCGATACTTGCCACCTCGGTCACGCTGATCGCGGTTTTTCTGCCTATTTCTTTTATGCAGGGCGCGGCCGGTCGGCTGTTTGCCGAATTCGGCTTTGTGCTGGCAAGCTGCGTGGTGGTATCGACCCTGGTCGCACTGACAGCCTGCCCGGCACTTGCATCCCGCATTCTGCCATCGCAAGCAGGTGGCCTGCCATCGGCTGGCGACAAACCTTTGCGCGAGAAAAACTGGCTGCATCGCCACTATCGCGCAGCACTTGGACAGGCATTGAGAGCACCTCTGGTGGTTGTCGTTTGCGCGTTGCTTTTTTCCGCCGGTGGCTGGTTGGTCTATCAGTCGATCGAGCGTGAATTAACACCCAGTGAAGATCGCGGCGTGCTGTTTGTGCCACTCACCACACCACTGGGCAGCACGCTCGAAACCACCAGCTCACTGGCACTGCAGTTTGAAGAGCAGCTTGAGCCACTGCAGGATGAGCTGGGAATAAGAACCATATTCAGTTACACCGGAGGCCGCAGCCGCACACATCGCTCCTTTATTGTGCTGCGCCTGGCGCCATGGGAAGAGCGCACCATGGGCCACTCCGAAATAACCCGGCGCATCGCGCCGATGGCAAGCTCTATGGTCGGCGCCAGTGGCCGTCCGTTTGGCCCGAACGGTCTGGGCCTGCGCGGCAGTCGCACGCCGCTGCAAGTAATCATTGGCGGGCCGAACGTTGAACTGGCGCAAACCTGGGCCAACACCCTGCTGGAAAGCGCCAGTGACAACCCGGGCCTGGTCAACCTGAGCATGAACGCAGAGCCCAATGTGCCGCAGGTAACGGTGAGCATCGATCGAGCGCGTGCCGATGAACTAGGGGTAAGCGCCAGCGCCATCGCCGCTACCCTGCAGGCATTTCTCAATTCCCGCGAAGTGGGCACCTATCTCGATCGCGGACGCGAGTATCCGGTGATCATGCAGGCCGATGCAAAAGACCGCAAAACACCAGCGGATATTCAGCAACTGCTGGTGCGCAGCGACAAAACCGGCGAGCTGGTGCCATTGGGGTCGGTGACGCGGATCAACGAAGAGGCCGCTTCTTATCAGCTCAATCGCTACAACCGCAAACCATCGATAACCGTAACCGGTTCGCTGACCGACGACTACTCGATGGGCAAGGCGATTGACTATATGCGTGAATTAAGCGCTGACATTTTGCCACCGGAAGCGAGCATCAGTTTTGGCGGACAGGCCAAACAGTATCTGGAAACATCCAGCGGCATGCTGCAGGTGTTTGCTCTGGCACTATTGATTGTGTATCTGGTGCTGGCCGCACAATTCGAAAGCTTCATCCACCCGCTGACAATCATGCTCAGCGTGCCACTGGCACTGGCCTGTGCGGTCTACGCACTGTGGCTGACCGGCAACACGATGAACATCTACAGCCAGATCGGCTTTGTGCTGCTGGTGGGATTGATGGCCAAGAACGGCATATTGATCGTAGAGTTTGCCAATCAACTGCGCGATCAGGGCCACAGCGTGCGCGAGGCCGTACTGCAGGCCAGCACCACTCGACTGCGGCCTATTCTAATGACGGTAATTTCCACGGTGCTGGGGGCCATGCCACTGGTTCTGGCGTCCGGCGCCGGCGCGGAAAGTCGATTCGCCATTGGCATCGTCATTATTGCCGGGCTGGCGTTGTCATCGCTGATGACGCTGTTCCTGACCCCGGTACTTTATAATTTGCTGGCCGGATTCAGCGCACCGCGCGAGGCAACCGAAGCGCGTATGGTCGCTGAACTGGGTCAATAATAAACACTCGCTCCAGCCCAGGCAGTGCTTTTTATATCTCCCCCGACCACAACATCACCCTGAAGAATGGTGCCAGTGTAAATCTGTGCTGCGGCAGCAGGCTAACACTGAGCATCAAGCAGTCGCTGCAGGCCCTCGAGTAAAATATTCAGACCAAATTCAAAATCATTCACACCGGAGTGTGCACCGCTCATGATCAGCGTCGCCATGGCGTTGAGATGCGGATAGCGCTCGGCCGGAATCAGGGGCAGATATTGCGCAGCGGCTGAGGCATAGTCCTCGGGCTGCACCGGCGAACTGACCCGTTGCAGCGTAAAACCATAAATGTGGTTGTCAATCGCGTTCCATGCATGATCGGCCAGCGAATAGTCAAAGCCCGCATGATGCAGGCAGGCAATCGTCGCCTCCGACCAGGCCAGTGACGCCGGCCCTACCCGCACGCGGGACAACAACATCGATGCAGCCCATGGATGTTGACACAACACCCGATGCGCAGACTGCGCACTGTGGCCAATCGATGCCTTCCAGTCACCATCGATAGTCGGCTGCTCGAACTCACCCACCACGGTATCGAGTAGCGCATCCAGCACGTCATCCTTGTTGGACACATGGTTATAGAGCGACATGGCCTCAACGCCAACCGCCTGCGCGATCTTGCGCATCGATAACGAGGCCACGCCCTGTCGATCCGCCAACCGCATCGACGCTTTCAGTATTGCCGCCCGACTGACCGATTTTCGGCTTCTGGCAGATTTTTTCTTGCTGGCAGCCAAATTAGCATCCGACAGGTTGACAGACTTACACTGTAAGTTTATTCTGCCCCATATTCAACTTACAGCGTAAGTATTCAAGGATCGAAAAATGACCATTCCCGAAAGCATGAAAGCAGTGCACTACCACCAGTACGGAGGCCCGGAAAAACTAGCCGTCAGTCAGGTTCCGGCGCCCGCACCGAGGCCGCATGAACTGCTGATTCGAGTGCACGCCACCACGGTAAATCGCACCGACTGCGGCTTTCTGCGCGGCAAACCTTTTATCGTCAGATTTTTTAGCGGCCTGCGTACGCCAAACGCGCCGATACTGGGTTGTGAGTTTGCCGGCGATGTCGTCACATGCGGGAAAGATGTTGGCGGCTTTGCCATCGGTGATCGAGTGGTCGGCTTTAAAGACGATGATTTCGGCTTTGGCGGACACGCCGAATATACCTGCATGCCCGAATCAGCCATGATCAGCCGCATACCGGACTCGATCAGCTACGAGCAGGCAGCACCGGCACTGGAGGGCGCACACTATGCGCTGCACTTCATTCGCGCGGCCAATGTGCAAGCGGGTCACTCGGTACTGATCAACGGCGCAACCGGTGCGATCGGCTCGGCGGCAGTGCAAATCATCAAGCACATGGGCGCGCGGGTTGTCGCCGTATGCGAGACTAAGCACATCGATACCATTGCGTCACTGGGTGCAGATCGCGTCATCGACTACAGCCGTGAGGATTTCACCCGGTGTGACGAGCGATTCGATTTCGTATTTGATGCGGTGGGCAAAAGTACTTTCACACGCTGTCGTAAACTATTGCCTGAACGGGGCTGCTACGCTTCTAGCGAGCTGGGCCC
>CAKZSB010000039.1 GCA_937920585.1 uncultured Granulosicoccaceae bacterium | reverse complement strand
TCAATCAGGCAGTCCAGCAAGTCGGCGCGATGGGCAACATAACAGGCAGCGCCGTACATCGCTTCGCAGACGTCTCCCATGGGCTGGGCAAACAATACCGCACCGTTCTGCCAGCGGCGAAACTCCCATGCCGTCTCCAGTCGCACGGCTTTTGACTGCAGGCGCTGCAGCAGGCCCAGGCGCTGCAGCGGCCGCACCAGGTTCGGCGGCACCACAATACCGGCGCCCGTCTCGCCAGGCGTCGGCGCCTGCTCGAACACCGTGACGCTGTGTCCGTCGCGATATAAAAACAACGCCGCGGCAAGGCCCGCGATACCCGCGCCGATAATGGCGACATTCATATTGCCGGATGCCTCACAGCAATGGCATGGGCGAAATTGTCGAAACGGAACTTTGCAGCCCTCGCTGTGATCTGACTACAATTCATCTATTCCACGCCCCCTTTCGGATCCCTGAATATGACCTATCGCCACTTTCTGACCAACTGTCGCACTGCGTTCCTGCTGCTGATCTTGCTGCCGGGCCCGGTTGCATTCGCCGACGCTTCAATCTGGAGTGCGGACAAGGCCGCCCAGGCATTGGAGAATAACGAAATCATACTGCTTGATATACGCTCACCCAAAGAATGGCAGGAAACCGGGCTGGCCGAAGGCGCCTGGCCGGTCAGTTTGCACGAGCCCGGGTTTGGTGAAAAGATCGGTGCGATCATTCGCGCCAACGAGAATAAGACCATCGCACTGATCTGTGCCGTCGGCGGTCGAAGCGCCAGTGTGCTATCGCATCTGAAAGGCCTGGGGGTCAGCAATTTTGTCGATGTGTCTGAGGGGATGCTCGGTTCAAAGGCAGGCCCCGGCTGGATCAAACGGGACCTCGCAATAGTGCCGCTAAAGAAGGCACAGGAAACACTCGACAGCGCTATGCCCGCGCTGCAATAGAGCTTTGGCACGCAACCAATCTACTCACAGAGCCCACGCATGAATCTCACTGATCAGGAAACGGCAATGCTTGCCGGCGAAATGGGAGCCGCTGTGCAATGGGCGATCGATCATCAGATCAAGGTCGGACGCGCCTTCGACGCTCTCGATATGGTGCCGACAAGCCAGGCGCATATGATGGTGGACCCGGAGAGCGTCGGTGAAGCGGGGGTGAGTTTTTTGGAAGATCTGGCAAATAAAGGGGCCAAAGTAGTAATCCCGATGATCACCGACCCGCGCGGTGTTGATTTAAATTACTATCGTCCCCTGGGCCAGAGCGAGGAGATGGCCAACCTCGATCGACGCACCATTGCTGCCTGTGAGCAAATGGGCATACTGATGACCAACACCTGTATCAACTATCAAACCGTGATGCCGCCGGTACTCGGAGATCACGTCGCCTATGGCGACACCGGCGTGGTGATCTACTCGAACAGTGTTTGCGGCGCACGCTCCAACTTCGAGGGCGGCCCGTCGGCACTGGCCGCCGGACTGACCGGCCGCACCCCGCGCTATGGCTTACACCTCGACAAACACAGGCGCGCGACACGACGATTTGTAGTCCAGCAGCAACCGGGCAATTTAACGGACTGGGGTATTCTGGGCGCAGTTATTGGCAAAATGGCCGGTTCCTACTGGCAGGTGCCGGTAATCGAAGGGATTGAGGACGCGCCCACATCGGATGAACTTAAGCACATGGGTGCTGCAATGGCGAGCTTCGGCTCGACGCCGCTGTTTCATATTGTCGGTATTACGCCAGAGGCGCCATCGCTCGACGCTGTCGGCGGGCAGCATCTTCCGGTGGAAAAAATCAACGCAGAAGACCTGGACAAGCTACGTTCAAGTTTTGGACAACAGGGCGATGAAATCGATGTCGTTGTATTCGCCGCACCGCAATTGTCACTGGTAGAGATGAGTGATCTGGCCAGCCTGTGTGTAGGCCAAACCTTCAAGGTGCCAGTTCTCGTTTGCACCTCCCCGCAAGTGTACGCCGACGCAGTTCGAATGCGACTGGTCCACACCATCGAACAGAGTGGTGCGAAAGTTCTGGAGGGTACCTGCTTCTACAATCAGTATGCCAAAGAAATTGGCGAGGCAAACGGCTGGACAAAACTGCTGAGCAACTCGGCCAAAATCGTCAACATACTGGGGGGCTATGGATACACACCGGCGCTGGCTAGCAGAGAGCAATGCATAGCGTCTGCGGTAGCCGGGAAGATCGTTTGATGAAAAGCTTCAAGTGCCATACAGGAATTGGCGATACCGTTACCGGTGAAGCCCTGGTCGCCGACGATAATTTTTCGGCCCGTTACGATCTCGATCGAATCAACGGGGTATTCTCACGTCCGCAGCACAAACTGCACGGGCAATCCTATCGCGATAAAATTCTCGTGCTCAATACCGCTAAAGGCGGCGTCGCCTCCGCATGGATGCTGCATGAAATGAAATCCAGAGGCATAGCCCCCCTGGCGATCCTGTTTAATCAGGCAAACACGATATTGATGCAAGGTGCTGCACTGGCCGATATGGCAATGTGCGATCAGTTTGAGGATGGCGACGTCACTACACTTTTCCGCACCGGACAGCAGTTGCGAGTTGATCCGCAGGCTGGGTTGGTGACGTTGCTGGATTAAGGCGTTCATCGCTGATCGAGGGGTGTTGCGAAAGGACGTCGCAACAAGCGCTGTAGGCACAGGGATGTGCCCACAGCGCGGCCCCGCAGGCGGGGAATCTTTCCAAAGTGGCGACAGTCATCCCTGTGGCGGGTAAGAGCGTTTTGGTACTTTTACGCATTACAAAAGTACAAATACCCTATGCCACCCGATCACCCTTCTTCGCCACTACGGCACGATTATCAACCGCGGGCAACATTTTCGCCGGATCCCGGGTCACCATCACGTCGATCACACTGGGACGTTTTTTCTCGGCAAACGCAGCTTTCAAGGCCGCCGGCAATTCGTCGGGCGATTCTACCCGGACGCCGTGGCAACCCATGGCGTTGGCGATCTCGGCATAGTTGGTATCGGCCAGATCCGATGACTGATAGTTGCCCTGCCCGTACATTAAATGCTGTAACGCTTTCACGTATCCGGATGCAGCATTGTTCACAACGATTACGGTTACACCCAGCTCCAGTCGACGCGCTGTTTCGAGCTCACCGATCACCATATTAAAACCGCCATCGCCAGTCAGGCCGACAACGGTGGCATCGGGCATGGCCAACTGCGCACCCATCGCGCCGGGCAAGCCGTAACCAATAGAGGCGAAGCCGCGATCCGGTACAAAGCTGCGACCATGTTGTTTGGTATCGAACAGCAATCCGCTCCAGTGCGCGGCAAAGCCACCATCGGCGATCAGGTAGCCATCGGCCGGAAGTTCATTGTTCAGTTCGGTGATCAGCCGAGCCATGTGCACCGGTGTTTCATCCGAGTACAAACGCTCTGAAACATCTTCGCGCCACTGCTCCATCAACGGCGCAATACTCGCCACATAGTCTGCACGCATTTCGCGTTGTCGATCGGCGCTGCCCTGCATTGCATGGTGCAGCTCTTCTATGCCGGCACGCACATCACCCCACAGTTTCAATGCGGGCTCAAGCGTGCGGCCCATTTCCTCAGCCACTATATCCAGGTGGATAATGTTGGCGTCCGCACCGGGCACGGTGTAGCGCTTGGTGGCGATTTCACCGAGCTTGCAACCGGCCACCAGCAGACAGTCGCTTTGCTCGATCAGCTTGTTGGCGATGCGATCGTAGCGACCAAACAATCCGGCATTGAGCGGTGACACACAGGCTATGGAACCTTTTCCGCTAAGCGTGTGTGCAACCGGTATGCTGTATTGTTCCGCGAAATCACTAACCGCCTGCGAGGCATCTGAAATCAGCACGCCGCCACCGCACAGCAGCAGCGGTCGGCTGGCGGATGACAACATCGCTACCGCCTGCTCGGTGGCTTCACGTTCGGGCCGGCAGCGCAACGCGGGTGCTGCGATATGCTGCGGATTGATTTCAAATTCAGACTCGGCAAACTGATGTTCACCGTGGCAGATATCCTCCGGCACATCGACCACCACAGGCCCCGGCCGGCCAGAGGTGGCAACCGCGTAGGCGCGGCGAATAATTTCGGGAATGCGAGCAATGTTTTCAACTCGCAACAACGCCTTGCAGGCCGGTCGCAGGATCGATATCTGGTCGGTTTCCTGAGTCATGTTTTTGCCCGCATGATCGCGATGGGCGTCGCCCACGATCACTACCATCGGCGAACCGGCGTTCAGCGCCTCGACCAGGCCGGTAACCAGATTCGTGGCGCCCGGCCCCAGCGTGGCATCGGCAAGCCCTACCCGCCCGGATACTTTTGCGTAGGCATCGGCTGCAAATATGGCGCAGCGCTCGTCGTTGATCAGGTTGTGGTTAAGCGAAAACCGCCTTGCAGCATCGTAGAACGGCAGCAACTGAAAGCCACCCATGCCAAACATGGGCCCGGCATCGAACGCCTGTAGCATGCGCACCAGCGCCTCGCCACCGGTCATTTCAGATTCAAAATCGTTGCTTTGGGTTGCGCTGGATTCGCTCATGTTTTGTTTGCTCTGGTGGTTTGTCCGGCGATCATGTCACGCACACTGTTCTCGATCATTTCTGTGGTTACTCGTACCGTGTCTTCAAGGTTGGGCGCATAGGATATCAAGGCGCGTGGCGCGCCCAGTCTGCGCACCGGGCTTTGCAGTGCGTCGGCGGCGTGCTCGGCTACCGTGGCAACCACCTCGGCCCCGAAACCACCTGCCTGAACCGATTCATGGGTAACCAGCAGACGACCGGTGCGACGCACGCTCTCGATAACCGCTGTGCGGTCCCACGGCCACAGACTGCGCAAGTCGATCACCTCGACCGAAATACCGTCTTCAGCCAGACGCCTGGCTGCGGACTCGGCACGATTGGCTGCATCGGACCAGCTGACCACGGTGATGTCGTCACCACGGCAGCGCGTGCTGGCCTGGCCGAATTGATATTCGAGCTCGCGATCGACCTCACCCTCCATCGCCCAGATGTTCTTGTGCTCCAGATAAACGACCGGATCATCGCAGGCGATCGCTGCCTTCAGCATACTGTAGTTATCCTGCGGCGTAGCCGGACAAGCGACCACCAAACCGGGAATGTGGGTATACCAGCTTTCAAGTGACTGACTGTGCTGGGCGGCCGACGAACGCCAGATACCGATAGGATGGCGACTCACCAGTGGCACTCGACACTGGCCGCCAAACATGTAACGCGCCTTGGCGATCTGGTTGACCAGTTCATCAGTGGCACACAACGCGAAATCTGAAAATCGCATTTCCACTACCGGGCGGCTTCCGGCCATCGCCGAGCCCAGCGCGACACCCATGATGGCGGCCTCGGAAATGGGGGCATCGCTGATGCGTTGCTCGCCAAATTCTTCACGCAAGCCCTTATACTGGCCGAATACCCCGCCGCGCCCAAGGTCTTCCCCCACACACCAGACGTTTTCATCGGCGTGCATTGCATCGCGAATGGCTTCCCGGCTGGCCTGGCTGTAGTTCATCAGTGCCATCAGCGCAGCTCCTGTTCCGGGCTGCCAATATCCTGCACGTCTTTCAGCGCCAGCGCGGGATCAGGAAACGGTGATTGTGCCGCCTGTTGCAACACGTCGGTCATCTCTTGCTGCGCCTGTGTGTGGATGCGATCAAGCTCACTTTTATCCTTGCCGGCAAGGGTTAACAGTTCACGCTGGCGGTTGATCGGGTCAGCACGTTGCTCGTGTTGCACCGCTTCATCGGCCGGCCGGTAGGCGGCAGGGTCAAACGAGGTATGCCCGGTGCGACGATAAGTAATCGCGTGCAGAAACTCCGGGCCGCCACCGCTGCGAATTCGATTGATGCATTGCGTTGCGATATCGGCGACCTCCTCGACCTGATTGCCATCGACGGTGTGATCGACCAGACCGAGCGCACGCGCGCGTGCTGCGGCACCGTCGCCCGCGGTCATGGCACTGGTGCGAGTGGTGGCGGAGTATTGATTGTCCTCACAAACGAACAGGATCGGCAGGTCAAACACTTTGGCCCAGTTAAGGCCTTCCAGAAAGGGGCCACGGTTGATCGCACCGTCACCAAAAATGCACACCACCACGCGGCTGTCGCGCTGGAGCTTCATCGAGTGAGCGGCACCGGCGGCGATTGTGATATTGGCCGAAACAACACCATTGGCCCCCAGCATACCGACATTGAAATCGGCAATGTGCATTGAGCCACCCTTGCCGCCGCAACAACCGCCTGCGCGACCCAGCAGTTCGCGCATCATCGCCAGAGGCTCGGCCCCTTTGGCCAGCGTATGTCCGTGACCGCGATGAGTCGAGAGCAGAAAATCATCCGGATTGACTGCCTGCATGATCCCGGCTGCCACAGCTTCCTGACCAATCGACGGGTGGATGGCACCCAGCACCAGTTTGTCGCGCTCGGCGGCCAGACAGGCCTGCTCCTCGAACGCGCGGATACGCTCCATCATGGTGAGCAGCGACAGTGCCCTGTCGCTATCCAGATTGCTACCGCGAGTTGCCCGGGACTTACTCATGCCACTGATTTTCCTCTTGTGGTCGTTGAGCACTAAGCCCGACGTGCGTGCAGTTTAGCGCGCAATCCCGTGCAGGAGTAGCCAGCCCGTTGATCCCCGCTGCCGGTCAGGCCATCGATGGCAGCGAATCTCCCACTTGTAGCGGCCGATTCGCTGAATCAAGTGTTCAAAGAATCGGCCGCTAAACCCGAAACTTCTTCACAGCATCCGCCGGGCAATGGTCGTTCATATGCACAAAATGCTAAAACTGTTACCTGTCATCGTGACACTGGCTAGCTGTACCGCTGAAGATGGTGCGCGCCTGACAGCCACAAACACGCCGGCTGAACAAACCGGCGGCGGCGAACTGGGCGGTGAAAATACCGGCACTACTATCGATCCCGTGATCGATCCGGCGCCCGAACCGACACCAGAGCCAGAGCCAGAGCCAGAGCCAGAGCCAGAGCCAGAGCCAGAGCCAGAGCCAACGGTCGAGCCGCTCGCAACTTTTTCAAGTCTCGCGTTTCCGGTTAAATCGAACCAGTCTGCCAACGACGACGACGTTGGCCCTCAATCGGTTTACAAGACCAATGAAGGTAATTTTCCAGGCCTGCGTTACGGTGATTTTCTATTAAAAAACAATCCCTGGAATTACTACAACACGCAATATCAGGGCTGGTATCAAACGATCGCGCTGGAGACAAGTAATAACAATATCACCGGCAAAGTTGACTGGGATATGGGCACACAATACGACCTCAATAGCATTTATGCCGTCTCGTCGTATCCGGAGCTGATCTACGGCGTAAAGTCGGCCGCTGAAATATCGGGCGATCAGTCTGCCACCGGCCTGCCGGTCACCGTGGAGCAAAGTCCGGTCTGGACCATCGATTACCAATATCGAGCCATCCCGCGCGACTCACTGAGCAATGCCGCGGTTAACTATTCCGAGATATCCGAATTCAACGTGGCGATAGAAACCTTCTGGCACCAGAGCTGTGATATCCGGCGCAGCAGTAATGCCTCCACCGATAACACCGTGTTCGAGCTTATGGTGTGGTTAAAGGCCGGCGTTCGCAAGCCGTCCGGGCAAACGCCCGAGCATTCGTTCACCACTTCCGACGGACGGGTGTTTGATATTTATACCAAGTACGACAACTACGAATATATCGCCTATGTCGCACGCAACGAGCAAACCAGTGGCACCATTCAATATTCGGAAATTATTGATGATGCCAATGCCAATGCCGCCACCTATGGCGTCTATCAATTGCGCGATCAGGACTGCATGGCCAACATACTGTTTGGCCCCGAGATATGGCACGGCGCCGGCACATTTTACTGGGACTATTTTCAGGTCACTCGCTCTTACTACTAAACCCATTCAAAGAAAAAACCCGGCAAGGATAACCGCGCCGGGTCTATCCTCGTGTGGGTGAGCGAATCTGAATAATCCATTCGACCGTAGGTGCTCTGTAGTTGCCCGGGGATTAACCAGTATTCCATTTTCCAGGTGAACGTCGGGATTCTCACACAGACGTTACTAACCGGACTCTGAACGACTTATCAGCACATCAATCCGCGACAATTAATTCACACTGATCATTTCCCCTGCTTCTTCGCGACCATGGTAGCCATTCGCGGTTTGCCGCAATTGTTTTCACAGTGATAGCATCCTGGACGGCAACGCTATCAGATCCCACACATCGAATTTAGGCCTTGGAAATAAATAAGTTACCGGATTAATTCACTTGGAAGTTAAAATTCTATAGTTCCATTCCCCATGGAACTCACTGCGTTTGATATTAACGTATTCTAACTGTTTATCACTTATCTTCTTTGCTTTCTGGTAGTCCTTCTGATCAAGCCAAGCGTGAACCTCAAGGCCGGATTTGGTTTTTGTGGAGCCTATTAAGCTGATCACTATTTCAATCGTCTCAAGCGGTATGCCTTGCCAATTTCGAGTGATATGACAAAACAATCGGTGCTCAATCTTGTTCCACTTGCTTGTCCCCGGTGGGTAGTGGCACAGCTCAAGTTGTAGTTGTGATTCATCTGCGAACTTTTGCAATGCCCAACGCCACAATCGGGTTCGTGGACTGTTGCTGCCACCGCAGTCAGCCGTGATCAACAATCGCTTGGCTTTGGGGTATCTTTTCTTTCCGAGTCGCTTGTACCAACGTCGAATCGAATCTACTGCAAATTCCGAAGTATCACTACTGATTCCAACTGAAACACCTGCCTCATTGTTCGTCACATCATATACCCCATAGGGTATGGCCTTACCTAGTTTCTTATCTGGAAAATCGTGAGTACTAACCTTGATCGGATCTCCCGATAGTCGATAGGTCCGGCCCGGATTCTTCATGTTTCCCAGTGTTTCCTTCTTTTTGGTGTCAATCGAGATCACTGGTTGCCCACTACGTTGATAGGCTTTGACTCGTTTCGCTATGTACTGAAATTGAGCATCCCTATCTGGGTGCTGCTTGCCTTCAACTGTTTTTCGATTCGCTTGTAGGCTGTATCCCCGCGCTTGCAGAAGTTGCCCGACTTTGGCATGGCTGACATGAAATTTCTGTCGTTTCAATTGTTCGGCTAGTTGCCTTGTACTCTTGCAAGTCCACCGCAAAGGTGACATTGGGTCACCACGTGTGCTGTCATCTACAAGATCTAGAAGTGCTTCTGTCAAATCAGGCTGTTCAGTTTCACTACTCTTGCGTCCACCACCTATATGGCGTTGTCTATCAATGGTCGCAGAGTCTGGGTCGTCTAATTCACGGATTCCGTTTCGTACAGTACGGTCAGACAGTCCCGTCGCTATTGCAACAGCAGCAATTCCGCCCCAACCTAATGATCTGGCTTCGGCAGCGGCCCAGCGACGTCTTGCGCGCTCGTCCAAATCCGCCTCAATTGCTGTATACTTCTCGCGAATCCAATTGACTATTATTTTGTCTGGCATTCGCCAAGCATCTCAATTTTTCGGCACCTAATAATAGTTATAAATCGGTAACTTATTCTTTTCCAGAGCCTTAGACCTTCGGGTGATAAGTGATGTCATCGCTTGTTACACGCTACCTGATCTTCAGGCACACACAGGGGGACCACTGCCAGGCAACCCGCCAAATACTCAGTGCGTCACGCTGCAGCTCAAATAAGATAGGAATTCCTAGGTACTCAAGTACCATCTCTCGTGGCAGTATTTCTAAGCCCACTTTGACACAACTGCACATTACTTAGGCGCAGTTATCTTCAAGGTGCGAGGCTCGGTTCTGTACCCTTTAAACAGGGTAATTGAAATCCATAGAGAGGTCGCCGATCGATACAGGAAAAACGTGGTCGATCAGTTGAAAGTACAAAAAGGAATATCTGATTATGAGAAGCACCAAGGCCAATCTGGTACTGGCTACCAGCATCCTACTTCTGAGCGCGTGCGGTGGTGGTGGTGGTGGTGGTAGTGGATCGAGTACACCCGTCGAGGAGCAGGGATTCATCGATCCACCCATAGATCCTATACCGGATCCCGTACCTGAACCTTCGCAAGGAGATCTTTCCAATCTGCTCGGCGATCTCACCTTGACCTACCAGTTTACCGGCGGCACCAACATCTTCGAGACAAGCGCCCGGTTTTCCAACGCCTCTTTCAGTACGGCAGATTCAGGCAGGGTATCGCTAGTCACCTCGAACAACGTCACCAGCATATCCTGTTTCGTATTGGATTCAGGAGTGTACGATTATTCCTGTGTGACCGTTAGCAGCACCAACGGCACCAGTGTCACTTCGAGGAGAATATTCCTGTTCAATTTGAACTCAAACAACGGTATCGGCACCGGTATTTTCGAGTTTTGCGCCAACGACGAGCTGGATATTGACGTCTGCATCGACGAACTAATTGGCAACCCGGATGGATCGCTGATCGTCACCGTAGACCAAAGCAGTTTGGCCAAAACAGCTATATTCAGCTTGCTCAACGACCAGCCAATCGACAATGCGGCGTTTATCGATTTTCATCGTGCTGACAAACTGCAAAAAGATGGTGTCAACTATTCTATCGATTCTGTTGACACTCAACCCCAAGTGCTGGCAAGGCAGTTGCAATCTTCGCATATGAGTCTGATCAAAAAACTGCACAAGCATTAGTCGATTCTTTCCAGGTAACGGGCGGCAGCAAAGAAGCTGCCGCTGCTTTTTCGCTTTGATCGTAATTCGTGTCTGGCTTGAACGGCGATTTCTCGCAATATAGGCTTGCCGATTGACTCAATCTACTGCGACTCGCCGCCACCTGGCGCCAGATTATCAATCTGAAAAATATTGTTGAAGTTTTCAGTTCCGGTACGAGGCGCTGCCTCTGTTTCATTATCCGCTGGCTCGGGACTATCTTCGTCTGAGCCGGGCGCCAGATTGTCGGTGCTGAAAATACCCTGAAAATTTTCGGTGCCGGTTCGCGGCTGCTCGTTCTGTTTTTCCGGCTGTCCACTACCCGGGGCCAGGTTGTCGGTATTGAATATCGAGTTGAAATTCTCGGTGCCAGTACGCTCTCCGCGTTCGCGTCGCGCTTCGGCCTGTGCCTTTTCCTGCGTTGCCTGTCGTTCGGCATTGCGCTTCTGCAGCGCTTCGATGCGTAGTTGGGTCGCCTGACGTTTTTGCTCTTTTACATC
>CAKZSB010000038.1 GCA_937920585.1 uncultured Granulosicoccaceae bacterium | reverse complement strand
CCCACGGATGCGGAGCTGATGATGTTTGCCCAGGCAAACTCGGAGCACTGCCGCCACAAGATATTCAATGCCGACTGGATTGTGGACGGGCAGCCGGCCGACAGCTCGCTGTTTGGCATGATCCGCGAGACCCATCGCGCCCAACCCCACGGCACGCTGGTGGCCTATGACGATAACGCCGCGGTGATTGAAGGCTACCCGGCGAACCGGCTGACGGTCGATCCGCACAGCAGGCAGTATCGGGCGATCGACGAGGCGGCGAATATTCAGATAAAAGTGGAAACCCACAATCACCCCACCGCGATTAGTCCGTTTCCGGGTGCGGCGACGGGTTCGGGTGGCGAGATTCGCGATGAGGGGGCCACTGGCAGAGGATCGAAACCCAAGGCCGGGTTGTGCGGTTTCAGTGTGTCGAATTTGTGCATTCCGGATCTCCATCATGAGTGGGAACAGGAGGCTGGCAAGCCGGGCCACATTTCATCTGCCTTGCAGATCATGCTGGAGGGGCCGATTGGGGCTGCGGCTTTCAACAATGAGTTTGGCCGGCCGAATCTGGCGGGTTACTTTCGCACCCTGGAAATGCCGTCGCCGCAGCCGAACCAGTGGCGTGGTTATCACAAGCCGATCATGATCGCCGGCGGGCTGGGCAACATCCGCCCGGGCAATACCCACAAGCTGCCGATTGAACCTGAAAGCTGGATTGTTGTGCTGGGTGGGCCGGCGATGCTGATCGGGCTGGGTGGTGGCGCGGCATCGTCGATGGCCAGTGGCGTCAGCGACGAGTCGCTCGACTTCGCCTCGGTGCAGCGCGGCAATCCGGAGATGCAGCGGCGCTGTCAGGAAGTCATTGATCAATGCACGGCGATGGGCGATGCCTCGCCGGTATTGTCGATTCACGATGTGGGCGCTGGCGGACTGTCCAATGCTCTGCCTGAGCTGGTTCATGATGCCGGGCGCGGCGGCTTGTTCGATTTGCGCAAGATCCTTTCGGATGAGCCCGGTATGTCGCCGATGGAAGTCTGGTGCAATGAGTCGCAGGAGCGCTATGTACTGGCGATTGCAAAGGCGCAGCTGGCAACCTTTGAGGCGATGTGTCAGCGCGAGCGATGCCCGTATGCGGTGGTGGGCCAGGCAACACAAGATGCCCACCTGCGTGTGGATGATTCACTGCTCGGCGAGCCGGTGGTCGATATGTCGCTGGATCTGCTGCTCGGCAAGCCCCCCAAAATGCAGCGCGATGTTAAACGGGTCAGGGTGGATTTGTCGCCGCTGGCGCTGCCATCGTTTGATGCCAGCGAGGCACTGGATCGGGTACTGGCACTGCCGGCGGTTGCCGCAAAGCAATTTCTCATCACCATTGGTGATCGAACGGTTGGCGGGCTGACGCATCGCGATCAGTTGGTCGGGCCGCACCAGATGCCGGTTGCCGATGCCGCTGTAACCCTGGCCGATTTTACCGGCCACAGCGGTGAGGCGATGGCGATGGGTGAGCGCACGCCGCTGGCGATGATCGATCCCGCCGCATCGGGCCGAATGGCGATCGGTGAGGCGCTGACGAATATCCTGAGTGCGGCCAGTGGAGACATCAGCCGGATCAAGCTGTCGGCCAACTGGATGGCCGCGGCCGGCAGTGTGGGCGAAGACGCCGCACTGTTCGATACGGTCTATGCCGTAGCGCGCGAATTGTGCCCGGCACTGGGATTGTCGATTCCGGTGGGCAAGGATTCGTTGTCGATGAAAACGGTATGGCAGCAGGATGGCGAGGAGTGCTGTGTGACTGCACCGCTGTCGCTGATCATCAGCGCGTTTGCATCAGTTGCGGATGTGCGGTTGTCGCGAACCCCGATGCTGCTTACAGATTGCGGTGACACCGTGTTATTTTTGCTCGATTTTGGCGCCGGGCAGAATCGGCTGGGCGGCTCGGCGCTGGCGCAGGTTTATGAGCAGGTCGGCGATCAGTGCCCGGACCTCGACAACCCGGTTGAGATGGCAGGCGGGTTTGCCGCAATGCAGCAGTTGCTGGCGGAGCAGGCGGTGCTGGCGCTGCACGATCGCTCCGACGGCGGGCTTTTGATAACGCTTGCCGAGATGTGTTTCGCCGGTCATTGTGGGGCCGAGGTTAATCTGGAATCGGGCGACAGTGCGATTGCGGCTGCACTTTTTTGTGAAGAGCTTGGAGTGGTTTTTCAGGTTCAGGCCGATGCCACAGAACGCGTGCAACAGGTGTTCGCAGAGCATGGGGTGGCGCAGTTGTTATCGCAGATTGGTGTGGTGACGCAGCAGCGCACGCTCGCTGTAACGTTGAATGGTGCCAGGGTAATTTCGCGATCCGTGGCCGAACTGCGATCGCGCTGGTGGCAGACCAGCTATCAGATGCAGAAACTGCGTGATAACCCGGACTGCGCCGAGCAGGAAAATCAACTGATCGCATTGGACGATGACCCTGGCATTTCACCGCTGCTGACTTTTGAGCCGACTGAAGCACCGGTGCTGCACACCGGCAGGCCTCGCGTGGCGATACTGCGCGAGCAGGGGGTCAACGGGCACGTTGAAATGGCTGCAGCCTTTACTTCGGCAGGCTTTGATGCCGTCGATGTACATATGACCGATATTATCAGCGGGCGCACGGCGCTGGATCAATTTCAGGGCCTGGTTGCCTGCGGCGGTTTCTCCTACGGCGATGTGCTGGGGGCGGGCGGAGGCTGGGCGAGTTCGATTCGCTATAACGCACGCGCGGCGGATCAGTTCGTGGCATTTTTCCAGCGCGATGATGTTTTCGCGCTCGGCGTGTGCAATGGTTGCCAGATGATGTCGCAGTTGCGCGATCTGATACCTGGCGCCGCACACTGGCCCGTTTTTGAGCGCAATCTGTCGGAGCAATTCGAGGCGCGCTTATCGACGGTGCAGGTTGAATCATCGCGATCAATTCTGTTCGCCGGCATGGCTGGATCGAGAATTCCGGTGGTGGTATCGCACGGCGAGGGCAGAGCCAGATTCGATGCCGGTGAGACGGCGGCGGTGACGTTGCGGTATGTCGACAATCACGGTGAGCCGACCGAGCACTATCCGCTCAACCCGAATGGCTCTGCTCACGGTGTTACGGGGCTGTGCAGTGATGACGGGCGTTTCAATATCATGATGCCGCATCCCGAGCGGGTTTGCCGATCGGTGCAATACTCATGGTGCCCTGACGAATGGACTGATTCCGGGCCCTGGCTGCGAATGTTTCAGAACGCCAGAACCTGGCTGGGATAGCAGATCGCCTGGCGGGGCGGGAAAATGGAGATAAGTGGATTCCACAGTAATATTTTGTGATGCAGTGCCATTCTGGCCGGGCTATTGCAATGTCATTGTGATGAATGTCCGTGGCGCCCCGATGCAGGAGCGGGACGTTTTGTTTCTGGTCAGGATGGAATTGATCACCCGTATATGGATAAGCTGGATCGAGAGGATACAAGGCTTGCGGTACTGAACGATATTCAGTTGCCGGTGTGGATATTCGACGTCGACGACAGTCGCATTCGCTGGGCCAATCCGCCCGCGATGGCGCATTGGCGGGCAAGCGATCCGGAAGAACTCTACGCACGTGATTTTTCGGCCGATATGTCGGTTTCGGTTCGCGAGCGCCTCGGGCAAATTCGCGGAGAGTGTGTGGCGCAATCCAGAACAGTTTCCGAAAACTGGACGCTCTATCCCGACAACATACCCCGCACGGTAGAGGCGGTGTTGTCGGCTTTTAAGTTGCCGGGCGAGCGCACCGGGTTGATGGTGCAGATAATTGATGAGGTTCGCCATGCAACCTCAGAAAACCTGCGCAGCGCGCAGGCATTGCTGCATACATCGGCGATGATCAGTCTCTACGACGAAAAACTCGATCTGCTTTACTCTAATCCTCGGGCGCGCACAGTGGCCTGTTGCGAAGGGCAGAGTTTGCGTGATCTGTTGGTAGACAGCGCTGATTTACATGTTATCGAACAACAGATCGAACGATACGGCAGCTGTGATATCGAGGCGCAAGTGTGTACCAACTCAGGCAATGCCTGGTACTCAATGAATGTTCGCTCCAGCCCTGACAGCATTACCGGCAAACAATCACTGCTTGTCAGTGGTTATGACATCACCGCCCGCCGCAATGCGCAGCGCGAAGTCTACAAAATTGCTTCAACTGATTCGCTCACCGGTTTGCCCAATCGCATGGCCCTCATGGAGCATCTGCAGCAACTTTGTGAGCCGGGCAATGGCCGCTTCGCGTTGTTGTTTCTCGATCTCGACCGCTTCAAACTGGTTAACGATTCGCTGGGGCATGCGGTCGGCGATAGACTGCTGCAGGCTGTCTCCGATCGCCTGAAGTTATGCGTAGAAGAATACCGCGGTTTTGTCAGCCGCCTCGGTGGTGACGAATTTGTTGTTTTACTGGATGGTTTTGAAAGCCGTGCGGCGACCGCACTGGTTGCCCAGACGGTGTTGGATAGTCTCGATTCCAATTTCGATATCGAGGGTCATCAGATGGGCATACAGCCCAGCATTGGTATTTGCCTGTACCCGACGCACGGCGATTGCGGCGCGATGCTTATGCAGCATGCAGATGTGGCGATGTACGCTGCCAAGCAGGCGAGAACCGGATACCGTTTTTTCAACGCCCGAATGAACGATAACCTGCAATCGCGTCTGCAACTGGAGAACGATCTGGCAGAGGCGATCAGACGGCAGGAATTCGAGCTTTACTACCAGCCCAAGATCTGCGCTCGGGAGGGTTCTATTTCCGGCATGGAAGCCCTGGTGCGATGGCGGCATCCGACGAAAGGGCTGGTGAGTCCGCTGGAATTCATATCCATTGCCGAGGAGACCGGAAAGATAATCAGTATCGGCCATTGGGTCATGCGTGAGGCTATGCTGCAGCAAAGGGCCTGGGCGCAACAAGGTCATGATTTTTGTGTTTCGATCAATGTGTCCGCGGTGCAGATCAATTCACACGGTTTTGTGCAATCGGTGACAGAGTGCCTGCGTGAAGTGGGTTGTGCACCTGAAAAAATTGAATTCGAAATCACCGAATCACTACTGCTTGCAGATTCCGGCTACGTACTGAACATTCTGCAGAATCTCAGTGCATTGGGTGTGCGACTGGCGATCGATGACTTCGGCACCGGTTATTCGAATCTTGCTTATCTGCAGAAGTACCCCTTGCACTGTCTGAAAATAGATCGTGCCTTTCTGGTCGATATGGAGCAAACCGCCATTCTTGAAATGATACTGAAAATGGGCAAGATGCTTGGCCTTAGTATCGTTGCCGAGGGGGTTGAAACAGATCGACAGATTCGCTGGCTGCAGAATCACCATTGTGATGAATTGCAGGGTTTCTATTTCAGTAAACCGGTGCCGGTAGCTGAAGCCACAGGCTACATAGAAACTTTTAATCCTGTCAGAGTCAATCTGCAGGTAGCGTAGTGCTTTGACAACACTAAAAACTGGAATACAGTATGGCCTTTGATGTGCCGGTTAGGGCCAGTTCAGCTATCACACCTGGAGTGCGGCAAATCAAAAGCCATCCCCTGCGCGCGAGCGCCAAAAGTTGCCATCGCGGCGTTGCGCTCACTCACAATTGAACAGCCGGGGCCGCCGAGGTATTCCTCAATCGCGCGCCTTGCGCTGATCACTTATCCACTCGCTGTATCCCGACTTTTAATATTGTCAAAGCACTGGTTTACAACTCCCACTGTTCGCTGGATTTCAATCCTTTTTGCCATTTTTCAAGCCACCAGGCATATTGAACCGGCCACTGTTCGAAATCACCGGTTAGTCCGAGTGCCTCTGCGGCATGCAGTGCCCAGTTGGGGTTGTAGAGATACTGCCGGCCAACCGCGATGATATCGGCCTTTTGCTGCTGTAGCAGTTCTTCCGCGAATTCCCCGGTTCGAATGAATCCCACCGCCTGTGTCATGATGTCCGTCTCGTGTCGAATACGACGGGCAAAATCTGCCTGATAGCCAGGTCCGCGTTTGAGATTGGCGTTGGTGGCCCCTTTTGGCGAGTTTCCGCCCGACGAGCAATCGATCACATCAACTCCGGCGTTCTTTAACTTGTGTGAGAGTGCGACGCTGTCATCCATGCTCCAGCCTTCATCACCACCGTCGATGCACGAAAGCCTTGCAAAAAGTGGCGTGTCGTCCGGGACGGCCTTGCGCACTTGCTCCGCCACCAGCACAGGCAGCGCCATGCGTGAGTCGAGTGTGCCGCCAAAGCGATCGTTGCGAAAATTGGACAGCGGCGACAAAAACGAGTGCAATAAATAGCCGTGTGCCATGTGAATTTCAATTGCCTTGAAACCGGCAGCTATCGCCCTTTTGGCAGCATCGGCAAAATCGCTTGCGATACCAACGCATTCGGTTTCGCTGAGTTTACGCGGCTTGAGCCAGCCCTCATCGAGCGGCGTGGCTGAAGGGCCCACCGGCTGCCAGATTTCATCACCGCGCGCCTCGTCTTCGGCACCCGGCGGGCCGTTGCCGTGCCAGGGCCGTTGCATGGCGGATTTTCGTCCGCCGTGGCCAATCTGGATTGCCGGTACACTGCCGTTGGCCGCCATGCAGGCAGTGATCGGTTTGAATGCGTTGATCTGTGTGTCTTCCCACAGACCCAGACAACCGTTGGTGATTCTGCCGGTACGCGTGACCGCCGTGGCCTCAACGAAGATCAGGCCGGCTTTGCCCTGAGCGAATTTCCCGTAGTGCAACAGATGATGGGTCACCGGATAGCCGTTGTTGGCCGAGTATTGAGCCATTGGCGATACCGCGATTCGGTTGGGCAGCGTGACACCGCGAATTTTCAATGGTGTGAACAGCAATGGCAGGTCGGGCATGACATCAAGGTTCCGGATGATCGTTGTCTGAAGCGTATCGTCTGACAGGGGTGAAGTCGAACGGTTTGCGGTGGCGGGCGATGGGTGTGTAATTAAGGCTTGAGCAGCAATCGGGCGCGCCGGGCGAGTAAGTCGGTAAAGCCTTCCTGCCGCAGCAGGTCGCGTCGCCCCGAGCTGATATCACTGGCGTAGTCTTTGACAAAAAACGGCACGGTATCGTAGCGGCGTATGACCTCCATGCTCGATGTCGCTTGCTGCCAGCTCGCCTGCAGATCGGCTGCGATTTCGCGGTTTTCGACAATCGAAAGGTCATTTTTCAGGAGTAGCCCGGTATCGCTGATTTCAAGCATCGAGCGAATTTTTCCGCCGTAACGACCGCGTTGCCGGAGTGCCTGTTGCCGCAACAAAACGGGCGGTGCTGCTGCCTCGTCACAGGCCAGTTCCGGTGCAACTGTCACGCGAGTCGCGCAATTGAGTGACTCGTTGCGATGGCGATGTAAACCGGCCTCGCCAAGCAGATAGCCATAGGTATAACTGCCATCGATTAACAGCATCGCAGGTTCTGAACTGCTCTGTGGCTCGTGTAGCAGCTTGCTGGTTCGCCCGGTGTCGCGGCTCCAGTTGTAGTAAAGCTCATGCAATTCATCTCGTCCGAGACAGGAGTCCGAGATCGGTTGCAACAGGACGATGGCGGGGTGATTGTGCGCGTCTCCGAGAATCAACAGTTCCAGCTCGCAGCGTTTAATGCTGGCTTCCAGTTTCAGCGCTGCAGCTTCAGTTCTTTCCAGATGCTGGCGAGATTGTGGTGTGGCAATCGATTGCTGTAGTTCCTCGCACCGGTTGGCCAGTCGTTCAAGCCGGTTGAGTTGTTCGTTAATCGACTCGGCGCGTTTCAGGTATTGCAGTGCCGCCTCGCGGTTGTCCCAGAATCGGCTGTCGTCGCGATTTTGATCAATCTGTGACAATTCCTCGCGCAACGCCGTGACATCGAGTGCCTTTTCTATAGCACCAAGTTGTTCGGCCAGTGCATTGAGCTTTTGCCTTGTGTTTTGTATCGATGCGGGCGCTGCAGCGTGCGACGCCTGTTTTGGCTGTCGCGCGCTGTCTTTCTCCCTGAATGCTTTCACCAGGGTGCGACCATCGAGACTCGACACCGTCAGCAGCGAGCCAGAGGTTATTTTGTTTTCCATGAGATACGAGGCAACCGGTAATGCCAGCCGACGCTGCACCTCACGCTTGAGCGCTCTGGCGCCATAGCGATCGGAGTAACCGTGGCTGACAATCGTGTCGATTACGTTGTCGTCTATATCGACGATCAGGTTGCGCGATACGATGCCGCTGCGTTTGAGTATTTTCTTCACCTCGGCTTTGGCAATCTGCCTGACCTGCGACTGATTCAATGCGTGAAACACCAGCACGTGCTGAAACCGGTTCAGAAACTCGGCTCGAAAGTAACGTTCGAGCACATGCATCGGTACATTGTTGCTGCTCTCGCGGGTAAAACCGGGTGTCGGTCGATTCATCTCGCTGGCGCCGGCGTTTGTCGTGCAAATTACGATGGTGTTGCGAAAGTCGACTGCACGTCCGTCGGGCTGAGTCATTCGGCCTTCGTCGAGCAGTTGTAACAACAGGTCGAAGATGTTCGGGTGACTCTTCTCGATTTCGTCGAACAGTATGACCTGGAAAGGTTGCGTGCGTATCGGATCGACCAGCAGTGCCGGGGCATCTGCATTGCCACTTTGGCCAATCAGTGTCTGAAAAGAATCGTAGCTTGCAAATTCGGACATATCGAAGCGCAGCAAACGATGGGCACTGCCATACAGATACTCGGCCAGCGCTTTTGATAGCTCCGTTTTACCTACACCGGTCGGGCCGGTAAAAAGAAATGTGCCGATCGGCTGATTCGGATCGCGCAGTGCAGATTTGAACAGGGCAATGCACTCGACAACGGCTTCGATCGCCTGTTCCTGACCGAAAACCCGGCTGCGAAACCAGCGTCGAATCTCGCCGGCCGAAACGTTTTGATGTTGCGAGAAAACAAATGCCGGCAGGCCGGAGTAGATTGAAAAAACCTTGTCGATAAACGGCTCGGTGATGACTTGAGCGTTGTCTTTTTCAATCAGGTAATTGTTTATCCTTTCCAGTAACTGCAGTCGTGTGCCGGGGCCAATGTCGGGTGGTGCAAAGTTGTTTGCAAGCAATTTCAAATGTTGATGGCCGGCCGCGTCCATGGGGTGTTCCAAAATGATGTCTGCGCGGTACTCGACTATTTCATCTATCTGATCAGCGTCGAGCGGTGCGATGCGAATAGTATGAAATAGATCAACAAATTGATTAACGCGTTGCATTTGCCGATAGACATCGGGTGTGGCCTCGCCGATCAACACCACTTCTCCGTTATTGATCAGTGGCCGCAGATAGTCCAGTGCGCTGGTTGAATCACTGGAGGACTGTCCAACGAAAGCCAGGTTGCCAATATCAACGAAATTTAGAATGGCATTTTGCTTGCGCGCGCTATAGACGTAGCTTCGCAATTTGCTTTGCCACTCACCCAGATAGCGGGTGCCCGTCAGTATGGAATTTGATGATAGTTGCAGCAGTTTGCGTTCGCTCTTGCCCAGTGCCAGAGCAATGCTGTTGATGATTGCGGACTTGCCACTGCGAGGCAGACCCGTCAATAGAACGGACTGTTGCCGCTCGATTGCGGCCAGTGCCTCGTCGATTTCGCGTTGGCGAAACAGGGCGCCAGACGATGGATCATTTCCGATCTGTTCGGTGAGGTCGTGGCTGTCGAAGGATAGAGTTTTTGAATAGTCTACTGACACTTGTACCTTGACTAGCGTTATGGTCGGGAGGGGTTGTGGTCTGCAGCGTCCGCAAAGGTGAGCGCTGGCTACACCGTTGGTGCTGTGCCAGCTACCGTGGTGCGGCGCATGTCGCGCGGATGCGACTCATCGAATGCGCGCACCCGATGCAGCATTTGCCGGTTGTCCCAGACCAGCAGATCATTTTCCTGCCACTCGTGCGCGTAGACAAATTCGCGTTGGGTGGCGTGCTCCATAAGATCGTTGATGAAGCAAAGTGCCTCTGCCGGCAGCCAGCCGACAATATTGCCGATGTGCGAGGCGAGATACAGGGATTTTCTTGACGTGACGGGATGGCTGCGCACCAGGCGCTGCTGCACCGGTCGCATTATCGCGCGCTCTTCTTCGGTGAATTCGAAAAACCCGAGCTTTGCGCGAGAGTTGATCAGTGAGTGTTCACAGATGAGGTCTTCTATCTGTGCCTTTGTTGCATCATCGAGTGCGTCGTAGGCCGCACGCATGTCGGCAAATTCGGTATTGCCGCCGGTGGTTTCGATTTTGCGCGCTGATAGAATCGAGTACTTGGCCGGAATCGCCCTGAAGGAGCTGTCGGTGTGCCACAGACGATTGCCGAGGTTAAATAGTCGGCGGCGATCATCGCGTGCATAGGGCTGATGGTTCTGATCGAGATTGGATACATCGGCCATGCCGGCACCGAGACGCTTTTCTCCGGGTTTTGAAATATGGCCGCCTGCGGTTTCTTCGAGCGCACCGAAATGCTCACTGAAGGCTTTTTGTTGCTCGTCGTTGATCACCTGGTTGTGAAAAACTGCGACGCCGTGTTGGTCGATGATTTGTTCGAGTTCGGCGGCCAGCGACGGGCCCAGTGGCTGGCTGAGATCTACACCATCGATCTCTGCCACAAAGAGCGGATGTAGTTGGCGCGTAGCAGGGCTCATGTTGGCTCCAGTAGCAATGTCTTTCCGAACAGACTCCTACAGTGTAACCGGATCAGTCTTGTCAGGATCAATGGCGAATTTGTCTATCGCCTTTTGTACCACATCTGTACCGATGATGCCCTCTGCGGCGAGGCAGTGCAGCGCCGCCACGGCAATGTGCTGTGGGTCGATTTCGAAGTGGCGGCGCAGATCTTCGCGCGATTCCGACAGGCCGAATCCGTCGGTACCCAGCACGCTGAAGCGGCCTGGAACCCAGCGCGCAATACTGTTGGGCAGCGCTTTCATGTAATCGCTGGCGGCGACGTAGACGCCTTTTTCATCTTTGAGCATTTCGGTGATGTAGGGGACTTTTTGCGGCTCGGCCGGATGCAGTCGGTTCCAGCGATTGCAGGCCAGTGCATCGCGGCTGAGTTCGTTGTAGCTTGTGATGCTCCAGACGTGCACCGGATAGTCCATCGCCTCGAGCAACTCGCCGGCCTCAAGCACTTGCTGCATAATGGTGCCACTGCCAAATAGATGGATTGGTGTGGCATCGCTGCTGGCAAGGCTCGTGCGCCGATAGCAGTACATGCCCTTCAGCACGCCGTCTTCGATATCGGCAGCGGGCTCGGGCGGCATCGGATACACCTCGTTGTATACGGTGAGGTAGTAAAAGATATTTTCCTGCAGGGTATACATGCGATGAATGCCGTTGCGCACAATCAGTGCAAGTTCATAGGCAAATGCCGGATCGTAACTTTTAAGGTTGGGAATGGTGTTCGCGACAACCAGTGAGTGGCCATCCTGATGTTGCAATCCCTCGCCGTTGAGTGTGGTGCGCCCGGCCGTGCCACCCAGCAAAAAGCCTCGGCACATCATATCGGCGCAACTCCAGATCATGTCGCCGACACGCTGGAATCCGAAAATCGAATAAAACATGTAAAACGGTATCGTCGGCACACCGTGCACGGCGTAGGCGGTGCCGGCGGCCAGAAATGATGCCATCGCACCGGTCTCGCATATGCCTTCCTGCAATACCTGGCCATCGGTCTCTTCGCGATAGGGCAACAGGCTGTTGCCATCGACCGGGGTATAGGCCTGACCCTGTGGCGAATAAATACCGGCAGTCTTGAACAGGCTCTCCAGCCCGAAAGTGCGCGCCTCATCCGGTACGATCGGCACGACAAATTTGCCGACATCGTCGTGACGCAATAGTTTTTGCAGCATTCTCACCATCGAGGCGGTGGTACTGGTGGCGCGCTCGCCGGTGCCGGAAAGCTGCTCGGTGAAGAGCTCCCGGGCCAGCGGTGGCAGGGGGGCGCAGGTCACTTCGCGGCGTGGCAGGCTGCCGCCCAGCCGGGCACGATGCTCGCGCAGATAGGTAATCTCGGGGCTGTCCTGCGGTGGCAGGTAGTAGTCGGCGCGATCGATCGCCTCCTGTGGCAGCGGGATGCCGCAGTCGGCTGCCAGTTGGCGGCGTTCGTCGGTGCTGAGCTGCTTTTTCTGGTGTGCGGTATTCTGTCCCTGGCCGCTGCCAAGGCCATAGCCCTTGACCGATTTAACCAAAATGACGGTGGGCCGTTGCGATTCCAGTGCCCGGCTGTAGGCGGCGTAGACTTTCTTCGCATCCTGCCCGCCGCGTTTGATGTTGGCGACTTCCTGGTCCGTGAGCGTGTTCATCAAGGCCTGCAGTTCGTCGTTATTCTCGACCCAGATTTCGCGTTGCGTCTCGCCGCTGGAGACCGACAGGTATTGGTAGTCACCGTCTACGGCATCTTCCATGCGCTTTTGCAGCAGGCCGTTGTGATCGCGCGCCAGCAGCCCGTCCCAGCCGCTGCCCCAGACCACTTTGATCACATTCCAGTCGGCGCCGCGAAAACTTCGCTCCAGTTCCTGAATGATTTTGCCGTTGCCGCGCACCGGGCCGTCGAGGCGCTGCAGGTTGCAGTTGACGACCAATACGAGGTTGTCGAGTTTTTCGCGCGCGGCGATGTTGATGGTGCCGAGTACTTCGGGCTCGTCTGATTCGCCGTCGCCAATAAAGCACCAGACCTTGCCGCCATTGCGTGCTTTGAGGCCGCGATTTTCGAGATACTTTATAAAGCGCGCCTGGTAGATTGAGGTGGGCGTAGACAGGCCCATCGACGCGCAGGGGATCTGCCAGAAATCCTGCATCGCGCGCGGATGCGGGTAGGATGGCAGGCCACCGCCGGGTGCGAGCTGGCGGCGAAAGTTATCCAGTTGGGTGGCGCTTAGCCGGCCTTCCAGAAATGCGCGCGAGTAAACGCCCGGGGCGGCGTGTGGCTGAACGATCACGAGATCGCCACCATAGTCGCTCGAGCGGGCTCGAAATACATGATGAAAGCCGGTTTCGATCATTGTTGCCGCGGAGCTGTAGGTGGCGATATGGCCGCCCACGCCGCTGCCACTGTCGGCGGCGCGAACCACCATCGCAGCGGCATTCCAGCGCAACAACTTCTCTATCCGCTCCTCAAGTTCGAGATCACCGGGGTAGGCGGGTTGCCGGCCCGGCGGGATGGTATTGCGATAGGGCGTATTAAGGGTGGCTTCGTTGAGACGGATGTCTCGCGCCAGCACGTGATCGTGGAGCTGGCGCAGGACTTCGCGAACAGCCGATGGCCCGTGGCGCTCGTAGATTGAATCGATGGAGTCAAGCCACTCGCGTTTCTCTTCGTCCCAGTCGTCTGCGTCCTGAATATCTGCCGCCATTAGTCTGCATCCCCCGTTGCACTCTCGCGATCTCGAGCGAGTTTGAATTGTAGACAATTTTACGCGGTTACAGGCGTGACTGCCCGGTATGGGAAGGCAGGACTACAGATCGCGCACAGCGGCCAGCATCGGCCGCTGCTCCACGAAAGACCAGAGATTCAGAGTGCGATTTGCACAGCGCTTGTGG
The DNA here is from genome assembly GCA_937920585.1 of uncultured Granulosicoccaceae bacterium. Taxonomy (GTDB): domain Bacteria; phylum Pseudomonadota; class Gammaproteobacteria; order Granulosicoccales; family Granulosicoccaceae; genus CAKZSB01. Next base: position 4,464 of record CAKZSB010000038.1, on the reverse strand, counting down.
TATCGAGCCTGGCCTCGGCGTCGAGGTGACGGCGAACCGTGGCAAGATCGATATCCAGATGGTCCATCGTATCGAGCAGCCAGTTAGAGGTCGCGTCGAGTGTGGAAAAACTCAAGCCTTTGGCGACAACGTGGCTGAGGATGCGTTCGTCGTACTCGCGCTGTGGCAGGCGTGCCGCGCGAGTATTGTCATCAACCGCCAGACCGGCCAGCAACATCAGCCGATGCGGCGTCAGTGTTGGATCGTTGGCATGGCGGTGCAGATAGCTCGCCCACAGGGTAATTTTGTCCTGGTATTTCTCTGCGGTTCTGATCAGCGACGGCAGCGGGCTCGATTCGGTGATCATATCGGGCAGCAGAGCGCCGAGCTGCCAGCTCGCCACGGCCGCCTGATGCAGCTCGTCGCGAAAGATGTTGTGGTCGCGAGTATACGATGGCCAGCAATCGAGCAGCCGACCGGCAATTGTTTCCGAGCCCAGCTGCTGTGCCAGCCAGCGAGCGTAATCGATCAGGCCGTCGAGGCGTTGCCAGTTGCTGTGCACACCCTTGTACAAAGTGCCAAAGCAACGCTTGTTGTAGCGGTGCGAGGTAAACGATTCGATTCGCGCCAGAGTCAGCGCCAGTGATCGCAGGCGAACCAGATCCGCCTCGGTCAACAGGCCGTTGTGGGTCTGCAGAATATCGTTCAGGCGTCTGCGTGCCTTGAAATAGAGCGGGTTGGTCAGCTGTGGCTCGTTTTCGCGTTGTGCGATCGTCTCGATCAGGCGCAGTAGCACTTCGCTGTCGGGCACCTCGTTGATTTTGAAGGTCTGTTGCAGCGCCAGCATCTCCGATTCCAGCACCGCTGATTCGACCTTGGCGCTTTGCAGCAATACCCGGGTCTGCGGGTCGGCGTGCAGACCGATAGAGTGCTGTTGCAAATCGGCGGGGCCATTAACGATAGCTGCATCGCAGCGATACAGCGCCGCGAGCAGGCCGGCGTTTTGCTCTTCTTTGCGAAAGTACTGGCCAAACGCCTGGTTCTCAGTGATCGACACTAACGCCATGCGCATGCTGTTGACTCGAGCGGGCAATTGATTGAGCGCGTCGATGCGCCAGTTGCCAAGCCCCAGTTCGCTCATCCAGCGCGCGCAGTTGAGCATTTTTTCCCGTCGTTCGGCAGTGAGACTGGTCAGCGTGTCTGCCTGCCATGTTTCGATTGCAGGCTCTGGTTGCGTGCGGCTGGTGAAATCGAACAGCGCGGCGGGCAGTTCGCTTGCCGGAATGTAGCGCAACAACCGGGCGGCGAACACGGCGTTGAAGCCGGCAGGTGCAGGTGGTAACGGGCGAAAGCTGGCGCCGGGTGTGGTACGCGCCAGTTCCAGTTCGAATTTGTCGTCCTCGGTGATATTTTTCAGTACGTCTGATTGCAGCGTGAACAGGCCGGTATTGGCGCTCACCCGGCATTGCAGGCCTTCGTGCAGATGACGATTCATTGCGCGCAGGTAGTCGCGCAGGTCATTGGCCGTGGTAAACGCGGGAAATTGCTCGTCCAGTGTGCTGTCGCATACCTCGACAATGTAGGGGTTCAGTCGCAGCGGCGCGCCTTCGTAACGAATACTGTGCTGCGTGCCATCAGCGGCGGCGACCAGCTGCACAGGGATCAGCAACAGCGGGATGCGATGGATCTGATTGGCGTTCGCTGTCATCGCGAAACCGGCAACCAAATATAGCGTGTAGCGTTGCACCGGACTGTTCGGTCCGGTCTCGATGTCAACTTTACGCGTGCGCAGCGCCAGTTTTTCGGCGCTGTGCTGGGTGGAAAGCATGCCTTCGGGCAGGGGCCGCAAATGTGCTGTTGTCGCGGTGTCGGTCGTATCGACAGGCTGCAGCAGCAGCTCCGATTTATTGAGCACCAACTCGCGATAGACATCGACGCAAGAGATCGGCGCCAGACTGATATCGGCGAGTTCGCTGTGCCACGCTTTTAGCAGATCAGTGCGCAACAGGCGCTGATTTTGCCCGTCTTCCGTGTGGTCTGATGTTTCGTCCAAGTGTGAGAGCTGGCTTTGATTCACGAAACTGTTTTCCAATCTGGTTGTCACAACACTGGAACCGGCAGGCCCAGTGGTATTGGTTTTTTCGCCGGCGAACGCACATCTGTTAGTGATGCGACGTATGGTCGCCGGCTGTGTAAATTTTCCGCCACGCACGGAAAGTGTGTGCCGGTGTTAACAAGAATCGTGCGCACCAGCGAGATTTCCCATAAGGTGAGCGTCGATAGCGTGTTGCGGTGAGTTCGTGCCGCAGCAGAATCCGGCCCACACGACCGATAAATCCAGCAAGGATCCAATTGAATGGCAGCTTACAAGCCGGTACGGCAAATCAAATCCAGCGAAATCACTGATCCAGAGGTGTTCGCTAATCGCCGCAAGTTATTGCGCATGGCGGGCTACGGGATCGGCGTATCAGCGACCGGGCTGCTGCCTCATATGCCGGCCCTGGCCGCGGCACCCGAGCTGGGCGATCTTGCCGCGTGGCCCGGCAGCACCGATGAGACGCAAACGAGTTGGGAAATCGCCACCAGCTACAACAATTTCTACGAGCTTGGCACCGACAAAGGGGATCCGCAGCGCAACGCCCATCTGCTGAAAACCGATCCCTGGTCGGTAGAGATAGATGGTCATTGTGAAAAGCCGGGCACCTACACGCTGGAAGATATTCTCAAACCCCACGCGCTGGAAGAACGCATCTATCGCATGCGCTGTGTCGAGGCGTGGTCGATGGTGATTCCCTGGGTCGGGTTTCCGCTGGGTGATTTACTCAAGCGATTCGAGCCGACAAGCTCAGCCAAATACGTGCACTTTCAAACCATTATGGATCCGGAAAACCTGCCGGGGCAGAAATCACCGGTACTGTCATGGCCGTATGTCGAGGGGTTGCGGATGGACGAGGCTATGCACCCGCTGACACTCATGTCGGTTGGCATCTACGGCAAAGTGCTGCCCAATCAATCTGGCGCGCCCATTCGGCTGGTTGTGCCGTGGAAGTATGGCTTCAAGAGCATCAAATCGATTGTGAAAATCAGCTTTGTCGATAAACAACCGGACACCAGCTGGAATCTTGCCGGCCCCCGTGAATACGGATTTTACTCGAACGTCAATCCCACGGTTCCGCACCGTCGCTGGAGCCAGGCCAAAGAGCGTCGGCTCGACAGCAACTCGGGTGGATTGTCGTCGCTTTTCTCCAGTAAGCAGGACACATTAATGTTCAACGGCTACGAGGAGGAGGTGGCGAGCCTTTATACCGGCATGGATCTTAAAGAGAACTATTAGCAAGCGGTAGTGCCTGCAGCACTTGCCATTGTTCCACCGCGGCGCTGATATCGACCAGCGCCAGGCGGTTGAGGACGATACGTTCTGTGCCGGCAATGGCCGGTTGCGCCAGGCAGTACTCGCGGGCGCTCGATTGCAGCGCCGGGTTATCACCGTGGTACATTAAACTGATGTGCGGTTGAAAGGGGGTGACGGGCAGGCCAGCCAGCTGACATGCCTGTTCCCGCAATTCGACAAGCGCCGGATCATTTGCCAGGCGCAGCGTTAGAAACCGAAAATAATCCGGCTCTGTATCGATACCTGCAATCGATACGGAAAATGGTGACACTCTTGCCGCGAGTGTCGAGACGGTGCGCTCGGCGGTGGAAGGATCGCGCGTTGCAAGCGGCAACAGCGTTACGTGCGGTAAAAACGACGGCGATCGGAATCGCACGGCAAGATCGTTAATCACATTTCCAAGCACCTGCCCCTGATCAGATTGAGCCAATAACCAAAGGACGAATTTCGTGTCGCTCACTGACGGTGGCTCAGGGTGATGGGGCGTCGGGGAAGTCTTTATAGTTGTAGCGCTCCATTACCATCTCGGGATTTTTTATAAGGTTGAATCCGTACTGATTGTAAAGCCCCTGAGCATCGGCCGTGGCGAGCATCAGTTTTTTTAAACCGGCTATATCGGGGTGGTCCAGTATGCACTCCATCAGCCACTTGCCAATACCACGGCCGCGCGATGCGTCGTCGATAAACACGTCCTCCAGATAGCCGAACACAGCGTAGTCGGTAATGACTCTGGCGAAGCCGATCATCTTTTTGTCTTCGAGGACGCTGAAACACAGTGAATTCTCGAGTGAGCGCTCGATCCCGCTGCTCGTGATATCCTGCCCCCAATAGGATTCCTGTTGTAAAAAGCGGATTACTCTCGCGCTGTCGATCAGTGCGCGGTCGGTGCTTATTCGATACGGTGCTCTATGCCATTCCATTCCTGTTCACTCGGACATTACCCGACTACAGTCTATCGGTAAATGAGGGCGATGCGTTGAAAGTCGTGATTGTTGGAGGTGGTCCGGCCGGACTGCTGGCGGCGACGCTGATCAAGCGCTGTTTCAGTAACGCCTGTGTGACCTTGTTTGAACAGAATGCCGCCGATGCGACCT
>CAKZSB010000037.1 GCA_937920585.1 uncultured Granulosicoccaceae bacterium | reverse complement strand
AACTGCAGCACGGCTCGTGCTGACACACGTTGCCTTGTGGGAAGCGATCCCCGATCCCTGAACATGTATCGAGGGTCGCGTCACTCGCTGGAGTACAGGCGTTGGCCGCCTTTTTATATAGTGCTGGTAACGATAAATAGGCGCTAGAGTTTACCGGGGCGTGCGCACTTGAACGTAATATGGCAAGTGTCGAGTTCCGAAAGACCGGGCATCGATTCACGCGAGTTTGAATCGCAGGCGCGGTGATACAGGGTGTCCCTGAATGGTGGTAAAGCGCTATTTCAATGGTGTCGTGGTTTTCCTTTTCATCGTATTCGCCTCTGGCTGTGAAACCAGGGACGAACGAACTCTGAGAGTGTACAACGAGAAAGAATCGGTTGTGCGAAGTCATGTATTGGGGGTAATCGAAGATGCGGGGGCATGCGAGCGCGATACGGATTGTGTTCGGATCATTCCCGGATGTCCGTTGGGATGTGGAGCAGCAATCAATAAAGATCATTTTCCACTGGTTGTGAAACAATTGGAGCGTTACTTTTCCGAGTACCCCAGGTGCCTTTATAAATGCAAAATACCCGATTCGGTCTCCTGTACGCTGAAAAAATGCACGGTGCAGCATTGATCAGCCAGATCGACGACTTGCCGGTAGTAGTCGGATGAATGTGCTTTTCGTGTGTAGTAAGAATCAGTGGCGCAGCCCCACGGCGGAAAAAGTCTTTTCAAAGCATCCCGGGATTTCTGCGCGCTCGCGTGGTACCACGCGTGATGCTCGCAGAACAGTCACCTCGGCCGATGTGAAGTGGGCAGATGTTGTTATGGTGATGGAGCAAAAGCATAAGCAGCGGTTAGCCGCAGATTTCCCGGGGGAGATGAAATACAAGGAAATCCACGTGCTCGAAATCCCGGATGATTACCGATACATGGATGCGGAATTGGTTGAATTGCTGCGGGATTGCGTACCTTATTTGCTGGATTTGTAGTGTGATCCTGCCATACCTTTTCAGGGACCGGGGGTCTCTTCCCACGCTCTCATGGCGTTTGTCGGGCACGCAAGCTGCGCAAGCTTTGCGCCGACCTACGGGGTCGCGGCGAACGTTTCGCTTCGCAGATAACCGAAAAACACGCTGAGAAACCGTAGGTCGGTGCAAAGCCTAAGCGTGCCCGACAGTTGCACGGCGTGTCGATGGGCCTGTAAACACTGAGTTCGATTATTGTTCACGTGCCCCGTGAAAAAGGCGGCAAAAGCCTGTACACCAACTTCTTACGTTCGTGCTATACGGGTTCAGGGACCGGGGGTCTCTTCCCACAAGGCCATTTCAGTTTTAGAAAAAATCGCGTAGCACGGGATTGGCCTCGAACAACGGCGCCACTAACTTCGATTCTTCATCAATAACAACAATATCATGCAAATGTGCAAGCCCTTCGTGCACTCGTAGCTTTCCACTGGATGGCAATGACCACTTTTGGCCGCCGATACCCAGTATCTCTTTTTCAAGCGCGGCAGAGATCAGTATCTGCAGGCCGTCGTAGGTTTCCTCTTTGGCGTTGATACGATTGAGGTGCGGGAAATCGGGGCTGACGAGCTGAAAGCCGCTGCCGAAAAAGGGCACAAGAAAATGTTCGTTGCGTATTGCCGGATTTTCGTAATAGTCCCAGTATTTCTTTGGCACGACAAAAAATACGGCGTTGCTCCAGTAGGGCTGTGTTTCAACTGTCGACAGATACTCCACGTAGAAACTTTTGCTCTGCAGATACACGCCTTGGAAAAAATCATTCTGTGGCTGGGTGTGGACTCTGCCTCTGTTTCGTTGTTGCCAGACTTCTGCGATTGAATCGACAAAAGCGTTGTTGAAATAAACCGGCATCATGACATGGTCGATTTCGAGCTCCATTGTGTCGCCTGCCTGTACGTTCCCGCTCGATAACGTTGCGAAGAGGCCCAATGCGACGGCCGCCAATAATTTCATTGTTATCGTCGCCTAGCCGTTCAAACCAATATTTCGATGGGGGCTCTGGTATAAGGCCGCCAGGCGCGGGTGGCGTTGTATCAGTGAGTCTCCGCCGGGCAGGCGGTCGGGGTACAGGTATCCGTTCTCCCAGATCGCGTTGCCATCGAGATGAATCGTCGGGTCGGCGATGTTCCAGGATATTTCACCGGGGGCATAGTCGCCGCAGGTGTGAAAATGCAGTATTCGCGGGCTGCCGAATGCACTGCCAGCCCAGCGCAGTATGTCGCTTGCCGCATCATGATTAAATTCGCAGGCCGGGTGAATGCCAGCGTGCCATGAGTGAACATACCAGGGATCGATACCGAATAAATCCGATACATGCTGATAGTGTTTTTCAACTTTGCGGACTTCGCGGCTATCACCTTCCAGTCGTATGACGCGATTATCTTTCACAATCGCTGCCACGTCTGAGTTCAGTGCAAGGTAGTAGGGCTCGTAGAAACGCGATCCGGTGCCAACCAGGAAACGGCTCAACATGATTTTGCCTTCGAATCCCGCGGCGGGAACAGGGCGCGGCACTAGTGTGGGAAAACGTTTTACACCTACCTCAACGGCCTGGCTGGTGTGTTGCACGAGGCCTCGGTAGTCTGTGCCGCGCGGGCAGGTTACGCGCACTTCTTTAGCCTCGTTGAATGCGGCATCAATGGTGTCGCGAATTTCGCACAGACCGGTGTGGCATGCGGTGCCAAAAGATGATTCGAGTGTGTCGCGGCCGAGTGTGTAGACCATCGTCGCAGGGGGCAGCGCATCGGAGATCGAGAAGCGGATTTGATCGCCGACGCGGGCAAAAAATATAACGTGATCGAAACCGTGCAGGGTGTCGAGAAAAGGCGCCATATCATCGGGGGTGGAAATGCCCGCCGGCGCCTGCGTCTCGTAGACTTTCATCTTCATGGCACGAGCGGCGGCGGCGATAACCTTAGGCGCTTCGTCGTCGTAGTAGCCGGTGCCGGTGGGTTCAACCACGATCAGCAGGCGATCGCCGGTGGCAGCACCAACGCAATCCTGTAGCAGGGAGATCGCGCAGGATGGTATTGCGCTGTTGCCGATATCGAAAGTTTGGTTCATGCGCCGCTACTCAGACTTTGCGTAGTAGCCGACGATATCTCCATCGGTTGTAACGCCCAGTCCATTCAGCAATCGATTGACATAATTGAAATAGCCAACGATCTGATTGATTTCGAGTATCTCGCCATCACTGAACCCTGCCTCGCGTAATTCGTCGACATCGGTTTTCACCATATCGGCAGGTGTGCGCGTCAGCTTTCGGGTGTAACGCATGGCGAGTAGTTCTGCACCCTCGAATGCCTGTTCGGGCGTGTCGGCGTTAAGAGCTGACTCAATGGTATCGGCGCGAGCCTCATCGGCGATCAGGTGCCGCGCGTTGGCCCAGTGGTTGGCCAGTGAGTACGGGCAATCATTGAGTATGGATACGTAGGATGAAATGGTTTCCTGCAGCCAGGTGGGCAGGGTGTTGGCATCATCGTGCAGTGCCGCCCGATAGAGTACGACATGGCCTTTCATGGTGTTGGGTCGCAGCGAGTGCACGCGCATAACGTTGTCTACCGTGCCGTGCGGCGTGCGCGCCATTTTCAGCGTTTCTAGCAGGTTCTCGTCAGCGTTCTCATCGCTGATCATTTCTATCCAGGCACTCATCGCGAACTCTTCTGGTTGGCTGTATTCGGGTTAAACTTCAGGTGAATTGTTGGCGGCTGCGGCGTTCCCAGCGCGCAAATAATAGTGCCAGTCCATAGCACAATAGAAAATACATCACGGCGACCAGGATCCACGTCTCGAATCGGCGCCCGGTCGATACCGCGATCTCGGTTCCCATGAAGGTTAGTTCCTGAATCGAAATCAACGATACGATCGAGCTGTTTTTTATCAGTAAAATGAACTGGTTGGCCATTGGCGGCATCACTGCGTGCAGCGCCTGCGGCAGGATCACGTAGCGAAACGACTGCCACGGCCCAAGCCCTACTGTTGTGGCCGCCTCGCTTTGCCCGGAGGGTACCGACTGAATACCGGCGCGAACGATTTCTGCGATGTAGGCGGCCTCGTACATCGCAAGGCAGATAACGCCCGATATCAGGTTTTCCAGCAGATCCGGCGGGCCGAGCACAATGCCCATAATGCTGCGGCCCTGCGGCCCCAGTTCGCGCGCCCAGCTATCGATGCCCAGCGCCGGTACCAGTTGCGAGGAGATAAAAAAGTAGAAAACGAAAATGAATACCAGTGGTGGCACGTTGCGAATCAGGCCGACGTAGGCACGCGACGCCAGCCGTGGCAACAGCCTTTTACGCGTCGCCATCACCCCGAGTAACAAACCGAGTACACAGGCAAACAGCATGGCCCAGATCGATAGCCTGATCGTAGTCAGCAAACCTTCCAGCAAAACATTGGGCCGCCACCAGCCGCTTTGTTCATCCTGTACGAACATAACGCTGGGGACGAAATTCCAGTCCCATTTGTAGACCAGCACATTGGAGACATTGCTCCACAGATAGTAGACCACCGCGAGCACAGCGCCGACGATGATCACATCGATCGTGCCTGCCTTGCGTGGTCTGTCCGGGTCTGGATACATGGATTCGTTCAGGTGGTGTCAGTGGATACGGCTGCCGGGCTCATCTTCGAGCCCGGTGCCATTTCGCTCTGCGATTACTTGGCGATTTGATCTGCCCAGTCGCGGCCGCCGAACCAGTAGTTGTGGCGCGCTTCCAGAAAACCGTTTGCCTTGTTAACGAGAATCCAGTTGTTGAAGAAATTCATCGCATCCATATCACCCTTGCGCACGGCGAAGGCCTCGTTGCCGGGCTCTATCTTGTCGGTGGTCGGGGCGAAGGCGGCCTCGGGATTGTCGAAAATGGTGTGCGCCGGCAAAGGCTGCGAGGAGATCATCGCGTGGGCGTTACCGTTCAGAACTTCCTGCAGTGTCTGGCCCTGATCATCGAACTGGCGCAGCGTGGCTTTCGGGAAAGTGTCTTGAATATAGGTGCAGGGTGTAGCGCCGCGGCGGCAGACAAATGTGACGTCAGCGCTGTTGTAGTCGTCCGGCCATGCCAGACCTTCTGCAACCTTCTTGCTCGCCATCACACCCAGTGAAGAGTGCGCGTAGGGGGCGGTGAAGTTGACGGTCAGGTTACGTGCGGGTGTGATCGACATGCCACCGATAATGACATCGAACTTGCCTGCCAGCAGAGCCGGGATAATGCCATCCCATGCAGTGGGTACGAATTCGGCCTCTACCTCCATATCGGCGGCTACTTTCTTCGCCACGTCAATTTCAAATCCGATCAGGTCGCCGTTCTTGTCGCGCATTGCCCACGGAACAAAAGTGGCCATGCCCACGCGCAGGCTGCCGCGTTTCTTGATCTCTTCAATGACGCTGTCGGCGTTGGCGGGGGACACGGTGGCAATGGCGGCGAGCGCTATGCCGGTTAACATTTTTTTTAGCAATTTCATTAAAGCTTCCTTATGAATGTGCGTAGTGAACAGGACAGATCAGGCACGCGCTAAACGTTTTTGTACGCGCGCTTCCAGCCAGGCCGCGAAAGCTGAAAGACTGATCGTCATAACGAGATAGACAGCGGCAACGGTAAACCAGATTTCAAAGCTCATGAAGGTGTCCGCAATCGCATTGCGTCCTTCATTGGTTAAATCGAAAATGGCGATGGTCGAGACGATAGCCGAATTCTTGATCAGATTAACGACCGCAGAAGTCAGTGGCGGCAGCATGATCGGCACCGCCTGTGGCAGCACTACCAGCGCATACACTTTCCAGCTGCGCAAACCCAGTGAAGATGCGCCTTCCCATTGGCCTTTGTGAACCGACAGGATGCCGCCACGGATGATCTCCGAGATAAACACGGCTTCAAAAAAAGCCAGGCACAATACGCCAGTCCAGAATCGGTCGATGCCAAGAATAGGCGACAAAACAAAGTAGAACAGGTACATCTGCACCAGCAGCGGGGTGTTGCGAATCAGTTCCAGATACACCGACGACAGCAAGTGCCCCGACCAGGATCGCGACAAGCGCAACAACGCGGTGACCAGGCCCACCACAAGCGCGATCACCATTGACCATGCCGTGATCTCAAGTGTGACCAGCAGCCCGCGCACCAGCGTGCCCCAGATCAGCTCGCCATCAATGATGCGATAGAAATAGCGCGGCACCCGATACCATTGCCAGTTGTAACCCATCGATGTGGCGCCAACATAGATCAGCCACGCGATCAGCCCAAAGCCAACAAAGAACAGTGTCCAGTCGGTCGCGCGCTCGCGGCTCTGACGGCGGCGTAACACAGGATCCATGGCCGGGCTTGCGCTGTTCATTTCTAGCGGCGGCTCTCGGCCTGTACCGACAGAAAAATAAATTCCGGTGTCAGTACTTCAGTGCAACCGTGTGACAGCTCGGCATCCAGCGACAGGCTGTCACCTTCGCTGAGCAAAATCTGCTGCTTGCCATACTCAAAACGGGCACGGCCGGAAATTGCATGCATAAAGGTGACACCGTGGCCAACATAAACCGGCAGCGCCGCCTGTTGTTGCGTGAGTGTGACCAGATGCGCCTCGAATTGCAGATCGCGCCGTCGGTGATGGGCAAGGTTGCGGTAGTGGTGGATGTGGTCGCCCACCATGCGGGTGGATTTCAGTCCGTCACCTTTTTTCACCAGGGTGTAGTCGGCGCGCTCTGATCCGGTGTCGCGAAACAGGCTCACCAGCGGTACATCAAGCGCGTTGCTCAAGGCCGTCATGGTGCCGATCGAGGGCGAGACCTGGCCGCTCTCGATGCGGCTGATCATCGCCGCTGAAACGCCGGCCTCTAGTGCCAGCTGACGTGCCGACAGGGCGCGCTCTTCACGCAGGTTTCGAAGTGCGGCTCCGATCGCCTGATCGATGTCTTCGGCGGGTGGCGGGTGGCTGGCGCGACTGCCCGTCACCGCCTCGCCGAGTCTCAAGCTTTGCTCCGATACGAGAAGGCTTTGCCAAAGCGCCAGGTGAGGTAGTCGCCGCAGGTAATTGGCTCGTCTCTGGCAGTTTGCTGATCGCCGAAGATCTGCCTGGAGTCGATAACTGTTTCGGGGTTAGGGTCGAAGGCCAGCACCAGCGACATGCGTTCGCGGCCCGACGTGTTCACAACCCGATGAGGAGTCGATTTACAGGCCCCGTTAGTCCAGCGCGACAGCAGATCACCCACATTAACTACCAGCGTGCCATCAATAGGCGGGGCATGTATCCACTCACCGTTGATATCCTCGACTTGCAGTCCGCCGGTATCATCCTGACAAAGTACTGTCAGCACGCCAAAATCGGTATGTGGCGCCACCCCGAACTGCTCTTCTCCCAGCTCTGGTGGTTGTGCCGGGTAATAGACAAACGATGCACGGCTCAGCGGACGCTGGCAATTTTGAAGAAAGAACTGCTCGTCCAGTTGCATGCCCAGGGCAAAACCGCGCATTAGATGATGGGCAACTTCGTGAGCCTGCCGGAAGTATTGCATGGCGCAGGTTTCCAGCTCTGGCACAAACGCTGGCCACTGATTGGGTCCGCGCAGCGAGTGATTATCCAGCGTACCCTGTGGTGATTCGTATCCCCAGATAAAGCTCTCTTTCAGATCGGCGCGCGCTTTGTCGTGCATTTTCGAGGCGCCGGGCTTCAGCCAGCCGCGGTGACATGACGAGACAATGATCTCGGCTTTAGCCTCGTCGCTGGCGCGAAAGAATTTGAAGGCGTTGTCGCGCGCCGACTCAATAAGCTCTGCAGGTATGCCGTGGCCGGAAATATAGATGAATCCCAGGCCCTGGCTGGCGGCGTGCAATTGCTGCGCAACGCTGCCTGGATCGCTGCCATCGCGAAGTGGCGTGATATCGACGACCGGGATGGCGTCGCTGTCGAGTTGCTTTGCCTGGGCATAAGCCATGGTTGCTGTGGTCCGTGGGTGGCGGTTAGCACAGAGAAAGTTCCAGCCTGACTGGCAGGCAGGGCACCGACGCTTGAGTAAGGAGCAATAGCGCTTTGGGAGCGCCATGTGAACGTTTTGTGATGATTGCAGTATATGCAACTATTTTAACCGTGGTCAACGGCTTATTTGACCGATTATCCGTTGCAACCGGGTTAGCGATGTGCGTTTGGCGGGTCGGCCGTGGCAGGCGGCACTGGCGAGAATTCTGGCTGCTGGCGTGTGTGCAAACCGCTACACTGGCAGGCTTAGCCTGCAACCGGGATTTGCCGATTTCTCCTCAATCACAGCCATTGCGTGGCATCGTTTTCATGTTGCTCGCCATGGTGCTCGCCATTCCCGTGATGAACGCGATGGCCAAGACACTGGCACTGGAATTTCATATCGTGCAGGTGATCTGGGCCCGTTTTACCGGCCATCTGCTTTGTGTGATTGTGGTGTTTTGGCCAACGCTGCGCATGCGGCTGTTTAAAAGCGAAAACTACCGCATGCAGTTCTCGCGTTCGCTGTTGATGTTCATCTCGAATGCCTGTTTCATATCGGCGCTGCCCCTGGTGACGCTGGGTACGGCATCGGCGATCATGATGACCGGGCCGATTATTATCACCGCACTGGCGGTACCGCTGCTGGGTGAGCGGGTGGGGTGGCATCGATGGCAGGCCGTGATTCTCGGCCTGATCGGTGCGCTCATCATCATTCGTCCGGATCCCGCGCTGAACAACACCGGCAATCTGCTGGTGGCCGGCTCGGCGCTGGCATTCGCGTTCTATCAGATTTATACCCGCAAGATGGCCAATGTCGATCGGCCGGAAACCTTGATTGTCTTTACAGCGCTGGTGGCAAGCCTCGTCACCAGCCTTATCGTGCCGTGGTATTTCATCTGGCCGGAATCACTGTGGCACCTGGCACTGTTTCTGTTGCTGGGGGCGATGGGTGCGCTGTCGCAGTTTCTGGTGATAAAGGCGGTTCAGTGCGCGCCGGTATCGGTGGTGTCCCCTTTTCAATACACCGAGCTGATCGGTGCCACCGTCATGGGTTTTCTGGTGTTCGGCAGTTTGCCGGATCAGTGGACATGGGTGGGTGCTGCGCTGGTGGTCGTGGCCGGATTATATATCGCGTGGCGCGAGCGGCAGCGCGTATAGCGCTGCCGCGGTCTCTTCCTTGCCAGTCACGCGTATCTATTGCTTGTAACAGCTTCGCGCGCCGCAGTCGTATGCGCCTTTCAGGCGGCAAGATAAGGGTTGCGTAAGGCTGGCAGGATGGTGGCAATTTTCCTGGCCAGTTGCAGCAGCGCAACCTCGCCGCCATGCCGCCCGATTAACTGCCCGCCAACCGGCAACCCGTTACTATCCAGACCAAGTGGAATAGTAACCACCGGGTTTCCCATCAGTGATACCGGCACTGTGAATGCAGTCAGCGCATCAAAGTACCCAATGCTTTTACCACCAGGATTGAACGTAGACCTGTAATCGCGCAATCCGCCGCGATCACTCTGTGGTTTTTGGTGAGCGAACGGCTGCACCCCGCATACGGGTATCAGCAATGCATCGAGATCCGCCCAGGCGGATTCGAAAGTTGCCTGCAAGTTTTTTCGATTGTCCAGAGACGCGCGA
>CAKZSB010000036.1 GCA_937920585.1 uncultured Granulosicoccaceae bacterium | reverse complement strand
GCGTTGAACTATCTATAGTTCCGGACGCGTCGCAACCCCTTGTGTTGCCGCTATGGGTGGCATCAGCTGCCTGCCACCGAGGCATTGCTGCGCGAGTTTTTGGCCTCGCGTGCACTGCGATTGTATGCTGATTAGCAGTATTGCCAAACGAACACCGTAACATAGGCGTTGTACAGGCGTACGTTTATTATTTTCGCTGTATACCCCGTTGTTAGAAGGCGATCTGTCTAAAAATTGAATAAGCGTCTTTGCCAGTATCGTTTACCCGGCAAAACAGCTGGTGGAAAAAACTAATTCTCATTGTTTTTACACAGCTCGACAAAAAGAGAGTAGGGTGAGATCGCCCGCGCGGAATAACAAAAAGCAAAAAAAGTGCTGTTTGAGAAAAAATGATGTAAACACTCGCAGCACCTGGCAGACAAAAAAGAACCAGGCGAATTTATACCGATAGCGGTTGGTTTGCAGGGGCGGCGTGGTGGGGAATGGGTAAAACTGAGCTCTGGCGACTTCATCAACCGGGCCCAACAACGTTGGAGAAGCCGGGTCAATGTCAATTTAGTGCCAACGGCATGCCCGTTGAATGAATCCGTATTTAAATTTTGCATTTGCCTGTGAGGCAGATTGAGGGAGGTTGGTTAGTGATAACACAATGGGTTGTCGGGGTTGTTTCGTTGTTCGCACTTTCCAGTTGCGCAACACAAAATACGCAGGAAGCGTTATTGAAGGAATATCGCGCCACAACGCCGGTGTGCAGTAGCAGGCGGCAATGCGATGCAATGTGGGCGGCATCGGAACGCTGGATACTTAGAAATTCGGTAATGAAGATTGAATTTTTGTCTGATGAGGTGCTAAAAACCTTTAGTCCTCCGCGTAGCAGTCCATTGCTGGGTATCAAGGTTACTAAAAAGCCGATTACTCCGGATGGGCATTTTCAGATATTGATCGATACATGGTGTAATAATCCCTTTGGCTGCCATTCCGATTTTTATGAAGAGGCACTGAATTTCAATCGCACAGTTGGCCCTATTCGATCGAACTTACCCGGCGTGCCAACACAATTATGAACCTGGTGCCACGTTAAAGGCGGAAAGTCGTGACAGTGCGTGTGCAATAGTTAAGATCATGTGCGATGACGGTGTTTGTGAACAGTACTCCGTTCAGCATTCGACACCGCGTGTCAGTCGTATTTCAATATTCGTGATTTGGCATAAACGGGCACTTTTCCCCCACAGGTGATCCGCCGTCGATGTGGCTGCTTCGTGGTTGTGTGGTCAGTATGCTTTGGCTGATTGTTCTCTTGCCCGGGCAACAGATCGTCTATAACGGTCGCCGTTTATATGCTGATAGACCACGGTTAATTTTGTCGGTCTTGTTTAGCGATGCAGATTTCTTCCCGGTGGTGGCGGGCAGCGAGGGTCTTGGGTCTGCTGCCGGCTTGCGTGCAATGCTGCAAAAATAGTTCGTGTAGCGGCTATGGCAATGAGGCTAAACGGCTCGTTTGCAGGCGCCCTGATCTGTCTGGCATGTTAGAGCATCGCAGCAGCGGCTGTTCCTGAACTACAGTAAACCTCGCCAAGATGTAGATCTGATCATGATGTGACCGGCGTCTGCCCGTTTGCTGCCGGGCTTCTATACTCCAGTAGATATTGCCCCGATGGACTGAAGATTTACGCCCCGTACGTGTGTGGCGTGGCGCGGTGTCAGTCTTTGGCCGCGTGTTGTCAATCTGAGTGCAGAAATGAAAATGTCGATTGCAAAATGGCTCCCTGCAACCCTTGCCATGGCTGTGCTGGCGGGCTGCGAAGGCGGTGCCTACCTGGTTTCCGATGATGCGGGCACCAACGCCAGTGCGGAAACCGTACAACCGCTGCCGCAGACTGTGGTTCGTGCCGTACCGCTGGCAGGGTCGGATGCAGGCAGCAGTTATCTCATGTCCTACCCGATGCCGGGCGTAGACGGGCAGTCGAGCACTGAAAACGCCATTGTTCTGGTGCCGCAGGGTGACGCGCCGGAAGACGGCTGGCCGGTGATCGCATGGGCCCACCCAACGACAGGCGTGGCGGATGCATGCGCGCCGAGCGCCTCGGCTGATCTGCGCGGTGCTGATGTCTATCTGAACGGATGGCTCGCCGCCGGCTACGCGGTGGTGGCGCCGGATTACGAGGGTTTGGGTACCGATGGCCCGCACCCCTATCTGAATCTCGCCAGTGAAGGGCGTGCCGTCAATTATGCCGTTGAGGCGGCAGTCGGTGAATTCGATACTTTCTCGTCGCGCTATGCCGTAGTCGGGCATTCACAGGGCGGACATGCTGCGCTCGGTGCGGGCGAGCTGGCAGCAGAGAACCCCGGTATTGAATTGACCGCCGTCGTTGCAGTGGCACCGGTTTCTCAGGTTGATACTCAGAATCAGGCACTTGAAGCCGTGGTGGGTGACGACAGCCTGTTGCTCACCGAGCGCGTTCCAGCTGCGATCCAGCGCTTACTGTTCGGTTCGTTGATTTTGCATGGGGTGGCTGGCGTGGACGAAACCTTTGATCTTGCATCAGCATTTGGCGGCTCTGGTGCGCCGTTACTGTCAGCGCTTGAGACGAATTGTCTGGAAGATCTCAGTGGCATTCTCGCCGGCAGTGTTCCCGGTGCGTTGCTGCTGGGCGGTGATACCGATTCGATAATCGATTCGTCGGTGATAGCCTCCGCGCCCGTCGCAGCCTATATTGCGAACAATGAGCCGGGTCGCGCCGCGATCGCAGCGCCGGTTCTGCTGCAACAGGGTCTGGCGGACACCACGGTTTTCCCCGTCTCGACAAACGCACTGCGGGCCACGATGACACAGGTCAACGGCACTGCTCCGGACTTACTGACGTATACCGATGCAACGCACAGCAGCATCGTGGCTGACGGATTCAGCGATGCGCTGAACTTCGTCACCGGCGCGTTCGCGGCAGAATAATCCTTTATGCCGGAGCTATAGCTCGGTCACCCGCACCATGGCATCCTCGCGATTCGGCACATCGTCGCGCAAATGCACACCCAGGCCGGGTCCGGATGGCGCGCTTATCCGGCCGTTTTCGATCGGTGGCAACTGATCAACCAGGGTGTGATACCAGCTGTAGTAGAAGCCGCGGGTGAATTCCTGCTCCACCACGTTCGGCGCAGACAACGCCAGATGTACTGATGAGCAAAGCGTAATCGGGCCAGAGCAGTCGTGAAAGGCGATCGGCTTTGAAAACGATTCGGCGATCGCGGCGCACTTGTGCGCAAACGTAATGCCGCCACCCCAGGTCACGTCGATGATGGGGGTGGCAATTTCGCCCTGTTCAATCAACTCGCGAATCTGTGCGATCCCGCCCAGTGTCTCGCCACCGGCCAGCGGTGCGAAGGTTGAGTGGGCCAGCTTTTTGATATCGGCGATGCGATCCATCCAGATCGGATCTTCCACCCAGTCCGGCTGAATCGGCTCCAGCGCCGAGCAGATTTTTTGTGCGGCCGGCAAGCTCCACAAGCCGTGCAGCTCGGCTTTGATTCGCATTTTGTCACCGTGGGCGGCGCGAATCTGCTCGAATGGCAGCATTGCGCGCTTCAGATCGTCATTGGATATATCCACGCCGTCAGCCGCACCCTCGGCGAAATCGAATGGCCAGATTTTCATCGAATTGATGCCCATATCCAGCAGTGATGCAGCGAGTTCGGCGGGCTCCTCCATGAAGGCGGTAAGGTCTTCGTATTGCGCCGATTGCTGTTCCCCGAGGCCAAAGTTGCCGGGCCGGACATCGGCCGATTGCGAGACGTAATCGGGGCCGGCGCAGGTGTTGTAAAGCGGGATCGATGCACGTGTCGCACCGCCGAGCAGATCGTGCACCGGTTTGTTGGCAAGCTTGCCGGCAATGTCCCACAGCGCAACATCCACTGCCGAAAGCGCACGCATCTCGGCTCCCACCCCGAAAAAGCCTGCATAGGGGTGCATGCTGCGGTGCAGGTGCTGAATTCGGCGTGGGTCCTCACCCAGTATCAACGGCGCAATACGCTCGTGAATGTCCGTCTCGCAGACTGCCGCACCAAACCAGGTCTCGCCCAGACCGGTGACGTCGGCATCGGTGTAGACACGGACCCACAGCAGGTTGGCGTGCTGGCGCAGGCGGATGGTTTCGAGTTTTGTGATGCGCATGATCGCAGTCCGGGCTTGTTGTCTGCGCTGATTGAATCACATTCCCGTCACGGCTTGCACGGCAGATTTCACGCAGGTAGCTCACCGTCAGGTGATGAAATAGGGCAAAATGGGGTTAAACAAAAGCGGGGAATCTGCGATGGATCTCAACTACAACGACGAAGAAAACAACTTCCGCGAAGAGGTGCGGCAGTTTATCCGTGACGATGTGCCACAGGCGCTGCGCGACAAGGTCACGGCCCACAAGCCGCTGACCAAAGCCGAAATGGAGAGCTTTCACAGTGCGCTCAACGCACGCGGCTGGCTCGCCCAGAGCTGGCCTGAAGAATATGGCGGCTGCAACTGGAACGCCGTGCAGAAGCATATATTCGAAGAAGAGTGCGCCGCGGCAGGGTGCCCTCGCATCATACCGTTTGGCGTCAATATGCTCGGCCCGGTATTGCTGAAATTCGGCGACGAGGCGCAGCGACGGCATTTCCTGCCAAGGATTCTCGACGGCACCGACTGGTGGTGTCAGGGCTATTCAGAACCCGGTGCCGGTTCGGATCTGGCATCGCTGAAAACGCGTGCCGTGCGCGATGGCAATCACTATGTCGTGAATGGCCAGAAAACCTGGACCACACTCGGCCAGCACGCCGACTGGATTTTCTGTCTGGTGCGAACCAGCACCGAGGGCAAGCCACAGAGTGGCATCTCCTTTTTACTGATCGATATGAAAACGCCCGGTATCGAAGTGCGTCCGATCAAACTGCTCGATGGCACCGCCGAGGTTAACGAAGTCTTTTTCGACAACGTGATCGTACCGCCCGAGAATCTCGTCGGTGAAGAAAACATGGGCTGGACCTACGCCAAGTTCCTGTTAACCCACGAGCGCACCGGTATCGCCGGCGTCGGTTTTGCCATGAATAACCTCGATCACCTGAAAACCATCGCCGCCGCGCAAATCAAGAACGGTAAACCACTGCTTGAAGATCCCCTGTTTGCCGCGCGAATCGCGAATGTGGAAATTGATCTCGAAGCGATGAAAACCACCAACCTCAGAGTGGTTGCCGCCGCAGGCGATAGTGCGCCTGGCGCCGAAAGTTCGATGCTTAAAATCAAGGGTACCGATATCCGGCAGGAGCTCAATGATCTGCTGCGTCGCGCGCTCGGGCCTGCCGCCGTACCCTATGTTGAAGAGTATTTCCAGGACAGCTTCGACGACGAACTGCCCGTGCCGGACTATGCCATGCCGATCGCCTCACACCATTTTAACGAGCGCAAGATTTCCATTTACGGTGGCTCGAATGAAATACAGCGCGGCATTATCAGCAAAATGATACTGGGGCTATAACGATGGATTTTAATCACACCGAAGACCGGCGGATGCTCGAAGATACGCTCTCGCGTTACGTGCGGGAACAGTATAGCCACGACGTCCG
>CAKZSB010000035.1 GCA_937920585.1 uncultured Granulosicoccaceae bacterium | reverse complement strand
CCACTCAGTCACCCAGTACACGACCCTTGAAGCGCGGGTTATGCCAGAAGTCATAGTGGTCAGCCGCGTCGGGATTAGCCCTACGCGAGCCCGGTGTTATCGAGCACGCAACCGACGCCAGATGCTCTACCAACCTGTTTCGTTGAGTTTTATCCTGCAACTCCTTGCCGAGCCATGATTGCAGTGCCTTGCCTCGCTTCGGGTTCACTACCATAACCGCTGATGCACGCGAACCCTTATCGCATTCTACGAACCAGCCCGGCAGCGCCACTACCGGAACCACTGGCAAACAGGCACCACATTTTTTCTCCAGCGTCTGTTGCAGAAATTTTGCATGGCGTCGCGCCTGTTCACAAGGTGCCGCCGTTGAGAAATGCGGAAAATGCAGGCATTTACCATCGAACCGAACATTTGCGTGTCGACATTGGCTTTCACGCTTCGTTGCGGGCTTGCGAACGGCCTTGGTTTCAATGGCGAATATTTTGTCATGGCCCACTACCACGTGATCAATGTTCCCGTACCGGTAGGGAATATCATGAAAGACAAACGCCCCTCGTCGCATCAACAGATTAAGCTCCTGCCCGGTATATTCCTCACCCTCTGCCCCCAGGCCGAAGCAATGAGCGCGATGGAACAGGCGCACCATTCGGATCGAGCAAAAAATTGTGAGCGCAGCGATACAGGCGATTATCAGGTAAGTACCAATGTTACCTGTCCGCCCATGCAAACCTGCCAGCGTGATCGGCAGCACGAGCATGTACAGGTACAACAACAACACCTGATCTACAATTTCTTCCTGCCGCTTTCGGGTTGAATAGCCGGGAGCACGAAAGAAGTCATCGGTAAATGGCGAAAACAAACCTTTTCGGCGGATTCGCACTTGCCAGATGGCCACCGCAAAAACCGTCACAAAAACCGGCATCAGCGCCAGAGTGATAACTGAAAACATCGCGCTTCCAAAGCAACACTACCTAAACTGGTATCGACAGGTTTTTTCCAGCCTCTACGTAAACATCAGGATAAGCGAACCGCGTCCGGTTGTCTGTGCAGGCAAGGCGATACCGGATCACCCTTCAGGAAAGCTCGCCCTGTTGGCGACGCGCTGTTCACGTATTCCGCACCGATTAGCTCTTGAGCTTCGCTGCCTTTTCCATTGCATCTTCGCCTTTTTTCCAGAGATTACCCTGCCACAATTCTTCCAGCCCGGTTTCCCCGTTGGCACCTTTTGTCGTCAGGTAATCGTAATAGGCGGTTGGTTTTTTTCCGGTGAGGTTATAGAAATCAGGGCTGCAGCGACAATAGAAACCGTTTGTCAGGTATTCGAAGAACTCCGCTCGCGTGCTGCCGAAGTCATTCTCGAAATCTTCCATGCTTTGGGCTCGATAGCTTATCTCTCTGTTCATAGCCCGCCCTAGATCAGCAGCAATCTCAGCCATGCTCTGTGGCTCCGGACCCGTGAGGTCGTAGAATTTGTTCACGTGCCGATCCGCACCTTCGAGCAATATAGTCGCAGCAGCGGTTGCGATATCACGGGTCGCCACAAACGAGTTTTGAGCATCGCCCAGTGGATTGCTGAACCAGCCTTCAGAATCGATGGTTTCGCAGTCAGTTTTCAAAAGATGATTCATAAAGAAATTATTACGCAAAACACTTACCGGCAAACCCGCATCGATCAGTGCCTTTTCACCCCGCCAGTAATGCTGCAACATTAGTGGAATGGCAGCACCTTTGCGCGACGCGTGTTTATCGGGGTTATAGGAGGCGGTATTGGTATCGGCGCCCATGCAGCTAATTCGCACCACATGCTCAATCTGATCACCGCACCGACCCAGTGCCTTGCTAAATTCCAGATGCCCCTCCAGCATTGGATCGAGTGACGCGGAATACACTGCAGTCACTCCATCGAGCGCTGCATTCCAGGTGGCTTGATTACCCAGATCAAATTCAACTACCTCGTCCGCACCCAGCTGGCTCAGTGATTCTGCTTTGCTCTCACTAAAGCAACAGGCGCGTACTGTGAAAGTTCCATCCTGCTTCAATAGCGCCAGCAACTCTTTGCCGATACGACCAGAGGCAGAAGTGATCAGTACGATGGGTTTGCTCATAGAGGGTTCCGGATAGCGGTGGGGCGGCACAAGCCAGCCACGGATTCTACCGCGTATCAGGGCAACACAGCACCAACCGACTGAATAATCAGGCCAATGCGCAAACTACCGAACCAACGGCAAATAGCTGTAATCGGTGACGACCAAGGGCTGACGACACTACAACGCCATGCCTGTCACGGCCGAGTAGAATACACTGGTCACACCGCGACGCACTCCAGAGACAGACATGCAGCACTTCTCCCTACTCGATCTATCCCCGGTTCCCGAAGGTCAGACCGCCGGCCATGCGTTGCGCTGCACAGTCGAACTGGCACAGGCTGCCGAGGCCGCGGGCTATCATCGCTACTGGCTGGCCGAACACCACAATATGCCCGGCATTGCCAGCGCGGCCACTGCGGTAGTAATTGGCCATGTAGCAGGCGCAACATCAACTATCAGGGTCGGATCCGGCGGAATCATGTTGCCCAACCACGCGCCACTTATGGTCGCCGAGGCGTTTGGCACGCTCGCTACTCTTTTCCCGGACCGAATCGATCTCGGGCTTGGCCGGGCACCTGGCACCGACCAGGAAACCATGCGCGCACTGCGCCGCAATATGTCACCTGAAGATACTTTCCCCCGGGATGTACAGGAACTACTGGGTTATCTGGGCGATGCACCAACGGGGTCGGTGCGCGCGGTACCCGGCCAGGGCACCCATGTGCCGGTGTGGATACTGGGCTCCAGCCTGTTTGGCGCGCAACTGGCCGCGCACTTTGGCTTGCCCTACGCCTTCGCCTCGCATTTCGCACCCGCCATGCTCGACGCAGCCCTCGACATTTATCGACAAACCTTCAAGCCCTCGCCCTATCTCGATAAACCCTATGCCATGGTTGCAGCAGGTGTGTGCGCGGCAGACACCGATGAGCACGCCCGTTACTTGCGCAGCTCGCAAATCCTTGGCTTCGCGCGCCTGCGCACCGGCAAGCCGGGTAAATTGCCGCTACCCGTTGAAAATGTTCAAGCCGAAATTCCGCCCCAGGTTCTTGCCGCAGTAGACGAAGCCCTGGGATGCTCTGCCACAGGTTCAGCAGAATCAATCGAGCAGCAACTGCGCGGTATCGTCGATAAATACCAACCCGATGAACTGATCGTCACCGGCATGATTCACGATCACTCGGCAAGGGTGAAGTCGTTCGAGATTGCCGCAGAGGTGCTTAAAGGGTTATGTGATTAATCGCACCATCACAAATTACGGCA
>CAKZSB010000034.1 GCA_937920585.1 uncultured Granulosicoccaceae bacterium | reverse complement strand
GCCCGACAGGATTACCAAGGCAAACAAAAGAGCGCTGCATGTAAAGGCAGTAGTTCTTTACCATGCGAACCTGGTATCTTTTCCAGCCCCGCGAAGCGCACAAGGCTCTGGCTATTCAGGGTCGCCGCCGATAGTCCTGTCTCGACAAGTTGCAACATCCGAAGGTAATAGCAGCGGCGCGACTCGATAACAGCGCAGTCGCATCGGTGCAGGACAGACCGATTGCTTTCTCCCTGCACATCAAATCTGCACAATAGGCTTGGAACAACATCGTTAGCTCAAATTCGCCAGGCAGCGCTTTTTGCCGTCCGCTAGCTCGCGAACAAGTAAAATCAGTTACCCCAAACTATCTCCAACTGCCAACCCGCTGGCCGCTGCCCACTCTGCCGCCGGCACCTTGCCTCCATCGTGCGGCTTCACTCGCTTAACCAGGATTCGTCCACCCACACTCTGAACCACTACGCCGTTGTCGGAGATATCCATCACCCTGCCCGCTACACCGTCACCGGTAACTCGCTCGCTATCAAACACACCCAGCTTCTCACCGTTGTGGGTCGTCCAGGCACCTGGTGCCGGGTTGGTGCCGCGGATCAGGTTGTAGACCTGATCCACCGGTTTGAACCAGTCGATGTGGGCGTGTTTGGCGGTGCAGCGTCGCTCGTACGTGGCCTGTGATTCGTCCTGTACGATATGCGGCGGATTGCCGGAACGGAAGAGATCGCAAACTTCCAGCACTGAATCCACGGCCGAGGGGTAGATCTTTTTGAAGTACAGGTTGATCACCGTATCGTCCGGTTCGATCGGACATTCCCACTGCAGCAACACGTCTCCCTCATCCAGCCCGTCGGTGGGGTAAAACCAGGAGTAGCCGGATTCCTGTCGACCCATGATGATGGGCCAGTTGACCGCCGACGGGCCACGGTGCAGCGGCAGCAGCGACGGGTGAAAACAGATAGAGCCGAGCTTCGGCGTATCACGCGCGGCCTCTGGCACGAATACATTGACGAACGCCATCACCATCAGGTCGGCATTCAGCGCGGCCATTTCGTCTATCGTTTGCTGATCCTTGAAGTGGGCGGGCTGATAAACCGCGATGCCCTTCTCCAGCGCAAACTCCTTGATCGGATCGATCTTGCCACCTTCGCGATCCGGCTCGCAGTAGACCGCGACGACCTCGTCGACACCAGCATTCAGAATTTTGTCCAGCGCATCTTTGCCAAATGCCTGCTGACCCATCACTATTAAACGCATATCCTGCCCCTGGTATCAGTTGTTTTCCACTGTAGCCACCGCGATCGGCCGGCAATCACAAGCACATTCCGCTACCACAACCGTGCGGCCTCCCGGATCCCGGTCACTATCTTGCTTGGCTAAGTAGAAGTTTGCACACGATCACAGTTTTGGCGCTGTTATACTATCGCCTAACTGCGCGGAAACCATGAAGTTCGCCGATTTTCACCGGCACCAATGCCGCCCGCTGCTGTCGTAGAATACGGCGCGGTATTTCGATCCCGGGAAGCCGCTCCGGCGGCCTGCAAACGGGCACTTTTTCGCTCTGGTATACAATATACATAAATTCAAAGTCGTTTCAAAGCTGCCGAAGCACACGTAAATCCGCCGAACGTGCCCCGCACCGGCGAGCATCCCTGACGCGACTCGCCGATCCAGCGCATTCAATCATTCATACGTCTTTCACACATCCTCACTAACCAGCACTATTTGGAGAACTATCGCAGATGAACATTCACGAGTATCAGGCCAAGAAGCTGTTGGCGCAGTTCGGCGCGCCAGTGTCGAAGGGCGAGCCAGTGCTGGCGCTCGCCGACATCGACAAGGCGATCGCTGCGTTGCCTGGCCCGGTCTATGTGGTGAAAAGCCAGATACATGCAGGTGGTCGGGGCAAGGGTAAATTCAAGGAACTGGGCCAGGATGCCAAAGGCGGCGTGCGCGTCAGTTTCTCTGCCGACGAGGCAAAGGCCAACGCCGAGGAAATGTTCGGCAAAACGCTGGTCACCCAGCAGACCGGCCCGGCCGGCAAGCAGGTCAACCGCCTCTACATCGAAGATGGCGCCGACATCGAGACAGAATTGTATCTGTCTATTCTGGTTGATCGCGAAACCAGCCAGGTGTCGTTTGTTGCATCCACCGAGGGCGGCATGGACATCGAGGCAGTCGCCCACGACACACCGGAGAAGATTCACACCATCGGCATCGACGCACTAACCGGTATCACCGCAGACGACGTTGCCAAACTCAATACGGCGTTCGAACTCACCGGCGATGCGGCAAAGGATGGCGAAACGCTGTTCCCGATCCTGTACAACGCGTTTGTTGAAAGCGATATGAGCCTGCTGGAAATCAATCCACTGGTTACCCTGAAGGACGGCCACCTTAAAGTGCTCGATGCCAAAGTATCATTCGACGGCAACGCCATGTTCCGCCATCCCGAGATCGCTGAACTGCGCGACGAGACCGAGGAAGATGAAAAAGAAATCGAGGCCTCCCGCCACGATCTGGCCTACATCGCACTCGATGGCGACATCGGCTGCATGGTGAATGGCGCCGGCCTAGCCATGGCGACAATGGACATCATCAAACTCTATGGCGCCGAGCCCGCCAACTTTCTCGACGTCGGCGGCGGTGCCACCACCGAGAAGGTCACCGCAGCATTCAAGATCATCACCTCCGATCCGAATGTCAAAGGCATTCTGGTGAATATTTTCGGCGGTATTATGCGCTGCGACGTGATTGCCGAAGGCGTGGTTCAGGCGATCAAGGAAGTGGGTCTTGAAGTGCCACTGGTAGTGCGACTGGAAGGCACCAAAGTTAAAGAGGGCAAAGACATCATCAACAACAGTGGTCTCAACGTCATCGCCGCGGACGATCTTGACGATGCCGCGCAGAAAATTGTCAAAGCGGTCAAGGGGTAGAGCACATGTCAATTCTGATCAACAAAGACACCAAAGTTCTGGTACAGGGTTTAACCGGTAACACTGGCACCTTTCACACCGAACAGGCCCTGGCCTATCATGGCTCGCAAATGGTCGGCGGCATTCACCC
>CAKZSB010000033.1 GCA_937920585.1 uncultured Granulosicoccaceae bacterium | reverse complement strand
CTCAGCTGCAAACGCAATTGCATACCGTACGGATGTTGTTCAAGGTTGCCGCTCAGCACATAGTCGGCGGGCAGACTACTGGCAAGTGCCGCACGTTCAGGGCTTGCATTATTGCCTGCGAGCGGGTGCGTTTGTGCGTCGCGATCAACGAGTGAAAGTGCAGCAGAATCGCCGAGGGCTTTGCTCAGCGTATGGTGCGCGCGTTTTAGTGTGGCGGTGACATCGGGCTGTGCTGCAACACCCTGGTCGATCAGGCGCGGTCCGGCCAGCAGCGGGTAGAGCGCCACGCGCGGAACAGCCGGAATACTCACTGCCGGTTGGGCAGGCATCTGGCTTGCCATCGTCTCATCAGCGGCGCTTATGCCTTGTCGCGCCGTTTTTGGTGGCTCGTAAACCGGGTACTTCTTTTCTCTGTCGACAAACGGGTTGTGGCCGACTATCGCGATGACCACTACCACCAGTGACAGGACAATGTTTTTCATCAGCGGCGTTGTTCACCTACAAGCTTTGGCAGCATGCGCAGCGCTATTGCCGCCGACGCCTTGGCCAATGCGTTCTTGGATCCAATCAATTCGGTGCCGGCGACGACCACGCTGGTTTGCCGGTCTATCGCCAGCAGGCGTCCGGTGGAAGGCGAAATTGCCTTGACTTCAAGCCGTGCCGTTACACCCAGCGCGCGGCCATTGCGATAGGATACTTCGGTGAATCCTTCACCGACGATCATTACGTCGACATACTCCCGAAAACGCGGATCGTTGTCGATCACTGGAAAACCGGTCTCGGCGCCAAAAACCAGAAATTCGGTTTCCGCTGCCGGATCGATCACGCGTCGCCGCATGTGCTGTTCCTCAATGCTCACAGCAATATTCGGTTTTTCGTAGTCAGCCAGTGACTCGGTGAGTTGTCGCAGGCGTGCCAGTTTTTCGGTCGCCGGTTCGAGTTTTTCTGCAGATTGTTCCTGTTGAATCAGTGCGAGCATCTTTTCGGTGACGCGAGCGCTGAATGTTTCGAGTGGCTGATAGCGTTTACCGGTAACGGTAAACGCGCGCATGCTGCCATCGCGCACATCGACCAGCTTGCCAAAAAAGTGCTGGCTGAAACCATCGTCGAGCAGCGATCCGCCCAGCAGGTAGTCGGCGCCGGCAATCGCCTGCTCGTGCTCGACAGCAAAGTCGCCGTTATCCTGGGTCTGCGCCAGATTGCGCTCGTCTACCAGACCTGAAAGCTGTTTGCGATCGAGCAACGTCACCGCAGGGGATTCGGACAGCATGCTGGAGATCATCAACCGCGTTTTAGTACCGATGATTGAAGAGGTGTGCGATACCGGCAGCAGATCCTCCAGCACAACATTGGCTTTGGCGACAGATGCTGTCGCCTGAGGCAGGCACGACAACGCCAGGGTGAGTGCGATCGAGGCAATTTTAAGCATAGCGTTTTCCATGGCAGGCACAGGCTTTATCGACTCCGTGCGCCTGCTGTCAGTCGTTGAGTGCGGAGGCGCGCGCTTCGAGTCTTTTCAGGCGTCGCAGTTTCTTGTTGTGGGTAGATGTGCCGCCGGCGTTCTGGCAGCGCGCCCATTCCAGTGCGCGAGGGTCACGTGTATAGCCCTGAATGTCTGGCTTGGGCCCACAGCGGTTTTTATACCGATGAAAATCATCGCGGGCAGCCTGCAGCGTCGCCTCGAACGCTTGGCGCGCTTGCTGCAGTTTTGCGGTTTGTTTGGGCCCCCAGCGCAGTGCGCATTGCAGGTCACGTATCGATTGATCGGCACTGGCGATTCGATTGGTCAGCACGCGGTGCATACTGGTACCGGGGTTGCGGCCCTGGCGTTGCAACACCATTTCGCTCCTGCGCTGCTGCTGGCGCTGCAGAGTCCACTGCCAGTTGTCCATGCCATAGCGGATATTGGCCAGTTGTACGATCGGGTCTTTGTCGGAGGGGAGCCGTCGCTCTCCGCAGTACAGTCGACCATTGCGTTTGCTGATCCCGGAGCCCCCGTAAGCGCGGGTATCGACTTCGTTGACCTTCGGGTAGTTGGTCTGGCCGCTCGATGGCGGTGGCGTCTGGCTGAAGTGAGTATTGCCATCGCTGTCGACCCACTTGTAAATGGCTGCCTGCAATGGCAACGAAAAAGTGGCCGTAACAAGGGCCACGATTTGCAGACAATATCGCAAAGTACTCACTACCTGATACTCCGTTATAAATCGGGTTACCTGTTCGTGCCGGCGTTTGGTGCCAACTCGTGATAAGTCAACTGTGGCGACTGTCAGCGCATAAAACTTTAACGGCACGGACCGGGATTCGGACAATCCCTCGTTTCGGCCTGCGGTGTCGAAAAATCAGCTTAAGCACTGATCGACCGTTGCCGAATGTGTATCGAGTTCGGCATGGAGTCGAATGGCGATTCATCACAATTTTCGCAGCGGACGAAGTATGAGAAAACTGAATGCTGGATTTACCTTTACCCACTTCCTGATTTTGATGATTGTCGTCGGGCTTGGCAGCATGACATGGCGCTGGGCCACAGAAGATATTCGGGCAGCGAAAGAGGCGCGCTGGGATATTCTGTTTATCCAGCCCATGCTGCAGGAACCGAAAGTCGCCGTATTGAATTATCTGATGCAAAGGCGCAAGTTTCCGGCAGATAATCGGGCGGCCAACGTCGCCGCACCGGAGAAGTTTGCCGATCATCGGGTGGCGCGCGTGGAAATTGAATCCGGCGCTATCCATGTCACATTCGCCAGTCACAAAGTCGCACCGTCTCCCGGTAAAGTGTTCACACTGCGCCCGTCAATTGAAGACTTCAATGCCCCTTTGTCGAGGATAACCTGGGTATGTGGTTATGGTGAAGCCGATGCAGACAAAGTAGTTGGCGGGGTGAACAGAACCACGATC
>CAKZSB010000032.1 GCA_937920585.1 uncultured Granulosicoccaceae bacterium | reverse complement strand
CGCTGGCGCTGAATGGTCTGTACCTCGAATCCGAGAAAGGCCTGCCTCACCTGGTTGGCGAGATCGGCCAGTGTTATACCCAGCTGTTCTGCAGCGGGTTTAATATCGAGTTTTATTTCCTGTTTGCCGTCTTCGAAACTGTCGGTGATATCCGACACGCCGTTGTAAGTGGCGAGCTCGGCTTTCACCCAGTCACCCACGGTGCGCAGTTCATCGAAATTGTCGCCGGTCAGCTGGATATCGATAGGCGAACCACCGCGGCCAATTTCAGCGCGATAGTTTATCTCTCTGGCGCCGGGGATGTCGCCGATGGCCCGTCGCCATTCCATCACCAGCTGGCGACTTGATATGGTGAGGCTGCGCTCCTCCGGTGGCGTTATTTCAAACATCACGCGGCCAAGGTGCGATTGCCCGCCGGCACCGCCGCCTAGTGACCCGGTGGTCGAGATGATGCTTTCGATAATGCTCTCGTTGGTATCCGGGTCAACGTGATTTTTCTGCAGTGAGCGCGCCGCATCCGCAATGCGCTCGATGTGCTGACGGGTGACTTCGAAGGGTGTGCCGGCTGGCATGGTTAACGAGGCTCTTGCGACCTCGCTTTGCACCCGCGGGAAAAATATGAATTTCACGTGTCCGGCGATCGTGAGGCTGAACACGATAATGGCCGCACCGACAAAAAAGGA
Organism: uncultured Granulosicoccaceae bacterium; assembly: GCA_937920585.1. GTDB lineage: Bacteria > Pseudomonadota > Gammaproteobacteria > Granulosicoccales > Granulosicoccaceae > CAKZSB01. The sequence goes on along the minus strand of CAKZSB010000032.1, from coordinate 5,439 downwards.
TAGCGTCAGATAGCGCTGGCGCAAACAGGCGACGAGAGCAGGTTGATACAAATGGCGAATCATCCACTCCAGGCCATCGGCAATGCGGTGCTGGGCTCGGGCAAAAATATTGGGTTTGGTTTTTTTGTGAAAGTTAAGGTGCTTCATGTGGGCCGGCAGCACCAGTTTTGATTCAATCAACGAGAACAATAAAACCGGTATGACGATCATGGGTATCTGGGCAAATATCTTGCCCCGCACGCCTTCAATCAGCAGCAGTGGTACAAAGGCGGCGACCGTGGTCAATACCCCGAAAGTCACCGGGATGGCGACCTCCTGCGTGCCCTCAATGGCTGCTTCGAGCGCATTGGGGTTCTGGCGCATGCGTGTATAAATATTCTCGCCGGTTACAATGGCATCGTCTACCACAATGCCCAGCACCAGGATAAAGGCAAACAGACTGATAAGATTTATCGTCACGCCGATTTCGGGCATCACCGCAAGCCCGCCCATGAAGCATACCGGTACGCCAACAAACACCCCGAAGGCCACCCAGAAGCGCAGGAACAGCGCCAGCAGAAGCACTACCAGCAAGCCGCCCTGCAGTGCGCTTTTGTTCAGCGTGGATAGTCTGGCTTTTACGATTCGTGAGCGGTCGCGCCAATACCCCAGCGTGACATTCTCCGGCATCGTCAGCTGTGCTTCATCGATGTAGGCTTTTACTTCGTTCGCTACCGTGATGGCGCTTTGCTTGCCGGAACGGTACACATCGATTTCAATACTGTTCAGGTTATTGAATCTTTGTTCGAGCTGATTTTCTTCAAAGCCATCGCGAATTGTTGCCAGCTGCGCCAGGGTGACGCGAGTGCCGTCCTCTCGGGTCACAACAACAATTTCGGAAAAATCCTGTTCTGTGTAATTCTGGCCCTTGGTGCGTATCAGTACCTCGCCACCGGTTGTGCGAATCGCCCCGGCCGACATGTCGAGAGACGACTGGCTCACCGCATTGGCAACATCGGCGAAGGTGAGTCCAAACTCGCGCAGCGTTTGCTCACTGACCTCGATCGACAATTCATAGTCGCGCACGCCGGAGAGTTCTACCTGGGTTACATTTGGCAATGCCTCCAGTCCGTCGCGCACGCGACCGGCCAGCGCGCGCAGTTCTTTTTCAGTTAAGTCCCCGGCGATGATTACACTGATCACTTCGCGGTTGCGCTGTGCCGCGTAGACCGAAGGTGTCTCGACATCGGCCGGAAACGTACTGATCTGATTCAGCCGTGCTTGAATGTCGTCCTGCACCGTCTGCAGGTCGGCCCCGGAAGTTACCTCAACGCGAACGGTACCGAGCCCTTCAGCGGCAACAGACGTAATCGACTTGATATCCTCGACGTCCTGAATGGCCTCTTCAACTTTTATCGTAACTGCTTCTTCCACCTCGGCTGGTGCAGCACCGCGAAAAGGTACCTGAATGTTGACGACGTCGAGTTCGAAGGAGGGGAATACCTCGAGCGGTATGCGATTGCCCAGTGAATAAAAGCCCGCGAAAACGATCGAGGCCATAAGCAGGTTCGCGGCTACCCCGTTGCGGGTGAACCAGTTGATCATTCCGTGCATGAGCTAGTGCTCCGACAACACTAAAAATTGGAATACAGTATGGCCTTTGGTGTGCCGGTTAGGGCCCGGTTCAGCTATCACACCTGGAGTGCGGCACATCAAAAGCCATCCCCTGCGGGCGAGCGCCAAAGTTGCCATCGCGGCGTTGCGTTCACTCACAATAGAACAACTATTCCTCAATCGCGCGCCTTGCGTTGACAACTTATCCACTCGCTGTATCCCAACTTTTAGTATTGTCAAAGCACTAGCCCTGGTTGGTTGCAGCGTGTTATTGGGTTGCGGTGGGTTGCTTTGCCATATGGGCCTTCAGCCAATCCGGAACCGGCTCGCCGTTAGCGATTCTGGTGGCAATTCTCTCGCGTGCAGGGGCCGGTATTTCCCCGCCTGAATCGATCAGTGCTTTAAGTTTTTTCAGCCGTTCCGGCATGCCACCGGCGGCAGCGTTGTTGCCACCGCGTTCGCTTTTAGCAGGAACACCGTCGACAGTGGCATTAACGCGTGTGCCGTTAACCACCGTGCCGAGTGATGTCAGGCTGATGATTTCACCTTCTTCCAGGCCCTCTCCAATCACCGCAACTTCGGCATCTTTCCAGCGCACTTCCACATTTCGCCGCTGCAGGGTGTTGGTGTCGTCGACTACCAGCACTTCGCGATCCTCGCGCAGCGCCGAGCGGGGAATCACCACGACATCGCTCAGCACCGCGCCACTAATGTCAGCTTGCACATATTGCCCGACGCGAAGGGGTGGTTTGTCGCCGCTGTCGTAGGGTTGCTCGATCGAGGCGATGGCAAACAGCTGCCGGCTGTTTGGATCGATGGTGCCGTCGGTTCGCACGATCTCGGCTTGCCAGTTGTAGCGCTGTTCGCCGAGTGAAGCAGACAACACTGCCCGAACCGGTTCGCCCAGTGCATTTCTGCCGGGCAGGGTCAGATAACCCAGTTGCTGATTGCTCAACGGCAGCCGAACCTCGGCCCTGTCGACAGAATAGATTTCGGCAAGCGCCGCACCGGCGGTCACAAACTGGCCCAGGTCTGCGGAGTGACTGGCGATTCTGCCGCGGTAAGGAGCCACGATTCGAGTTCGCTCAAGATCCAGTTCAGCGCGTTGAATCTGTGCATCGGCGCTGGCCAGCAACGCCGTGGCCGAAGCCAGTTGCGGTTCGCGCAGCGTCAGGCTGGAGGGCTTGCCCTTGCGACCGAGGCGCTTCCAGTCCAGCGCGGCCTGCTCGGAGCGAGCATTTTCCTCTTCCAGTGCCGCCTGTGCCTGAGCGCGGGTTGCTTTGGCCATGGTCAAAGCGATTTCGTAGTCTCGCGGGTCCAGCTGCAGCAGGGTTTCGCCCTGCTCGAAAAACCCGCCACTGACGAAATTGGCAGAAACCTCGGTTACCGTGCCGCGCACCTGAGCGATCAGTGAGCCCTGGCGTGCAGCGCCAACGGTGCCCTGGGTTTTCAGCGTTACCTGATAGTCTGACTTCGTCACCCGCGTCGCATTAATGCTGGTAACAGACTTAAAATTCGGGCGACTGACAGGTTCGGGTTTATTGGCGATGAGCCCGCGGCCGATGACAAACGCAATAGCGAGCACCAGCAATGGGAGAATCACTTTTACAGCGGTGTGGTTGAAATAATTCAAATCTGTCGTCGCCCAAAGGGTGGAGCTTGCCGTAGATCAAATTGCGTTGATGCCGCAACGATCGGTCTGCCGAGCCAACTGGATGCTGCCCGTGCGAATTAGCGACGTACCCATTGGCAACAATGTTCACTGAAATTATAGCCAAAGGCTCAGTGATTACACTGTAAACGGGGTGTAAATGCGAAATGGCTGCGCGTCGAGCGCGCATCATTCGGGGCTGGTTGTGTGTTTTTAACTGTGCGGATCAGTCCATGCCGATCGAGAACATTGATTGCAGGTCGTGGCGTGAAAAGGCGCGAAACGCCAGCATGGTTTCGGTGTGGGTGATGTTGTCGAAAGTTGCCAGTTCGCTGGTGACTAGTTCGGCCAGTGCATCGTTGGACTCCACTCGGGCCACTGCTACAAGGTCGTAACTGCCACTGACCGAATAGACCTCGGAAATGGCCTTGCGCGATGCCAGATCTTCGGCCAGCGCCTTGACGGTGCCGCGTTTGGCGCGAATCAGAATGATTGAAGTGACCATGTTAATGCCCTGTCAGCGGCGGCTTGAATGGAGCCTATTATAGCGGCCTTTTCGCACTTGCCAGTGCGCGATGGGGGCTATTGCTTGAAGCCCCACGTATCAGTCAATTTGTAGCCACCGGGCCAGGGATCCTGTGCATCCAGCATATGCTGGTGGGTGCCGGTGATCCACGCCCGCCCACTGATCACCGGCGAGATCGCGGGTTTATCAGCAACCTGTGTTGTGCCGTCGATGTGGCACACGAATTCCGAGCCGATGATTGATTCGCCCACAAAGGTTTGCTGCGGCGCAATTTCGCCGCGCGAATGCATCAGCGCCATTCGTGCCGAGCAGCCGGTGCCGCAGGGTGATCGATCGAGCTTGCCCGGTTGAATCGCCACCGCACTGCGGCCGCGCAAGCCCTCGCCATCCTGGCTAACCGGCGCCATGAACTGGCAAAACGAATGATGTGTCCAGTCTGCATTGAGCGGATGGTGAAAGGTCAGTTGCTCATTGGCTGCGCGCGTGATTTGTATACCGAGCTCTGCGATATCGCGCGCTTCGTCTTCGACAATGGCGAATCCAAAGTCAGCCGCATTGACCATCACAAAAGAATCGCCGCCGTAAACGGTATCAACCACCACGCTGCCATGTCCCGGCACCTCCAGTGACACCTGTGCCTGGTCGACAAACGACGGCACGTTGCGCACCCATACCCGTTGCACGCGGCCGTTATCACACTCTGCTTTAACCCTCACAAGCCCGCCGGGTGCCTCGAGTGTCAGCTCGGTTAGCGGTTCCTGCATCTGGCAGATGCCCGTCTCCAGAATAACCGTCGATACACACATGCTGTTCGAGCCGGACATCGGTGGCGTGTCTTCCGGTTCCATGATAATCCAGCCCATATCGGCCTCCGGATGTTTGGCCGGCACCAGCAGATTAACGTGTCGGAATACGCCGCCGCGAGGCTCGTTCAGCATAAAGTTACGCAGCTCGCCATCCGTTGCAATAAAACGGGATTGCTCCCAGACGCTGTCGCCCGGGGGCGGTCGCACCCCGCCGACGATCACATCGCCAACTTCGCCCTCGGCATGGCAGCTCACGGTATGGATGAGTTTTTTTGAGTTCATAGTGCTTCTTGCAGCGTTTTTGTGTGGCACGAGTGAGTCGGGTGTCTGTGACACAACAGTGCTCGATACCCGGCTGGAATACTAACAGTGTTGAGCTAAGCTCAATGCATGTTGTTCAGAAACCGACAATCGATTCGCGCCAGTCTGCGCCTGACAGGCAAACTCTCTCTCGTGGCAGGGGTGCAACTACTGTTAGCTGCCTGCACAGGCAGCGATGGTGACCTGGTGCTTGGAAGTGTCAGTAACAACAGCACGCTGCAGGCAGATGATCCTGTTCCAACGGCGGCGAGCGATGCAGCGAGCGATATTGCGCAGCCACTCTACGCATCCGGCGGCACATGGTTTTGTAGTGTCACGAGTTCGATGCTCGCGCTCGATGATCAGATTGTGTTCAGGCGCGATGGAAGCGCCGAGTTTCAGCGCTATGGCACAGTTTACTGGAACCGGGACCTGGCCACCGACCGCCTGACCGTTCACACACCGGGCAGCTTGCCGTTTGTGATGCACGGTATTTTTGTTTCGAATCACAGCCTGCAGTTTAATGTCGATTTACCAGCCGATGACACCATCGAGAGCGACGA
>CAKZSB010000031.1 GCA_937920585.1 uncultured Granulosicoccaceae bacterium | reverse complement strand
AAAACGCGTCTGGCACCAACTCAGGTGCTCTCACGAGCCCGACGAACAACCCCATAAAAACAACTACGCCAAACTGACGCCAATCCCCAAAGGAGAACACCAGCGTGAAAACACCGAACACCAACGCACAACCAAGGCAGCACGTTGATGACTAACATCGGCTTCATGAAACTATCCTCACTTCTCTACAACCCTGGCAACGAAGACCTCGCAATCGAATACTGACAGGACGCGACAATCCGGCCCTGGTCTTCGAAGACAAGCTTACTGCGGCAACAAGTGTGATATATAGTACAGGTGCCCTGTAGCTGCCGGATACGGGTTCTCAGCCTGCACTATCCGCCAGCGTTATACGCTGTCGCCCCAGCAGACACCGAATGGTAACTTGTAGTCACTGTACTCAAGATGCACCACTCGCCTCAATGCAGGCTCAGCACCTTTAGCTGATGCATGTAACAAATGCGGCCGCATTGCCAGAACCGAGCCCGCTGGCGCCTTACACAGAGCCGGAACAAACGAACCAGAACGTTCTACTATTTCCTGTTGAGTAAGTACACCGTAGCCATGACTGGCAGGCACCACGGATAAACAGCCATTTTTCTCTGTTGCGTCATCTACATGTACACGCAAGGTAACCATAGAATTCAGCACTTCCAGAGGCGGCTGTACATGCAACACGCCATCTTTTTCACTCCATGGGCCCCAACCCTGCGCATTAAACTTTGCAGACACCGCTACAGTCCTGTCCTGATGCCACGGAACCAGCCAGTTATTATCTTGAGTTTTGTTGAAGAGAATAGCCCGTACCAGCTGTGGTTCAGACTGGAGATAGCACGCCGCCTGATCTAATATACGTTTTGATGTTGAAAGAGCAGCGATGCATGGAAACTTCGCTTGCGCATTGCGAATACCACCGATGCTGCGAGGCAAATCGGGAGAGCCAATCTCAGCGTCCAGTTTTTTTAGTTCCGCTTGAGTAAGAAACGGGTAGACCAACTCGTACCCATCATCAGAAAATGACACCAACGTAGCCCCTGTATTTACCCGACCACATCGAATTTCCTGCCCCGCAGTTCAGCCGCGGTTATCGGATTTCAATCTATCGATTTCCACTATACCAAAGTTCTTTCGCCGAGCATTGCATCGTAAAGCCCACAGCAAACCGAAAATTCCTGGAACAGCCTATATTCATGCATTTTGCAAGCCTGGCCTCTAAATATCATTCAGGTAATATAGCCGTACTTTTCTATCTGGTTAAATCCGTGGCTGCCTGCTGAATGGCAGATCAAAAAATCGATTAAGGCAAGTTTCAATGACGTACAGGGCACGCAGTACATTTTTTGTCTCCTTGGCAATCACCAGTGGCTGTACACAGGTTGATTCCAAAAATATTCCTACGACAAACATCAATGCGGACACAGAAGTAATCGCACAAGACAGCACGACTACTGTCACAACACTTCTCAGAAATGGCGTCGGGATTGGCGCTGGTTCAATTGTTCTGTCAGCTGGAGATGAACTGAGTGCAACACTGGGCGGAGAAACCGTTAGGCTCGTAAGACTCGATACAAATAGATATACAGGGGTACTCAACAGTTCCGATGGCGGTGCGGAGATGACAGTCGCGCTACTACGCGACAATGATCCTGACGCCGCCACCTCCACCGTGGTCTTGCCGGCCCGTTTCGAGATTAGTGCGCCTGTTCAGGATGAAACTTTCCGGACGGGCGACAGCGTCACCGCTTCGTGGTCACCATCGGACCCGGGGAACCCTATTGCCATAACCTATACCTTTAACTGCAAACCAGTGGGTGATGACAGCTCCCCTCTGGATGACGTGCGCACATATACAGTTGACGATAACGGCACGCATACCACCACTGTTACCGACATTCTGAATGCGCGCGGCCCACAACCGATAATAAACGGAGAGCCCTGTCCGGTAGAGATGGAAATTCATCGTAGAAGCTACGGCGAACTGGATGACCGATTCGCCGGTGGGGGCATTGACGCGATTCGCTCGAAAACACTGACCATTACGGTTATCCCGTAGATACTTTGTGTAGGAGTAAATGAGGCCAACATCGATCACGCCCACTCTTTTGCGTGCTAGTTGATCAGGCAGGTTGTGTCAGAGAGGAAGGTTTAAAGCCCTGCCAGACGCAGGGCTTTGAAGTGCCAGACCATTGCCCGAGTGGCAATAGTTGTTTTCTACTACAGAAAGTCCCAACGCATTCCCAGATGCACCCGATTGTCGACTTCACGATCATCTGGCCGGGTATCGACCTGCAGCAGCCTGATGCCGCCAAACACAGACAGCTGGGAACGGATCGGCAGTGTTACGTCAACCTGTGCATCGATGATTCGATCGCTGAGGCCGAAAGTCAGGATATCAGGCGCGTAGTACAGGCTGGCTCCGAACTCAAGCGGCATGCTTTGCACTGGCAGTTTATAAGCGGTTTCGACACCAAAGGACCCGGCAAATACATCGGTATTCTCCTCGCTGAGCAACGCCACATAGGCCCGGGTTCCGAATGAAAATCTGAGTGCATTCGTGAACGACGTATCCAGAGCCAACCCACCCTGAAATATCGTATCTCTCTCTTCACTATACAAAAAGCCCATGTGCGTGCGAGCTCGCTCCAGATCAAACCGCTCTGCGCTCTTCTCATACTGCGCAAAGGCAACCTTCTCGCTGAGGTAGATTGACAGACGGTCGTTTTCCAGTGCTGCAACCTGTTCCTTCGGGCGCATCACATCGACGATCGCCTGCAGCACAGAATCCTTTGAACTTTCAGTCTCTGTAGACGCAGAGACCTCGACCGCCTTTTTTGTCTTTGGCGCAACTTTGACCGGCGCAGCCACGACAGGCGCCGGTGCACTTACACGCACGGTTTCCGGAGCTGGCACGGAAACGGCGGGTGTAGGTGCAGGGATCGCAACAGCATTCGCTGGTACAGCTGCTTTGCGTTGAGGGGTTTTTGGTAGCGTGGTTGTTACCGGCTGCTCGCCTGCCGATACGGGATTCCCGGATGCGGTTGTAATTGCGTACGAATCGACCGAACTGGCTGATCCTGCATCGGTATCACCTGCGGCATCGCTTTTGCTGTTCCGCGGATCTACGACGGATATGTCGAGCAACACGCCTTCTGCGCCGGGTAGCTCGGTCGAAGCAACGGATGCCTGTGTCAGCGTCAACAATGCCGCGACCAGTGCGGTCCTTGGAACCATAGTACTCATAAAAACACCTCTGAAAGTATCCGATCAGGACGCCCAGCCACACCCAAAAAAGTGGCTCGACTTAAATCGTTATAGTGTGCTTGTATGCATACTTTCAGAATGCGACGCTGTTCACACCGTCGGGTTTCGACATTAACCATCCGGGGCAACCCCCCCGCGACATACCATGCGGCCCCACCCCGCTCTTTCGCAGCCTCGATGCCCGGATTAACGCCACACCGGCGCCAGCCAATTATTCGCGCCCTTTATCGACGACGGGCAATTACCGGCGGGTCGGGAAGCTCATGGCAATAGAGGATCAGGCCGATTTTCGGTTGTCATTCAGGAAGCTTGTGATAGCGGCAACCGCATCCGGTATCTCGTTGACGGGAAGAGGCCTGGAGTACAAAAATCCCTGCGCGATATCGATTCCCAGGTTGTTTACTTCAGCCAGTTGACCGTCGGTTTCAATGCCCTCCGCTACCGTCTCCAGGCCGTAGATTTCGGCAATCGATGCAATGGTCGCAGTAACTGACTTCACGTTGCCAGAGTCGCCATCCAGTTTGCTTATAAACGACCGATCGATCTTTAACGTATCCAATGGCAGATTCTGGAGTTGGCTCAATGATGAATGCCCGGTGCCAAAGTCATCCAGCGCTATTCTGAAACCAAGCCGCTTCAGTTCCTTCAGGCATTCAGCGATTCGGCTGATATCTGACATCACAACACTTTCTGTGATTTCCAGTTCCAGCATGTCTGCGGGAATACCGTGATACTCGGTGACAGCGACTACCTGCCGAACGAAGTCGTTCTGCATCACCTGATGCAATGACACGTTGACCGCGATTCTGATCGGAGATAACGGTGTATTGCGCCAAACAGCTGCCTGCCTGCACGCCGCATCAAGCACCCAACTGCCCAGCCGCGGCATTAGCCCGGCATCCTCTGCGATCGTAATGAACTCGTTGGGCGGGATGGTGCCCCTCTGTGGATGATTCCAGCGAACCAGCGCTTCCACCGAACCCACGGTTCCCCGTGCCAGATTAACCTGTGGCTGATAGTGCAGTTCGAGTTCGCTATTACTGATCGCTCGTACCAGCTCTTTCTCGATCTGCATGCGGTGTCTGTACTGAGTAGCGACTTCGCGTTCAAATGGCTGAATCGACTTACCCGGCGACTGCTTCGCACTGAACATCGCAAAATCTGCAGTAATCTGTAGTTCCTCTATCGTATCTGCGTCGTCCGGAAACACGCTGTATCCAATGCTGGTACCAATGTTCACAAGTCCGTTGTCGATATTGAACGGGCGAACAAACACTTCTCGGATTTTGCAGGCAACCTGATAGGCGTCGGTAGCGTTGTTCGTGCGGTACACTAAAGAAAATTCATCTCCCCCCATACGAGCCAGAATCATGTTTCCGGTTCTGATTGAATTGAGACGCGCGGCCACTTGCTTTAACAGAGTGTCACCGGCGATATGCCCCATTGTGTCGTTAACAGACTTGAATCCATCCAGATCGAGCGTCATCAGCACCAGTTTCTCGTGCGCGGAAAGGTCAGTCTTATTCTGCAGTAATTTCAGTGAGTTTTTGAAATAACGACGATTGGGGATGTCGGTCAGGTCGTCATGATTAGACTGGTATTGAATCTTTCGTGCGATTTTCAGTGTAGCGTACGCCATCAACATACAAAGAAATATGAGAAAAGTATTGGCGATCATTGTAATAGTAGCTTCACGCTTTATAGCTGATGCTGTTGACAGCGTGTTGCGCAGGGCAACCTTTTCCATCGCATTTATGTACCGACCAATCTGTTCTGACTTTAGCGGCCACGCGGACAAGCTTTCAGCCATGCTGCTAAAACTTCGAGTGCCATGGATGACTTGCTTGACCACGGAGTAGTATTCTTTCCAGTAGTAGCCTTTTAGCTCCTTCACAGCTTCACGGCTTATACCGCCGACTTTCCCGGATCTTAAACGCTCCTCAAGATCGGATAGCGCCTGAATCACGCGATCATGGTTTTGCAGCAGTCGTAACGTGAGGTTTTCCCGGTTGATTCTGGAAGCGGTCGAGTTCTGGTATTTAGCCTGCACACTAGCGATCAGGCTGTTTGTCTGATTGACAGACTCCCTCAGCGTCCAGATAGAATCCTTGATGTCATTCGCATCCAGCACACCGATAAAATTTCGCTCGGGATATGAACGCAGGCGTTGCCTCAGGTTGTTAACCGATTTAATAGAATTGCCGTGCGCATCGAAGAGTCGCATCCGCGCTGAGTCGTCCCGCTCAATGATCTGCAAATAGAGTTGCCCGGCGACAACCGATCGGGCGATCGAAGTTCTTTTGAATTTGTCCTTCAATTCAGCAATCACGTGATCGATTGTTTCATCGCTATATCGAGTTCTGTTTTCCGCCGAATCCACGGCGCGGAAAGTTTCTATTTCCTCCAACAGTCTTTCAAATAACGATTTCGACTGACTGGCAAGCGCTCGCAGATGGTTCAAATCACCCTTGAATCGCTCGGCACCAACCAGAGCATGCTGCACGGCTGAACGTTCACGATCCAGGCTGGCTGCGATGTCGAACAGTGTGGTTTCCGGGGCAACGGATAACTCAAGCTGACTGGCTCCGGAAAACTGATTGCGCGCATCAGACCAATATCTGCTGCCGAGCCAGATTACCAGCAAAGCGGATACAAGGCTCACCGCAATGAGATTTTTACTTAAACTGGAAAATGCATACATATTATTCGATTTAGATACTTGTGTAACGCCTGTAGCCCGTAAGTCCTGGTGACGTTGCACATGTTAATAAGCAGAAACCCGTAGTCGTCGATCTCGCCTACCGGCTTAAGACGCCTCTGATGTGCTAATGAGATCGCATTCCCTGCTTTTTGCTCAGTGTCCATTGCAAACACTTCGGCCCTCAAGGGTCACTCAAGCTAGTGGCGCTGTGTTCATTGACGACACAGTTTTTTAACGTGTCGTTATCGAATCGGCTCAAGGTTCGCTGACTTTAACCCCGGCATAAACGATTTAGATTCCTTTTCACATATCCGATGCAGGAAATATAAGATACGGGTAATTCGGACTTCTGGCGCCGACCATCTCGCACCTGCATAAACACGGGGCAATCAGACAAGGCGAATCTGGACAGACGTTTTGACTGCCGGTTAAGATTTACTGTACTAAAAGTCGCACTATTGTTATTGTGGCCCAGCCCGCTTGCACGATTGCGCCATTAATAACGTTCGACTGAACCACCTGGCATTCAACTTCGCTGCGGCTGTCTGTAACCTGGCTGCCACGTTGGATGTGCACAATAACTGCACAATCCTTAGCGCCTGCCAGCCGCCGGATTGATCGGGCACTTGCAACGGACACGGTGGCCGCCAAAAGGAATTATCTGGTAATCAACCAGTCATGCAACACTCGGGCACTGCGCCCGCTATCCCGCAGCGGCTCGCTATGCGGCGAAACAAGATAGAAACTCCCGGGCGCCGGCAAACTGAACTCATCGAGCGCAACAAGCAACCCACGCTTGATCAACGGCGCGAGCAGTTTCTCCCAGCCCAGTAAAACCCCCACCGAATCACGCGCTGATTGCACGGCGATAGAATAGTTGTTCACACTGGGACCATTTCCGATTTCGCCCTTGAAATCATGGGCGTTGAAAAAGGCCTGCCAGTTGGTCCAGTCGGTGGTGGCATCGAGATGTATCAATGGTTGCGCGGCAAGTGTTTCAAGACTGTCGATGCCGGCTTGCTTTTGAAATCCGGGGCTGCACACAGGCACCATTTTATCGCGAAACAGCAATTGATAACGCGGGTCGTTCATCGGCGCTGCGCCGTACCAGATTTGCAGGTCGAAAGTTTCACCGCGCGGGGGCGGGAGATCTGATACGTGCTGGTTGACGGCGATGTCGCTGTGCTCTTTCCAAAACGCAGACAAACGCGGGGTCAGCCACAGTGCTGACATCGCAGTAGTCGCATGTATGGTGACCGGACGTCTGTTTTCGCTATCGCGAATTTCGTCGAGCGCGGCGGCGACTTGCGTGAGGCTGCCGCGCAGTACTTCGTGCAGGTGTTGGCCCTGTGCGGTGAGTTCAACGGCTCGGTTACGACGACTGAACAATGAAGTACCGAGCTCGCTTTCGAGATTTTTTATATGCTGGCTCACTGCACTGGGGGTTACCTGCAATTCCTCGGAGGCGTTCTTGAAACTGAGATGCCTGGCGGCAGCTTCAAACGCGATAAGTGCCGGCAAGGGTGGCAGTGTGATACGGCGTGTCGTCATGACTACCTGGTTCCGCAATGATGATGGGGATCGGTGCGGCTATTCGCGCGCCACCCAGACCACGGCTGCTTTGTTGTAATCGACGTTCTGATCATTGCCGAGGATGACCTCTACCTTTGTTAAATCACCGGTGAATCGGTTCGGGCCGATAAAAGTGCCACTGCCATCGTAATCGCAGACGGTCGTGCCGCGGTCGAAACCGATATCGAGCCCGGACCAGGAGATCATCAGCCAGAAGATTCGGTCAGTGTGCATTTCACCGGCGGGCACACCGTTGATCAACAGACTACCTTTGCCCTGCGGGAATGCGTCTGCCACTGCGGTGCGCTGCATACGAAAACCGAGGGTGCATTCGCCCACAGGTATTTCTGTCTCTGATACCAGAGTCTGGTGTACCCCACCGATATTCATGTCGTGCACCAGGCGGCGATCACGGACAAATAGCGAATAACCACTGGTCGCATCGCCGTGTGCAATCAACACGCCATGATCCGAGTTGTGGTTGATTGTGACGTGCGCGGTAATCTCGTAGCTGCGGCTGCGCAGGTCTGGCGCGACCTCGGAGGGGATATGCCCCATGCCTCGCCAGAATGTGTAGCGGGTGCGGCCGGCGCGAAAACGCTCGGCATTGGCGGCAAAGCGCTGGGCAAATGCATCGTCCAGCGGCAACACCTGGTATTTTTCGGCTTCCTGCCACCACAGCGCAATGAGTTCGTTTAGACGATCGGGCTCGGCGGCGGCCAGATCGTGCCGTTCATTAAAATCCGTATCGAGGTGATAGAGCTCCCAGGTATCGTCGTCGAAGGTGGTTCCCGGCGGATGAAAGGCCACGGCCTTGTATCCACGCTGCCAGATTCCGCGATGGCCAAACATTTCGAAATGCTGGATCTCTTTGCCGGTTCGCGCATTCGGATCGACGATAGCTGAATTGAAACTGGTACCCTCGAGTGAATCGGGTACGGGTATGCCGACCATTTCCAGCACGGTTGGCACCAGATCCTGCACATGGCAAAACTGGTGGCGCAGGCCACCCGGATCTTTCAGCCCGCGCGACACCAGCGCCGGCCAGTGCAGCACCAGCGGATCGCGAATCCCGCCGCCATGGGTATTCTGCTTGTATCGCCTGAGTGGTGTGTTGGAGGCCATCGCCCAGCCCCACGGAAAGTTGGAATGGGTATCCGGGCCGCCGATGTCATCGATTCGGGCGATCTTGTCGCTCATTCTTTCGGCCTGCCCGTTGTACGGCCCCATGGCATTGACAAACCCCTGCGGCCCGCCTTCCTGACTGGCGCCATTGTCGGAGAGCACCATAATCAGGGTGTTGTCGAGCTGGCCGGAGGCTTCCAGCCAATTGACCAGTCGCGCCAGGTGCTGATCGAAATGTTCCAGCATTGCCGCATAGGCTGCGGCCAGGCGGGTAAACAGTCTTTGTTCATCGGCGCTGTGAGCATCCCAGGGCTGTACCGCATCATTGCGTTCGGGCAGCTCGGTGCCGGGCGGTACGATGCCCAGCTCAATCTGCCTGGCCAGTCGATCGGCGCGCGTTTGATCCCAACCCCTGGCAAAGACCGATACGTATTTATCGATCAGTTCCCGTGGCGCCTGATGCGGCGCGTGACAGGCGCCGGGCATGAGCATCGCCAACCAGGGGATATCGGGTATTGCGGCGTGATGCGCCTGCAGGTATTCGATGGTGTTATCGATCAGATCTTCGGTCAGATGATAACCGGTTGAGTAGTCACCAGGAGCTTGCACCTGGCTGTTATCGCGAACGAGCTCCGGCGAGTATTGATCGGTCTCGGCATCCAGAAATCCATAGAAACGGTCGAAGCCACGCCCCAGTGGCCAGCCATCGAACGGTCCGGTCGGGCCGGATTGTGTCAGCGGTGTGACGTGCCACTTGCCAACATAGTAGTTGCGATAACCCGTTGGCCGAAGCAGTTCCGCGATCGTTGCTGCGTCGCTGCTGATCTTGCCGCGATAGCCAGGGTAACCGGAATCAAAATTTGCCAGACACCCCATTCCCACCGAGTGGTGGTTGCGACCGGTCAGTAGCGATGCGCGTGTGGTCGAGCACATGGCGGTGGTATGAAATCCGGTAAAGCGCAAACCGTTGCCCGCCAGGCGATCGATTGTCGGGGTTTGGATTTCAGCGCCAAAACAGCCGAAGTCTGCGAAGCCGACATCATCGAGCATCGCAATGAGTATATTAGGGGCACCGTCAGGCGGAACAGGCAAAGGTGGCCAGGCGGGTGAATCGACAGACATAACTGATGCTCTCTGAAATCGACTGTTTGTCGCCCGCCATATTACCAGCAACGGATGAAACCCTTTGTACTGCGGGTTCGAAACGGCACTAAAAATAGTTACAGTTGCGGTGCAAGCAGTTTAGAATGAACGCGACTCATACGTCCGTTGGAGGAACCCATGCGTCTGAACAAAAACCCGCTTACTGCTTTGATAGGTGCGACCGCACTTGCCGCATCAGCCGCCAGCACACCGCTGCACGCGGCCGAGTTCGACGGCATCGAAATCAACATACTCACTCGCCCCGGCCCTGTCATCGCGCAACGACTGGTTGATCGCGGCGAAGAATTTACCGAAATGACCGGCGCAAAAATTCGTGTTAACGAAGTACCGTTTGCCGAGCTATTCCAGAAAATCCTCACCGATTGGGCCACTGGTACCAACTCAATCGATGTCGGCGTATTTGCATCGGGCTGGGCGGTTGAACTGGCCGACGGGGACTTGATCGAAGATCTCACCCCTTACGTCGAAGCAGACGAAAAACTGCAGTTCGATGACATCGCACCGTTCTTTCGCGAGTTCAATCAGAAGATCGGTGGCAAAACAAAGCTGATCACCATCGATGGTGATTTTCAAATGCTTTACTACCGCCGCGATATCTTTGACGAAATGGGACTGAAGCCACCGCGCAACTGGGCAGAGTACATGGAGGCTGCCAAGGCCACACACGGCAAAGACCTGAACGGCGATGGTGAGGCCGACTACGGCTCCTGCATCTTCAAAAAACGCAACGCGCAATCCTACTTTGCGATCATGTCGGTTGCCGCTGCATTCAGCCAGACGCAAGGCACCGGCCAGGGCTTCTTTTTCGACACCGAAACCATGAAGCCGCTGATCAACAACGAAGCCTGGATCGAAGCGCTCAACGTGTATAAAGCGACGGGCGAATTCGGCCCGCCCGACGAGCTGAATCAGGATATAGGTGACACTCGCGCGCTGGTTCAAAGCGGACGCTGCGCACTGGCGATCGACTGGGGTGATATCGGCCCGCTGTCGATCGACGAATCGGGCGCTGCGATCAAAGACAAAATGGGTGCCACGCCGATGCCCGGCACGTCACGCGTGCTCGATCGCGAGACTGGCAAGCTGGTCGACTGCGACGCCGAGCGCTGCCCGCACGCGATCGACGGCATTAACATCAGCCCGTTCGCAGCGTTTGGTGGCTGGTCTGGTGCGATCAACAAAAAGGCCGATGACGACGTGAAGAAAGCCGCCTATGCATTCCTTTCGTATATGAATCAGCCCGAGCAATCGAATGTTGATGTGACCATGGGCTGGACGGGCTACAACCCCTATCGCAACTCTCAACTCGACAACCCCGACCTGTGGATTGAAGCCGGTTTCAGCCCCGAGTTCGCCGATAACTACCTCGGTGCAATCAAGGATAGCCTGAACAATCCGAACATGGCCTCGGATCTGCGCATTCCTGGCACTGCGCAATACCAGGGTGTGGTACTCGATCGCGAACTGGCCCGTTTCCTTGCCGATGAAATCACTGCCGCTGAAGCCGTGGCAAACATCGAGGAAGGCTGGGAAGAGATCACTGAGGACTTCGGTCGAGATAGCCAGAAGAGCATGTACAAGGCTTCACTCGGTATCACAAACTAGCACGCTCACCCCAGGTGCTATTCAAAGCTGCGATATTTCGGGCCTTTCTCTTAGTGAAAGGCCCGATGGTTTTTTTAACCCGGTTGCCCGCCAACCATGACTAACCCTCCCCGCAGCCGTTCGGCCCGCTTCAGCGAGTGGCTCGACCAACAGTCAAGCACGCTCTTTATTACCCCGGCCGTTCTGCTGATCCTGATCTTTTCGATCTTTCCGCTGGTCGCCTCTCTCATTATTGCGTTCTCGCGCTTTCGCCTGCGCGCCGGCAGCTATCAAGTGCGCTGGGTCGGCTTTCGCAACTTCGAAAAACAATTCTTTGGTTCCGAGCAATTTCATTTTCTCGGCACCTTCAAAGGCATGAGCCTGTTTGGCTGGGTGGTTGCCATCGCAGTGGGCATCGCGCTGATATACTGGCTGTATCGCTATTGCCGGCGCCAGTTCTGGTGGCTGGGCTTTATCGGCCGCATCATCAGCGCGCTGATGTTCTTTGGCCTGGCGCTGCTATTTTGTGCCACCCTGCTCAGTGGCCATCAGTTCGGCACGCTGGGCGTCACGCTCTTCTATGTGTTTGCCGGCTGCAGTACGCAATTTGCGATCGGCCTGGGGCTGGCACTTTTATGCGCACAGCCGATCCACGGGCGCACGTTTTTTCGGGTGATATTTTTCATTCCGCTGATGATCACGCCGATCGGCATCGGCTACGCCTTTCGCATGCTGGCAGACACCAGCAAGGGCCCGTTCTCGCCGCTGTGGCAATGGTTTGGACTGGGTGATTTTTCCTGGTCAACCGATCCATGGGCCGCACGGGTATTCATTGTGATCGGCGATTCATGGCAATGGATACCGTTTGTTTTCATCATCCTGCTGGCAGCCATCGAGAACATTCCCAAAGACCACCAGGAGGCCGCACAGGTAGACGGCGCCAGCGGCTGGCAAATCTTTCGTGAAATCACCTGGCCGCAGTTGTTGCCGGTGGCTGCAACAGTGATGCTGATTCGCCTGATCGAGGCTTTCAAGCTGGTTGATCTGCCCAACATCATGACCGCAGGCGGCCCTGGAATCGCCACCGAATCGATGTCGCTGCATTCGTATTTTGCCTGGCGCTCACTGGATCTGGGACAGTCCGCGGCGATCGCCTATCTGTTGCTTTTCGTCACCGTGGTTTTGTGTGTCTCGTTCTTCAACTATGTCGTCATCGGCAGACTCAGGAACAACCCAACCTGATGCCTAATCTCCAGCAACGTTCCATCCTGAATCGCCTTTTCGAGGCACCGGCCATTGGCAAGATGGCGCCCGGTACTGCACTTTTTGTATACGGCTTGCTGCTGGTATGGTCACTGGTAGTGTTGTTTCCCTTGTACTGGGTATTAATCACTTCAGTGAAATCGGCCGTCGATGTCAACAGCGGCCCGGTCTATCTGCCGTGGATCGATTTTCAACCCAGCTTGCATGCCTGGCGCGAGTTGTTGGTGATCGACTACGAAGACACACTGCGCTCGTATATCAATTCAATCATCATTGCGCTGTTGTCTACGCTGCTTTGCATTATCGTCGGATCAATGGCCGCCTACGCGCTGGCCCGCATCAGCTATAAACCCAAATTCGGCAACATCCTGATTTTCGTACTGGCGATGATCGCCGGGTGCTACACCGTGTGGAAATACGGCGTTGACTGGAAAATCTCGATCGCCGTCGCCGTGGCGATCTGGTTCTTCCTGGTAAAAAGCATCGGCCGTTACTTCACCAGATCGGTCGGCAACGGGGATATTCTGTTCTGGATGATATCGCAGCGGATTTTGCCGCCGATCGTCACCGTCGTGCCGATCTATATGATGTTTCAGAACCTGCGCATGCTCGATACTCATCTGGCACTTATTCTTACCTATACTGTCGTCAATCTGCCGATCGTGATCTGGTTGATGTATGACTTTATGAACAGCATTCCGATTGAACTGGAAGAAAGCGCCCAGCTCGATGGCGCCAGCCGCTTTCGCACCTTCTGGGAGATCGTGCTGCCATTGGCAAAGCCCGGTTTGGCCGCGACTACCCTGCTGATTCTGATACTGGCCTGGAACGAATATATTCTGGCCGTTTTTCTATCGACCTCCAAAGCGCAGACCATCCCGATCCTGGTGTCGGCCATGAATGCAGGTGAGCGCGGTATATTGTGGTGGAGCATGTGCGTGGTGATCGTGATCATGATTATTCCGGTTGTATTCATGGCCATTCTGCTGCAGCGTTTTATCAGCAAAGGCGTACTACTCGGCGCGGTTAAAGGATAGAGACAAGGTGCAAACAGGCAATCCATCCACAGACACCGCCAAGCGACTTTCACTGCGCAAGCTGAACAAATCGTTCGGCAAAGTGCATGTGGTGAAAGACCTCGATCTGGAAGTTGAGCCCGGTGAATTTCTGGTATTGCTGGGCCCCTCCGGTTGCGGAAAAACTACCGCGCTTCGCATGATTGCCGGGCTGGAAACCGTTGACACGGGTACAATCGAACTGGGCGGCAACGACATCACGCGTGTACTGCCCAAGTACCGCGATATCGCCATGGTGTTTCAGTCGTATGCACTCTACCCGCACAAAACTGTGGCCGAAAATATTGGCTTTCCGCTGAAGGTGGCAGGCTATAAGGCGAGCGAGGTCGACGCCGCCGTGCGCGACACCGCAGCCCAGGTTCACATGGAAGACTATCTGGCGCGCTTTCCCCGCGAGTTATCCGGTGGTCAGCGACAGCGCGTCGCACTCGGCCGCGCGATGATCCGCCGCCCCTATGCATTTTTAATGGACGAACCGCTGTCCAATCTGGATGCCAAATTGCGCGGTCACATGCGCGCTGAACTCAAGCACATGCAGCACGACCTGGGCACTACCACCATCTATGTAACCCATGATCAAATCGAGGCAATGACACTCGCCCATCGCGTAGCGATCATGAATGAAGGTGTGCTGCAACAGCTTGGCACTCCGCGAGAAGTCTACGACGAACCAGCCACGCTGTTTGTGGCAGGTTTTATGGGTTCACCCCCGATGAACTTTGTCCATGGCTCCATTGCGAGCCAGCGATTCGAATCGACCGGCATGGCCTTGCCGGTATCCGGCAATGGCAGCAGCGGCAAAGCTGTTCTGGGCTTTCGCCCTGAAGATTCAACCGTGGGATCAGCCGGCGCAGGCTTGTTCGACGCCACCGTTTTCACCTCAGAGCAAACCGGTGAATACACACTGGTGACGCTAAGCCTGGCCGACGACACAATGACAATCAAAATGCCGCGTGACTTCGAGGCTGAAATTCACAGCACGGTGTCGGTCGACTTCCCCAAAGACAAGGGGTTCTTTTTTGATGCGGTATCGGGCAATCGCGACGCGCTGTCGCTAGTGTAGTAATCACCAGGTAGTCACACGAGCCGGTAAACACAT